>NZ_JBEZKG010000002.1:0-225298 GCF_040651535.1 Streptomyces sp. NPDC048420
AGTCGTCGACGCCCGCCTCCTCGGCGATCGCCTTGGCCGTCAGCGGGTTGTCACCCGTGATCATGACGGTCTTGATGCCCATGCGCCGCAGCTCGTCGAACCGCTCGCGCATGCCCTCCTTGACGACGTCCTTGAGGTGGATGACCCCCAGCACCCGGGCACCGTCGGCGTCCTCGACCGCGACCAGCAGCGGGGTGCCACCCGCCTCGGAGATACGGTCGGTCAACCCCCGTGCGTCCTGGGCGACTTCACCGCCCTGCTCCTCCACCCAGGCGATGACCGAACCGGCCGCACCCTTACGGATCTTGCGCCCCTCGACGTCCACTCCGGACATCCGGGTCTGGGCGGTGAAGGCGATCCACTCGGCGCCGACCAGCTCACGCTCGCGCAGCCCGTACTTCTCCTTCGCCAGTACGACGACGGAGCGGCCCTCGGGCGTCTCGTCGGCCAGCGAGGAGAGCTGGGCGGCGTCGGCCACCTCGGCCTCGCTCGTCCCGGCCACCGGCACGAACTCGGCGGCCTGGCGGTTTCCGAGCGTGATGGTGCCGGTCTTGTCGAGCAGCAGCGTCGACACATCCCCGGCGGCCTCAACAGCCCTTCCCGACATGGCCAGGACGTTGCGCTGGACGAGGCGGTCCATGCCGGCGATGCCGATCGCGGAGAGCAGGGCGCCGATCGTGGTCGGGATCAGGCAGACCAGCAGGGCGACCAGCACCACCATCGTCAGGTGCGTGCCCGCGTAGTCCGCGAAGGGCGGCAGGGTCGCCACCGCCAGCAGGAACACGATCGTCAGGGACGCCAGCAGGATGTTCAGCGCGATCTCGTTCGGCGTCTTCTGCCGGGCCGCGCCCTCGACGAGGTTGATCATCCGGTCGATGAAGGTCTCACCGGGCTTCGTCGTGATCTTGATGACGATCCGGTCGGAGAGGACCTTCGTCCCGCCGGTGACCGCACTCCGGTCGCCGCCGGACTCCCGGATGACCGGGGCGGACTCGCCGGTGATCGCCGACTCGTCGACGCTCGCGACACCCTCGACGACGTCACCGTCGCCGGGGATGACGTCGCCCGCCTCGCAGACCACCAGGTCACCGATCTTCAACGCGGTTCCCGGCACCTCGGTGCCGTCCACCAGCCGTGCCACGGTGTCGGTCTTGGCTTTGCGCAGTGTGTCGGCCTGCGCCTTGCCGCGGCCCTCGGCGACGGCCTCCGCCAGGTTGGCGAAGACGACCGTCAGCCACAGCCAGGCGCTGATGGTCCAGCCGAACCAGTCACCGGGGTCCTTGAAGGAGAACACCGTGGTCAGGACGGATCCGATCCACACCACGAACATCACGGGCGACTTCACCATCACCCGCGGGTCGAGCTTGCGGAAGGCGTCCGGCAGCGACTTGAGCAGCTGCTTGGGATCGAAGAGGCCCGCGCCGACACGGCCCTCGGGAGCCTTGTGACCCGTCGGCGCGTCCTGGTGGGGCGCAAGGGTGGGAGTGGACATCTCGCTGCTTTCGGTACGGGTGGTCATGACGCCAGCCCCTCGGCCAGCGGGCCCAGCGCGAGCGCCGGGAAGTACGTCAGACCGGTGATGATGAGGATCGCGCCCACCAACAACCCGGTGAACAGCGGCTTCTCGGTACGCAGGGTGCCCGCGGTCTGAGGCACCGGCTGCTGCTCGGCGAGCGACCCGGCCAGCGCCAGCACGAACACCATGGGCAGGAAGCGGCCCAGGACCATGGCCAGGCCCAGGGTGGTGTTGAACCACTGGGTGTCCGCGTTCAGCCCCGCGAAGGCCGAGCCGTTGTTGTTCGCGGCGGACGTGTAGGCGTAGAGGATCTCGGAGAACCCGTGCGCCCCGGAGTTGGTCATCGAGTTACCGGGCGTCGGCAGGGCCATCGCCGCAGCGGTGAAGACAAGCACCAGAGCCGGGGTGATCAGGATGTAGCAGGCGGCCAGCTTGATCTCACGGGTGCCGATCTTCTTGCCCAGGTACTCGGGCGTACGGCCGACCATCAGCCCGGCGATGAACACCGCGATGACCGCCATGATCAGCATGCCGTAGAGGCCGGACCCGGTACCGCCGGGCGCGATCTCGCCCAGCATCATCGACAGCATCGTGATCCCGCCGCCGAGCCCGGTGAAGGAGGAGTGGAAGGAGTCCACCGCACCGGTCGACGTCAGCGTCGTCGCCACCGCGAAGATCGACGAGGAACCGACCCCGAACCGGACCTCCTTGCCCTCGTACGCCCCGCCCGCGATCTGCAACGCCGGGCCGTGGTGGGCGAACTCGGTCCACATCATCAGGGCGGTGAAGCCGACCCAGATCGTCGCCATCGTGGCGAGGATCGCGTACCCCTGCTTCACGCTTCCGACCATCACGCCGAAGGTGCGGGTCAGGGAGAACGGGATCACCAGGAGCAGGAAGATCTCGAACAGGTTCGTGAAGGGCGTCGGATTCTCAAACGGGTGCGCGGAGTTGGCATTGAAGTACCCGCCACCGTTCGTACCGAATTCCTTGATCGCCTCCTGCGAGGCGACCGCGCCGCCGTTCCACTGCTGCGAGCCCCCCATGAACTGACCGACCTCGTGAATGCCGGAGAAGTTCTGGATGGCACCGCAGGCGACCAGCACGACCGCCGCGACAAAGGCGCCAGGCAGCAGAATCCGCGTCACCCCACGCACCATGTCGGCCCAGAAGTTGCCCAGTTCACCGGTCCGGGACCGCGCGAACCCGCGCACCAGCGCCACCGCCACCGCGATACCCACGGCCGCCGACACGAAGTTCTGCACGGCGAGCCCGGCGGTCTGCACGACGTGGCCCATGGCCTGCTCGCCGTAGTACGACTGCCAGTTGGTGTTGGTCACAAACGACACGGCGGTGTTGAACGCCTGGTCCGGGTCGATGGAGGCGAAGCCCAGCGAGCCCGGCAGCACACCCTGCAGCCGCTGCAGCAGGTACAGGAACAGCACACCGACGGCGGAGAAGGCGAGGACACCGCGCAGATACGCGGGCCAGCGCATCTCGGTGTCGGGGTTGGCGCCGATGCCCTTGTAGATCCACTTCTCGACGCGCCAGTGCTTGTCGGTGGAGTAGACCCTGGCCATGTAGTTGCCGAGGGGGACGTAGGCGAGGGCCAGTGCGCCTATGAGGGCGAGCAACTGGAGGACGCCGGCGAGTACGGGACCCATCTGTGTCTCAGAACCTCTCCGGGAAGATCAGGGCGAGGACGAGATAGCCCAGCAGGGCGACGGCCACGACGAGGCCGACGATGTTCTCGGCGGTCACAGCTTCGTCACCCCCTTGGCGACGAGGGCCACCAGCGCGAAGACCGCGATCGTGGTGACGACGAAGGCCAGGTCGGCCATCGCGAACTCCTAGAAGAGGTTCGGAAGAGAATCGGACAGACAGAGGAAACCCCGCCCCCGGCCGGAATCGGTCGGCCGTTGACGAGTCCCTTACGGCGGCCCCCACACCTTTGACGGGCCCCTTACGGCCCAGCCCTCCGCAACCCTCACATCAGGCGGAACCGCAGTCGGCAGATGACGGCGTCCGTCTCCCGCCGTACGGCATGGGCGACGACCGCCCCCCGCTGGTTCTGCAGCAGCCGCTGCCACAGCCGCTCCGGTTCCGCCTCCGGGATCAGCACCGTCACCCGGGTGGCGGGCTCGGCCATGGCAACCTCGCGGACGTAGGCGGCGATGGGGCGGCCCAGGCTGCGCCGCCCACACGACAGCCGCACGAGGGGTACTCCGGGGTCCCACTCGGCCCAGGAGCGCTCCAGGGCGTGCAGGGCGGCCCGGTCCTCGGGATCGGGGTAGCAGACGGTGACCGCGCGGACCTCGTCGCCCAGGGAGGCGGCGGCGGTGAGAGCCTCGGAGGTCAGCCGGGACAGCGAGGACACGGGCACGATCACCAGCGAACGCTCGCGGTGCGGAGGCTCGGGGATACGCCCCAGACCGAGCCGCTCGCTGATCCGCCCGTAGGCCCGATGGACGGCGACGAAGGCAGCGACCAGCAGCGGCAGCGCGATCACGACCAGCCAGGCGCCCTCCTCGAACTTCTCCACGGTGACGACGACCGTCGCCACGCCGGTGAGCCCGGCCCCGAAGCCGTTCAGGAGGGCCTTGCCGCGCCGTCCGGTGCCGCGCTCGGCCCGCCAGTGCCTGACCATTCCGACCTGCGCGATCGTGAACCCGACGAAGACACCGATGGCGAACAACGGCACAAGGGTGTTCGTGTCGCCGCCGGAGAACACCAGCAGCGCGGCGGAGACGGCGGCCAGGGCGAGCACCCCGTGCCGGTGGACCTGCCGGTCGGCCTTCAGCGCGAACACGTGCGGCAGGTAGTTGTCGCGGGCGAGCAGCTTCAACAGCACCGGCAGACCGCCGAAGGAGGTGTTGGCCGAGAGCGCGAGCAGGATCATCGTCGCGAACTGGATGACGTAGAAAGCCCAGTTGTGCCCGAGCGAAGCGTCCGCGAGCTGGGCGAGGACGGTGACGCCGTCGACCGGCTGGAGGTGGAAACGGCCGATCAGCACCGACAGTCCGATCAGCATCACACCGAGCACCGCCCCGAGGGCGACCTCCGCGCGCTGGGCCCGCTTGGCACGCGGGACGCGGAAGGACGGGACGGCGTTCGCGATGGCCTCGACTCCCGTGAGCGCGGCGCACCCGGAGGCGAAGGCCTTCAGCAACAGCAGGGCGCCGACAGTGGTGGCGTTGTCGGCGAGCGCGGAGGCATGCCCGTCGGCGGTGGCCGTGCTCACCGGCCCGGACCGGAACAGGCCCACGGCTATGAGCACGAGGATCGACCCGACGAACACCACGGTCGGCACGATGAAGATCCTGGCCGACTCGACGATTCCCCGCAGGTTGACGCCCGTGATCAGCACGAGCACCACCAGGCACAGCCACAGCCGGTCGTCGTAGAGGCCGGGGAAGGCAGAGGTCAGCGCGGCCACGCCGGCGGTGACGGCGACGGCCACGTTCAGGACGTAGTCGAGGACCAGCGAGGCGGCCGCGACCAGGCTCGTGCGCGCCCCTAGGTGCGTCTTGGCGACGGCGTACGAACCGCCACCGTCCGGGAAGGCCGCGATCACCTGACGGTACGAGGCCACCAGCACCGCGAGCAGTGCGGCGATGGCCAGCGTGACCGGCAGGGTGAAACCCAGGCCGTGCGCGCCCGCGGCGGCCAGCACGAGCACGATCGCCTCAGGGCCGTACGCCACCGACGCCATCGCGTCCAGGGACAGGGCGGCCAGGCCCGTCAATGCGGTGAGGCGATGCCGCTCGCCGGTATCCGGCGGCTCCTCGTCGGCGGGGATCGCGCCCGGCTCGTGGGTCAGGACGGACATCGGTGCGTGCTCCTTCTTCCTTTGTGCCGCGCATGAGGGCAGAGGCGTGCGCGGTGCACTCAGGGTGTGACCGTTTCCGGCCGGATCCGACGTCTCTTGGCGTCTCCTTCGCGCTGAACCGGCCGACTTTGACGGGTCCTTGACGGGTATGTGACACACGTGACAGAGACATCAGAGTCGCGTCAAAAGGCAGGCGAACGAGCCTTCCGCATCCTTACGGTCGCCGTCATGGGATGCCGCGACGGTGCGCGCGAACTCGCCGACAGCACGCACGACCTCCGCTGGGCACAGGACGTGCGGGACTCGGTGCGCTGCGCCGGAGTGCTCTTGGTCCTGCTGCTTCTGCTCGACTGGGGGACGGACCGACTCACATTCGGACGCGGCACGCTGTGGTTCGGCCTGGCGCTGCTGCTCTTCCTCGTGCTGTGTCCGGCCCGCGTCCGGGTCGGCGCGGACTGGCTCTCGATCCGTCGGCTGCTGCGCGAACGCCGGGTCCGCACCGACCTGTTGGTGTCCGTGCGCTGCCTCGACGGCATCTCGCAGCGGCTGTTGCTGCGGGACGCGCTCGGCGGACAGGTGGAGATCGACCCCGAAGTACTCGTACGGAACCCGCGGTTGTGGCTCCGGCTGGAGGCAGGGGCCCGGAAGTCGGCGGCGGGCGGCACGCTGCTGTACGGGGCGACCGCGTTGCGCCGCCTCGCCCGGCGCATCGACCACGAGACCGCCCGCGAGGTGTTCAGGGCGTCGGGGCTGGAGTGACGACGCAGGTCCTCGACGCCCCGAAGGCGCGCGGGGCTGTGCCGATGTGCGGCTGCCACCGCGGGCGCGACCAACCACGGTGGCGCCGCAGCCGAACGACTGCATGGCGCGCCCGCGCCCCGCGGCGGCGCGGCACCCGCTCGCCCCGCACCTCTACACCCGGCGCACTGCGGCCGACGGGCCAGCAGGGCGCCGAGGTCCATCTCCTCGAACTGTCCGCCGCGGTAGTCGCAGCGGGTCCGGGGGACGACCTCCAAACCGTCGAGCATGGCCTCGGTGCGCGGCCGGTCATGGCACTCGGCGAAGCCGACCACCACGTCCGCGCCCCGGGCGGCACGGCGCGCCCCTCGTCGAGCATCCGACAGGTCTTGCCCACACCCGGAGCAGCCCCGAGGTAGACCTTCAGTCGTCCGGGCCGTACGTCACCACTCATCGCCGCCGACGCGCTCCGCTCACTGGCTCAACTCCCGCAGAAGGCGGGTTGCCTCTTCCTACCGAAGCGCCTTCGGGGCCCGGCCGGGGCGTTCGTTAGCGCTTCCTTGGCGTCCGCTGCGGGGAACTTGACACTGCCTTGACGTCGGGCGGGCGGATAGGGTGAACGCGGTGTGCCGGGAAGTCTGGTCGGCGGAGGAGCCATGGCGGCTCCGTCAGGTCCGACAGGGCCTGTGGCCCCCAGGGGGACGGCATGCGCGGCGTAGGCACGGTTCTGGCACTGGTGGACACCCGTCCTGCGTCCTGGGTCAGAGCGGGAGGTCGTCGGGGAGTACCCGGAACGCCTTGTAACGGCCCAGCGGGCGTACGGCCCGGAAGTCTCGTCGGTCCAGCGTGAGGATCGCGTCCGTGTCGTAGTCGGCGGCGAGCGCGACGTTCACCGCGTCGGCGAGGTCGAGGTCCAGCGCGCGGTAACGGACACGGACGGACTGGGCCGCGCCCAAGCGGTCCTCCGTGATCTCCGGCAGGACGACACGGCCCCGGCTCATCCAGCGCCGCAGGTCGTCGACCGCGCTGAGGGCGGCCTCCCTGCCGAGCTCACGCGTCGCCACGTGATCCAGTTCGGCCAGCAGGAGCGGGGACATGACCAGCAGGCCCGCCGCCATGATCGCCTCGTTCGCCGCCCCATGTTCCGGATGAGCCGAGTCCAGCGCTGCCAGAAGGCCGGACGTATCGACGATGACAATGATCACGCGGCGGATCCGGAACCCGGGCCGGTCTCACGCCGGACGGCATCGGCCACCGTGTCGCGGACCTCCGACGTGGACGGCGTGCGCCCCGGCCCCTCGAAGGTGCGTGAGAACAGCGGCTCGTCCCAGACCCGATTTGCCATGGCCGCGAGATGGATGCCCTGGCGGATGATCTCGGCCTCGCTTATCCCCCGGCGCTTGGCAGCCTCCTTGATGATCGCCAGGTCTTCGGGGTCCGCGTAGACGTTCGTGCGCTTCATGGGCATGTACCAAGAGTAGTCCATGTACCGGATTGATGTATCCGCACATCTCCCCCGGGTCTCGCGGAGCGGGCTCAACATCTAAGCGGCTGCAGTGTCACCGAGCGGTCAAGTCAAAGCAATCGTCGTCCCTGCCCCGTCAGTGATCGGAAGTTCGTCTTGCGGTGGAGACCATCGCCCGACCGGTGGGTGTCGGCCGCGCCGAGCCGATAGGACCGCCAGTGGTCACAGGTTCTGCCGAAGGCCGCGCGTCATCGACTGCGCGAGCTGGCGCCGGCTCTCTGGCACCCTCCGAACCGAGGGCGTGCCCATGGCGTGCCCTTAAGACCGGAGGTCAGTGGCCTGGGGCTGGTTTCATGGGTGAGCCGTTGCTGCTCTGCCGACGGTGCCGCACGGCCTCCTGGACTGCGGCCCTCCCTTATCCGAGCCATGGTCGTCGCCGAGCACTCGGCCGGGGAGGGGCGGACGGCGTCGCTCGTGGCCACGGAGTCGATGCCGAGTGACAGCCGGAAGCCGACCTCCCACCGACGCAAGCGCAGCCACACACAGCCGCACCCCGGTCAGGACCGCTTCGCTCGTCCTGGCCTTCTAGGGGATCCTGACCGTGTACACACCGTTGGAGAAGTCCGCCGCCGTGGGCTTGACGGTCACGCCGCCGAGGGACTGGGTATACCCGGGCGCGTCGCAGTTGCCGCTCTCCCAGGCGGAGATGCCGTAGGTGGCGCCCGGGGTGATCTTGTAGTCGGTGGCAAAGATGATCCGGCCGTTGCCGCCGGAAGTGGTGCCGCCGCCCCACCCGCTCAGGCAGGTGACGGAGGTGCCGTCGTCGATCCGGAGACTGCCGAAGTACACGACGGAGTTGCCGGCCCCTCTGGCGGCCAGCGGTACGTCGGCGGTGAGGGAGGCCGTGGGGGCTGCGGACGCGGTGGGCGCTGCGACAAGGGCGGTGGCGCCGGTGAGGGCGAACAGGGCGGCCAACGAAGCGGAACGGGCCGTGCGGCGCGTGCGGCCGTGGGGGGACGTGAGGCGCATGCCGTCTGCCAATCAATCGAAGGATCGAAGGGTTGTCCAACTCTCAAGCAACTTGCGTGGCCAGTGTGCTCCGAGGGAATGCCGATACGGGACCCCGGTTTCGGCCATGTTCGAGCTCCGCCGCAACCCTCCGAATGCTCACACTCCGTCTGCCGCGCCCATCGCCTGCCGCCCCATCGTGCTGGCCCGCGCAATGAGCCGATGCGGAGCCCGAATCTCCATGCCGGGCACATGGGTCGAGCTGCGGATCCGCTTGAGCAGTCGCTCGACCGCCGTCTCGGCGATCATCTTCTTGTCCGGGGAGATGGTCGTGACCGGCGGGTTCGAGTAGCGGGCGTCCTCGATGTCGTCGTAGCCGACGACGGCGACGTCCTCGGGGACGCGCAGCCCGCGGGCGGCCAGTGTGTGCAGGGCGCCCAGGGCCACCAGGTCGCTGTAGCAGAAGACCGCGTCGGGCGGTTCCTCCAGGTCGAGCAGGTGGGCCATGGCGCTGGCGCCGTCGGAGCGGTTGAACCGCGGGGTGGAGATGACCAGTTCCTCGCGGACGGGAATCCCGGCCCACTCGTGGGCCAACCGGTAGCCCTGGGTGCGCAGTTGGGCCGCCTCACCGGTGCGGTAGGGCTGGTCGCCGATCGCGGCGACGCGGCGCCGGCCGAGGCCGAGCAGATGCTCGGTGGCCTCCCGGGAGGCGGTGACGTCGTCGATGCCGATGTGGTCGAAGCCGCCGTCGCTCACCCGCTCGCCGAGCACGACCAGCGGGAGGGTCGCGTCGCGTTCGCCCAGGTCGGACTGGGCCAGTCCCAGCGGGCTGAAGATGACGCCGTCGAACAGCAGTTGCTGGGAGCCGCGGCTGAGGAACGTCTTCTCGTGCTCCGCGTCGCCGTCGGTCTGGTCGATCAGGACGTTGTACCCCTGGACCCGCGCCGCCCGGATGATGCCCTGGGACAGTTCGGCGAAGTAGGGCGTGTCCAGGTACGGCACCACCACCGCGATCTGGCCCGAGCGGCCGGAGGCGAGGTTGCGGGCCAGGACGTTGGGCTGGTAGCCGAGCTCGTCGACGGCCTTCTGCACCCGGGCCCGCATGGAATCGGAGACCGCCGCGTAGCCGTTGACCACGTTGGACACGGTCCGGCTGGAGACGCCGGCGAGCGCCGCGACGTCGCGGAGCGTGACGCCCTTAGCCATATGCCACCTTCATCCCGGATGTCGCTTTCAGCGCTGAAAGTTTCCTTCGAGTTACCCCTTGCAGCGCGGCAAGTTCTCGGTTAACACTTTTGCAGCGCTGCAAAGCGTAGCAGAAGGGGGCCTGATCCAGCCGGGTCGGGAACCCAGGGACCGTGACGTCACCGCGTCGCGGACCGGATCGTAGGAGCCGCAGTGGGAAGAGCCACCACGCAGGGGCCGGGAGCCGCACCGGGCCTGACAGGGCTTCGCTCTTTACTCATGGTGGTCTGACAGCGCCCCCGCGCTGATCACCGAGCTGTCGCTCACTTCACCGACGTCACCCGCGCCCACCCTCCCGCGCCCGTCGACGTCCCCCCTCACCGAGCCGCGGTGCCGCACGCCCCGGCCCGTATACGACGGACCTCCGTGTGTCCGGCGTCCCTCCGCCTTGTCTTCCCCAGCCCTGCCCTGCCCTCGGGCACCACACCCAGGAGATCGCTCATGTCCTCCATCAGCAAGCCCACGTCCCGTTCGCTGCGTCGGACCGCGGTCGCGGCGACCTCCGCCGCCCTCGCCGGTGTGCTCCTCGCGGCCTGCGGGTCGGGCGGCGGCAGCGGCAGCGGCGCCACGGGCAGCGGCCCGGTGCACATCAAGGTGTGGGCCTGGTACCCGCAGTTCAAGCAGGTCGTGGCCGAGTTCAACAAGACCCACAAGGACGTCCAGGTCGACTGGGTGCAGGCGGGCGTCGGCCAGGACGAGTACACCAAGCTGAAGACCGCGCTCAAGGCGGGCCAGGGCGCCCCCGACGTCGTCATGCTGGAGTTCCAGGAGCTGCCCACCATCCAGCTCACCAAGGGCCTGCTCGACATGGGCAAGTACGGCGCCAACGACGACAAGGGCAACTACGTCGACTGGGCCTGGAAGCAGGCCTCCGACGGCGAGCACGTCTACGCGATCCCGGTCGACGGCGGCCCGATGGCGATGATGTACCGCGCCGACCTCTTCAAGAAGTACAACCTGAAGGTCCCGACGACCTGGGCGGAGTACAAGGAGGAGGCCGCCAAGCTGCACAAGGCCGACCCCAACGCGTACATGACCGACTTCGGCAGCGACGAGACGGCCGCCGGCTGGCGCCAGGGCCTGATGTGGCAGGCCGGCTCGCGCCCCTACACCTACTCGGCGAGCAAGCTGCCGGACATCGGGGTCAAGCTCAACGACGACAACGCCAAGAAGGTCTACGACTACTGGGGCGACCTGGTCAAGAACAAGCTGGTCGACACCCAGTCGTACGCCACCACGGACTTCTACAACGGCCTCAGCACCGGCAAGTACGCCACCTACATCGCGGCCGGCTGGGGTCCGGGCTACCTCTCCAGCGTCGCCAAGAAGACCGCGGGCAAGTGGCGGGTCGCCCCGCTCCCGCAGTGGACCGCGGGCGGCAACGCCCAGGGCGACTGGGGCGGTTCGAGCTTCTCGGTGACCACGCAGACCAAGCACCCCAAGGAGGCCACCCAGGTCGCCAGGGAGCTCTTCGGCACCTCCGAGGCGGCCTGGAAGATCGGCATCGACCAGGCCTACCTGTTCCCGCTGGCCACCCCGACCCTCGAGAGCGAGTACTTCAAGAACAAGAAGTACGACTTCTTCGGCGGCCAGCAGATCAACAAGGTGTTCGTGCCCGCGGCGAACGGCATCGGGGCCTTCGACTGGAGCCCGTTCCAGGACTTCGCCTACAACACCGACACCAGTGAGGTGGGCAAGGCCCTCCAGGGTCAGACCGACTGGTCGTCCGTGAACGACAACGTCCAGGACCAGGTGAGCTCCTACGCGGCCAAGCAGGGATTCAAGGTCAGCAAGTAACCGGCCCGAGTCCCCGACTCCCCCACTGCCCCCGCCGGCGCCCGCGCGTCGCACCGCCCGCCGGCGGGGGTTCCGCAAGACGCGCAAGGAGATGTGATGAGCCTGCTCCGACAGCAGGGACCCGCGACGGCCGCGCCCCCGAGTACCGTCCGCAAGAAGGGACTTCGCTCCCCTGTGACCGGATCGGGCGCGGGTCGCCGGAACGGACGGCAGTCCGCCCACGCCCGCCACCAGGCCATGGGCCTGCTGCTGATCACCCCGTTCGGGCTGCTCTTCGCGGCCTTCCTGGTGGCCCCGCTGGCGTACGCCTTCTGGCTGAGCCTGAGGACCTCCACCCTGGTCGGCGGTGACCACTTCAGCTGGTTCGCCAACTACCAGCAGACCTTCAGCGACCCGCACTTCCTGTCCGGTGTGCGCCGCGTGGCGCTCTTCGGCCTGGTGCAGATCCCAGTCATGCTCGGTCTCGCGCTGCTAGGCGCCCTCATCATCGACGAGGTCTCCAGCAAGCTCGCCAAGGTCTTCCGGATGACGCTGTTCATGCCGTACGCCGTCCCCGCGGTGATCGGCGCCCTGATGTGGGGCTTCCTGTACAGCCCCACCTTCGGCCCGGTGAACTCCCTCAGCCACGCCCTCGGCACCGGGAAGATCGACCTGCTGGGCCACAGCCTGATGCTGACCTCGCTCGGCAACATCGTGACCTGGCAGTGGACCGGCTACAACATGATCGTCCTGTACGCCGCGCTACAGGGCCTGCCCCGCGAGGTCTACGAGGCGGCCAAGCTCGACGGCGCGGGACAGATCCAGACGGCCCTGCGCATCAAGATCCCGATGATCTCCTCGGCCATGGTGCTCACGCTGATGTTCACCATCATCGGCACCCTGCAGTTCTTCACCGAGCCGCGGGTGCTGGAGCCGACGGCGTCCTCCGTGATCACCCCGGACTACACGCCGAACCTCTACGCCTACAACCTCGCCTTCCAGTACTCGGAGTTCAACTACTCCGCCGCCATCTCCTTCTCGCTCGGAGCGGTGGTCTTCATCGGCTCCTACATCTTCCTGTTCGCCGCACGCAAAAGGAGCGGACTGAAGTGACCACCGCCGCTGTCCCCGCCCCCGCCGTCGCCGCCCCGGCGTCCCGCCGTACGTCCTCCGTCCGAGGGCGCGTCACCGTCAACGCGGTGATGGTGGCGATGATCCTGTACTTCCTGATGCCGTTCTGGTGGCTGGTCGTCGCCGCCACCAAGGACAACGACGCCCTGTTCTCCACCGCCGCCCTGTGGTTCCACTCGCCGGGCGCCTTCTTCACCAACCTCCAGCAGCTGTTCACGTACAACGACGGCGAGTACCTGCGCTGGATGGGCAACACCGCGATCTACGCGGGCGTCAGCGGGGTCGGCGCCACCGCGGTGGCCACCTTCGCCGGGTACGCCTTCGCCAAGTACCGCTTCCCGGGCCGCAACCTGCTCTTCTCCAGCCTGCTCGGCGCCATCATGGTCCCGGCGACCGCGCTGGCCATCCCCACCTATCTGCTGCTGAGCAAGGTGGCGCTGACCAACACCATGTGGGCGGTCATCCTGCCCTCGCTGCTCAACCCGTTCGGCGTCTACCTGGTCCGGGTGTACGTCCAGGAGTCCCTGCCGGACGAGCTCCTCGAGGCGGCCCGGGTGGACGGGGCCGGTGAGCTGCGGGTGCTGTTCAACGTGGCGCTGCCGACGCTGAAGCCCGCGCTGGTGACCGTGCTGCTGTTCTCCATGGTCGGCACCTGGAACAACTTCTTCCTGCCGCTGGTCATGCTCAACAACGACAAGCTGTTCCCGCTGACCGTGGGCCTGCAGTCCTGGTACCAGGGAGCGCTGGTCCAGTCCGGCGCCAACACCCTGTTCACGCTCGTCATCGCGGGTTCCCTCGTGGCGGTCCTGCCGCTGATCGTCGCCTTCCTCCTCCTCCAGCGCTACTGGCGCGGCGGGTTGACCGTCGGAAGCCTCAAGTAAGCCCAGCCCCTCGCCTCTCGCCCCTCCCCCCTTCGCGCACCTCCCGGAGCGACCTCCATGCTGCACGCCTCCCTGACCGTCGACCCCGCCTTCCGCGTCGCCGACGTGAGTCCCCGTACCTTCGGCTCGTTCGTCGAGCACATGGGCCGCTGCGTCTACACCGGCATCTACGAGCCCGGCCACGCGTTCGCCGACGAGGACGGCCTGCGCCGTGACGTCCTGGACCTGGTGCGCGAGCTGGGGGTGACCGCCGTGCGCTATCCCGGCGGCAACTTCGTCTCCGGCTTCCGCTGGGAGGACAGCGTCGGCCCGGTCGCCGACCGCCCCACCCGCCTGGACCTCGCCTGGCACAGCACCGAGACCAACGCGTTTGGCCTGCACGAGTTCCAGCGCTGGGCCGAGAAGGCCGGCGTCGAGTCGATGATGGCCGTCAACCTCGGCACCCGGGGCGTCGCCGAGGCCCTCGATCTGCTGGAGTACTGCAACCACCCGGGCGGCACCGCCTGGTCCGACCAGCGCATCAAGAACGGCGCCACCGACCCCTTCGGCATCCGCATGTGGTGCCTGGGCAACGAGATGGACGGCCCCTGGCAGACCGGCCACAAGACCGCCCAGGAGTACGGCCGTATCGCCGCCGAGACCGCCCGGGCCATGCGCATGGTCGACCCCGGCCTCGAACTGGTCGCGTGCGGCAGCTCCAGCTCCTCGATGCCGACCTTCGGCGCCTGGGAGGCGACCGTCCTGGAGGAGGCGTACGACCAGGTCGACTACATCTCCTGCCACGCCTACTACGAGGAGCTCGACGGCGACCTCGGCAGCTTCCTGGCCTCCGGGGTCGACATGGACCACTTCGTCGAGTCGGTGGTCGCCACCGCCGACCACATCCGGGCCAAGCAGCGCAAGAAGAAGCGGATCAACCTCTCCTTCGACGAGTGGAACGTCTGGTACAACACCCGTTTCGAGGCGCAGGAGAAGCCCACCGACTGGGCCGTCGCGCCCCGGGTGATCGAGGACGAGTACAACGTCGCCGACGCCGTGGTGGTCGGCGGGCTGCTGATCAGCCTGCTGCGCAACAGCGACCGCGTCACCGCCGCCTGCCTCGCCCAACTCGTCAACGTCATCGCCCCCATCCGCAGCGAGCCCGGCGGCCCGAGCTGGCGGCAGACCACCTTCCACCCCTTCGCCCAGGCCGCCCGGCACGCCCGCGGCACGGTCCTGCGGGTGGAGCCGGTCGCGCCGACCTATGAGACGAAACGTTTCGGCGAGGTCTCCGTCGTGGACGCCGTGGCCACCCACGACGGCGACGAGCTCACCGTCTTCGCGATCAACCGGCACCAGAGCGACAACGTCGAACTCGCCCTGGACCTGCGGGCGTTCCCCGGTTACGTCCCGGTGGAGCACGCGGTGCTGAGCGACCCGGACATCCGCGCCACCAACACCCAGGACGACCCCGACCGGGTCCGCCCGTACGCCGCCGACACCGGTGCCATCACCGACGGGCGGCTCACCGCGAGCCTGCCGCCCGTCTCCTGGAACGTCGTCCGGCTGCGCCGCGCCGGCTGACGACTTCCCCTCCGACACCCGCCGCTCCCGTCTCCCCCCGTTTTCCCCGGGAGCGGCGGGCCCCGCACCATCCCCCTCTTCCCGGACATCTCTTGGGAGCCGCCCATGTCCACCACCAGGGAAGGCGCAGGACACCGCGCCATACCCCGCACCCAGGCGATCACGCTGCTGCTGGCCCTGCTCGCAGCCGCCGTCGCCCTCGTCCTGCCCACCTCCGGCCAGGCGCAAGCGATCTCCCGCGCCTCGCAGACCATGTACACCCCGCCGTCGAACGCCCCCTCGCCCGGCTCGCTCTACCCGCGCGCCCTCCGCCTGCAGAACAGCGGATCGTCCAACGGCACCCTGCTCGCCACCTTCGAGCAGTACAGCTCGGGCACCCCCGTCTTCCCGATCTACCGCAGCACGGACAACGGCAACAGCTGGAGCCAGATCTCCAGCATCAGCGACACCCACAACGGCTTCGGCAACCGCTACCAGCCGTTCCTGTACGAACTGCCCACGCAGATCGGCAACTTCCCGGCCGGCACGATCCTCGCCGCCGGCAACTCCATCCCGAACGACCTCTCCTCGACCGAGCTGGACCTGTACGCGAGCACCGACCACGGCGTCAGCTGGTCGTTCGTCAGCACCATCGCCACCGGCGGCGAGGCGGACCCCACCAACGGCAAGACCCCGGTGTGGGAGCCGTTCCTGATGGTGTCCGGCTCGAAGCTGATCGTGTACTACTCCGACCAGCGTGACCCGAGCTACGGCCAGAAGATCGTCCACCAGACCTCCACGGATGGCCTGACCTGGGGCTCCGTGGTGAACGACGTCGCCACCTCGACCTACGGTGACCGTCCGGGCATGCCGGTGATCGCCAAGCTGCCCAACGGCAACTACGTGATGACGTACGAGTTCTGGGGCGCCCCGGAGGGCGGCTTCGCCGTCTACTACAAGATCTCCTCCAACCCGGAGGCGTTCGGCTCCGCCACCGCCATCCCGCTCAAGGCGACCGACGGCACCCAGCCCAAGAGCTCCCCGTACATCACCTGGCTGCCGACCGGCGGCGCCAACGGCACCCTCGTGGTGAGCGCCAACAGCAGCGACGACCTGTTCCTCAACACCCAGAACGGCGCCGCGAACACCTGGACCCGGATCGCCTCCACGGTCCCCGGCGGTTACAGCCGCGGCCTGCTCCCGCTGGCCGACGGCCACAGCCTGCTGGTCCTCAGCGGTGGTCACCTGACCAGCACCGGCCTGAACCCGATCACCTACGGCACGATCGACCTGGGCGGCGGCATCTCGGACGGTGCCACCTACACCATGTCCAACGCCAACAGCCACCTGATGCTGACCATCGCGGGCGGCTCCACCACCAACGGTGTGGGCGCCACCCAGCAGAACGCCGACAACGCCACCGACCAGCAGTGGAAGTTCGTCCAGCAGACCTCCGGCTACTTCAAGATCTTCAACGTGGCCAGCAACAAGGTCCTCGGCGTCACCAACCAGTCCACCGCGAACGGCGCCAAGGTCGTCCAGTGGGACGACAACGGCACCCTGGACCACGAGTGGGCGATCGCCCCGAACCCGGCGGGCGGCTTCACCGCCACCAACCGGATCAGCGGCAAGTACCTGGAGATCCCCAGCGCCTCCACCACCGTCGGCACCGCCGCCGGACAGTGGTCCGACACCGGCTGCGCCTGCCAGCGCTGGGACCTCACCCAGACCGCCCTGCCCACTCTGTCCACCGGCCAGTACCGCCTGGTCAACAAGAACAGCGGCAAGTTCCTGGAGATCCCCGGCGCCTCCACCGCGACGGGCAAGCAGGCGGGCCAGTGGGTGAACACCGCCAACAACTGCCAGCTGTGGACCTTCCAGTCGCAGAGCGGCGGGGCGTGGACCGTGAAGAACGTCAACAGCGGTCTGTTCCTCGACAGCAACGGCTCGACCTCGGCCGGCGCGGCCGTCGTACAGAACGCCTCCTCCACCGCGAGCTCCCAGAAGTGGACGCTCACGGACGCGGGCGGCGGCTACTACAAGCTCGTCAACTCCGGCAGCGGCCTGGTGGCGGACGTCGCCTCGGCCTCCACCGCCAACGGCGCGCTGATCGTCCAGTCGGCGGACAACGGCGCCGATGACGAACTGTGGCAGGTCGTCCGGGTCAACTGACCCACCCGGGGGCCCGGTTCAGGCCGGGCCCCCGATCTTCTGCCCAAGATCCCGAACAGTGATCGCAATACCGAACAAGAGAGGTGGGCCCGCCATGCCCGAGGAACCCTGCGTCGTAGGCGTCGACTACGGAACGCTGTCCGGCCGTGCCGTCGTCGTCCGCGTCCGCGACGGCGCGGAGCTCGCGTCGGCGGAGCACGTCTACCCCCACGCGGTCCTGGACCGCGAGCTGCCCGACGGCACCCGTCTCCCCCCGGACTGGGCCCTCCAGGTCCCGTCGGACTACATCGATGTCCTGCGCATCGCCGTACCCGAGGCCCTCGCCCGTGCCGGAGTGGCGCCCGAGCAGGTCATCGGCATCGGCACCGACTTCACCGCCTGCACGGTGCTGCCGACGCTCGCCGACGGCACCCCGCTGTGCGAGCTGCCCGGTCTGAGCGACCGCCCCCACGCCTACGTCAAGCTGTGGCGCCACCACGCCGCCCAGGGCCAGGCCGACCGGATCAACGCGCTGGCCGCCGAGATGAAGGAGCCGTGGCTGGCGCGGTACGGCGGGAAGATCTCCTCGGAGTGGGAGTTCGCCAAGGCGCTTCAGCTCCTGGAGGAGGATCCGGAGGTCTACGACCGCACGGAGCGGTGGGTGGAGGCGGCCGACTGGATCGTGTGGCGGCTGTGCGGGACGTACGTCCGCAACGCCTGCACCGCCGGTTACAAGGGCCAGTACCAGGACGGCGTCTACCCGTCACCCGCCTATCTGGGCGCCCTGCACCCGGACTTCGCCGGTTTCGTCACCGACAAGCTGGACCAGCCCATCGGCCAACTCGGCGCCCCGGCCGGGACGTTGACCGCCGAGGCGGCCGCCTGGACGGGACTGCCCGAGGGCATCACGGTCTGCGTCGGCAACGTCGACGCTCATGTCACCGCCCCGGCGGCCGCGGCCGTGGAGCCCGGCCAGATGGTCGCCATCATGGGCACCTCCACCTGCCATGTGATGAGCTCCGACCAGCTCGGCACGGTGCCCGGCATGTGCGGGGTCGTCGACGGCGGCATCCTGCCCGGCCTGTGGGGCTATGAGGCCGGACAGAGCGGCGTCGGCGACATCTTCGGCTGGTTCGTCCGCACCGGCTTCCCCGCGGACTACGCCGAGAAGGCCGCGGCGGCCGGGCAGACCGCGCACGAGTACCTGACGGAACTGGCCGCCCGGCAGAAGGTCGGCGAGCACGGACTCGTGGCCCTGGACTGGCACAGCGGCAACCGTTCCGTCCTGGTCGACCACGACCTCAGCGGCCTGCTCATCGGCCAGACCCTGTCGACCCGCCCCGAGGACGTCTACCGGGCGCTGCTGGAGGCGACCGCCTTCGGCACCCGCACCATCATCGAGGCGTTCGAGACGGCCGGCGTACCGGTCGACGAGCTGATCATCGCGGGCGGGCTGACGAAGAACGCGCTGCTGATGCAGATCTACGCCGACGTCACCCGCCGTCCCCTCGGCGTCATCGGCTCCGCCCAGGGCCCCGCCCTGGGTGCGGCGATGCACGCGGCGGTCGCCGCCGGGGCGTACGAGGACATCCGGGCCGCCGCCCACGCCATGGGCAAGGTCCACCGCGGGGTCTACCTGCCCGACCCGGAGCGGGCGGCGGCCTATGAGCGCCTGTACGCCGAATACCGGGTGCTGCACGACTACTTCGGCCGCGGCACCAACGACGTCATGCACCGTCTGCGCGCTCTGCGCGCCGAAGCCTCTTCCTGAAAGGACCCACCCTCATGGACACCAACACCACCCCCTATCCCGACCAGGAGATCTGGTTTCTCACCGGCAGTCAGGGCCTGTACGGCGACGACGTCCTGCGCCAGGTCGCCGACCAGTCGCGGAGCATCGCCGAGACCCTCGGCAGGAAGATCCCGGTCAGGGTCGTGTGGAAGCCGGTCCTGACCGACGCCGACGCGATCCGCAGGCTGTGCCAGGAAGCGTCCGCCTCCGACACGTGTGTGGGCGTGATCGTGTGGATGCACACCTTCTCCCCGGCGAAGATGTGGATCGCGGGCCTGTCCGCCCTGGACGTGCCCCTGCTGCACCTGCACACCCAGTACAACCTGTCGCTGCCCTGGCCGAGCATCGACATGGACTTCATGAACCTCAACCAGGCCGCCCACGGGGACCGCGAGTTCGGCCACATCGAGTCCCGGGTCGGCGTCGACCGGAAGATCGTCGCAGGTCACGCCACTGACCCGCGGGTCGTGCGGCGGGTCGCCGCCTGGGCGCGGGCGGCCGTGGGCCGGCATGCCGCACGCACCCTGCGCCTGGCCCGCTTCGGCGACAACATGCGCGATGTGGCCGTGACCGAGGGCGACAAGGTCGAGGCGCAGTTGCGGTTCGGGTTCTCGGTGAACACCTACGGTGTCAACGACCTGGTCGCCGTGGTCGACGCGGTCGAGGACAAGGCGGCGGCCGAACTGGCCGCCGAGTACGTCGAGTTGTACGACGTGGTCCCGGCCCTGCGCCCCGGCGGCATCCGCCACGACTCCCTCCTGTACGCCGCCCGCCAGGAACTGGGCCTGCGCACCTTCCTCACCGAGGGCAACTTCACCGCGTTCACCACCAACTTCGAGGACCTCGGCGGGCTGCGCCAGCTCCCCGGCCTCGCGGTCCAGCGGCTGATGGCCGACGGGTACGGCTTCGGCGGCGAGGGCGACTGGAAGACCTCCGCCCTGCTGCGGGTGCTGAAGGTGATGGGCCAGGGACAGCCCGGCGGCACCAGCTTCATGGAGGACTACACCTACCACCTGGGCCCCGGCACACCCCGCGTCCTCGGCGCGCACATGCTGGAGGTCTGCCCCTCGATCGCGGCCGCCCGGCCCAGCTGCGAGATCCACCCGCTGTCCATCGGCGGCCGCGAGGACCCCGTCCGCCTGGTCTTCAACGCGGCCGAAGGCCCCGCCGTCGTGGTCGGCCTCTCCGACCTGGGCGACCGCTTCCGCCTGACCGCCAACGCCGTCGACGTCGTCGCCCCCAGCGAGCCCCTGCGCAGGCTGCCGGTGGCCCGCGCGGTGTGGAAGCCGCGCCCCTCACTCGCGGAGTCGGCGGAGAGCTGGCTGCTGGCAGGCGCCCCGCACCACACCGTCCTGACCTCCGCGGTCGACCTGGAGACCCTGACGGACTACGCGGCCATGACCGGCGTCGAACTCCTGACCATCGACGAGAACACCCGCACCGAGCAGTTCGGCAAGGAGATCCGCTGGAACGCCGCCTACCACCGCCTCGCCCAGGCCCTGTGACGGCCATCCCCGCACTCAAGGAGAACGACCGATGACCACCACTGTTCGGGAGGGCCTGCGCCGGGAGGTACTGGAGGCGAACCTCGCCATACCCCAGGTCGGCCTCGCGACCCTGACCTGGGGCAACGTGAGCGGAATCGACCGCGAGGCGGGCGTGTTCGTCATCAAGCCCTCGGGGGTGCCCTACGAGGACCTGACGATCGACGACCTGGTGACGGTCCGCCTGTCCGACGGGGCGGTGGTCGCCGGTGACCTGCGCCCCTCCACCGACACCGAGACCCACCGCTGCCTGTACCTGGCGTTCCCGTCCGTCGGCGGCGTGACCCACACCCACTCCACCCACGCCGTCGCCTTCGCCCAGGCCCGCCGCGACATCCCCGTCCTGGGCACCACCCACGCCGACACCTTCAACGGCCCCATCCCCGTCACCCGGGACCTCACCCCGGCGCAGTGCGCGAAGGACTACGAGTACAACACCGGCCGCGTCATCGTGGACCTACTGGAGGAGGACGACCAGAAGGCAGCCGAAGTCCCCGCCGCCCTCGTCGCGAACCACGGTCCCTTCACCTGGGGCACCACCGCCCGCAAGTCCCTGGAACACGCGATCATCTGCGAAGCCGTCGCCGACATCGCCCTCCACACCCTGTCCCTGTCCCCGACCTCACCACCCCCCGCCCACCTCCTGGAGCGCCACTACACCCGCAAACACGGCCCCGACGCGTACTACGGCAATCCGGATACGGCTCTCTCGAAGCGGTGACCGATGTGGGGCCGGCCACGACAGACCCGGCATCGTCCGGGCCAACCGGGAAGGCAAGGCCACGGCCCGAGACAGCGGCCCGTAGAAGGCGCATGCGTGCTCCCTGACGGATGTGACCTTCGTCGCGGGAACGGGGTTTCGGTGCGTTCGCCGTCGGGTCGTCCGCTCCGCGGGTCGTGGTGCCACATCACCCGTCGGAGGAGGTCACAGGGCTGCGGACGGAGGGGCGCGGCCGCCGGGCCGCGGCCACGGTGGGCAATATCTGTACCCGTGAAATGAGAAATAGACACGGGGCACGGCAAGTATTCCCCGACCGCCGGGCGGATCGGAATTACCGGCCGCACGCGGCCCGTCGCACCGTGCTAGTGTCGACGCCAGTTGCAGGTGTGGTTGCCAGAAGGTTCATTTCCGACGGGTTAATCAGCACGGCGACACGGAATTCACGCAGGGTGAATTCCTGAAACCGTCTCCGAAGGAGAAATGACATGGCTACCGGTACCGTGAAGTGGTTCAACTCGGAAAAGGGCTTCGGCTTCATCGAGCAGGACGGCGGCGGCCCCGACGTCTTCGCCCACTACTCGAACATCGCCGCCCAGGGCTTCCGTGAGCTGCTGGAAGGCCAGAAGGTGTCCTTCGACATCGCGCAGGGCCAGAAGGGCCCGACGGCCGAGAACATCGTTTCCGCCTGACACCGGCGCAGCGCACCCGCGCAAACTTCGCAGCTGGGTCCCGCACCTCGGGGTGCGGGACCCGGCTCGCCGCGTTTCAGGCGCGGCCCCCATCGATCTGGCTCGTTCTCGCGATTCTCTGCGCCGCTCGTCTGCTGCGGGAATCCCTTGCTGCGCGCCGTATCAAGGAGATCTCCGTATGAACAACAGCAGGCGTACCACCCGCACCCATGACCGCCGCGGCGGAGGCACCGCCTCCAACCGCGTCGGCGCTCCGCGCCGTGCGAAGGCGCCCGGAAAGCGACCGGCCGTACAGGGCGAGTTCGCGCCGCCGAAGACGATCACGCCCGCGCTGCCCCCCGTCGAGGCCTTCGCCGATCTCGCCATGCCCAAGCAGCTGCTGGCCACGCTCGGCCGCGAAGGCGTGACCGTGCCGTTCCCGATCCAGGCGGCGACCCTGCCGAACTCCCTGGCCGGTCGTGACGTGCTCGGCCGGGGCCGCACCGGTTCCGGCAAGACCCTCGCCTTCGGACTCGCCGCACTCGCGCGTACGGCGGGACGCCGGGCCGAGCCGCGGCAGCCGTTCGTCCTCGTTCTGGTCCCCACCCGCGAGCTCGCCCAGCAGGTCACCGACGCGCTCACGCCGTACGCCCGCTCGCTGAGCCTGAGGCTGGCCACCGTCGTCGGCGGGATGTCCATCGGCCGACAGGCCAGTGCGCTGCGCGCCGGCGCCGAGGTGGTCGTCGCGACCCCCGGGCGGCTCAAGGACCTCATCGAGCGGGGCGACTGCCGGCTCGACGAGGTCGGCATCACGGTCCTCGACGAGGCCGACCAGATGGCCGACATGGGCTTCATGCCCCAGGTCACCGCACTCCTGGACCAGGTGCGCCCCGACGGGCAGCGGATGCTCTTCTCGGCCACCCTGGACCGCAACGTCGACCGGCTGGTGCGCAACTACCTGCACGACCCCGTCGTCCACTCGGTCGACCCCTCCGCCGGCGCGGTCACCACGATGGAGCACCACGTCCTCCATGTGCACGAGGCGGACAAGCACCGGACGACCACCGAGATCGCGGCACGGGACGGCCGGGTGATCATGTTCCTCGACACCAAGCACGCGGTGGACCGGCTGACCAAGCACCTGCTGAGCAGCGGTGTCCGGGCCGCGGCCCTGCACGGCGGCAAGTCCCAGCCGCAGCGCACGCGGACCCTGGCCCAGTTCAAGACCGGGCATGTCACGGTCCTGGTGGCGACCAACGTCGCGGCCCGCGGTATCCACGTCGACGACCTCGACCTGGTCGTCAACGTGGACCCGCCCAGCGACCACAAGGACTACCTGCACCGCGGCGGTCGTACGGCCCGGGCCGGCGAGTCCGGCAGTGTCGTCACCCTGGTGACCCCCGGCCAGCGTCGTGAGGTGAGCCGGCTGATGACCTCGGCCGGCATCACTCCCCAGATCGCCCAGGTGCGCTCGGGGGAGGCCGAGCTGAGCCGCATCACGGGTGCCCAGGCGCCTTCCGGGGTCCCGGTCGTCATCACCGCGCCCGAGCCCGAGCGGCCCCGCGCGGCGTCCTCCTCGCCGTCCCGCGGCCGTCGGGGACGCCGGGGACAGGGCCAGAGCGGACAGTCCGGGCAGGGCCGGCCCGTCGGCGAGGCGTCGCGGCGCAGGGGGCCGCGGCGGACCGGCTCGGGGTCCGGCACCGCTGCCTGACCCGTCACAGAACCGAAGAGGGCCCCGCCGACGTACGTCGGCGGGGCCCTCTCTGTTGGCCCACGGTCGTCGGCACCAGCTTGGCTGTGGCCCTCGAACACCAAAATCTGCTCTTGTCGCAGTAGACATTGGATCCTGGACCGGTTACTGTTTTTCTCATCAACACAGTCAAGGGAGACCCGGCAGACATGAACTGCCGGGTAGCAGTACCTGAAGTTCCAGGCCAGTACCGCAAGGCCCAGGATTGGATGGTGGTCCCCGGTCACGCAGCCAGAGAAGGTCGGCGCAGCATGACGGCCGGCAGATGGTGTTGAATTCCCTTCGGGGCCCTGGTGCCGTACGGCATCGGGGCCCCTCGACGCGTTGCACTACGAGGTGACATGGCAGCAGATAACCCGCTCAGCGATCGTCTGGACGACGACGACTACCCCGCGTACACCATGGGCCGGGCCGCCGAGATGCTGGGCACCACCCCGGCGTTCCTGCGTGCTCTCGGGGAGGCTCGTCTGATCACGCCGCTGCGCTCGGAGGGCGGGCATCGCCGGTACTCCCGCTACCAGCTGCGGATCGCCGCCCGCGCCCGCGAGCTCGTCGACCGGGGAACGCCGATCGAGGCCGCCTGCCGCATCGTCATCCTCGAGGACCAGCTCGAGGAGGCGCAGCGCATCAACGCCGAGTACCGCCGTGCCGCGAAGGCGGCGTCCGACCGTTCGGGTGCGCATCGGGGGTGACCCGGACGCGCGGGCCGTACGCCCGCGCGAGTGTCGCGGTCGCGGGGCCGCGGCTGCCAGGACGGACGGCCCGGCTGCGCGCGAGGTGCTCGGCGAGGGTCCGGGACGCCGGTGCCCCGGCCCGGCTCGGAGACGCCGTACCCGCGAGCCTTCCCGCGGCCACACCGCCACCGTCGTCTGCCCGGTGGCGGCGGCTCGCGACGAGACCACCCGCGGCGGCCTCGCCTCCTCACCTGCACCTGACGGCAGCGGCCGGACCGCAGACCCTCGGCCGACGACCGAGACCTCCCGCACCTACGCCGACTCTGTCGCCCGCGCCGCACGATGGCGGTGGCTCGTGAGCAGGCCGCCTGCCGCGCCCAGGGAGACCAGGCCCATGCAGGCCGCGCCGATGATGCCCTTTGCGCCGTCCATGGTGAAGTACAGGGCCGCGGCGGTGCCGCCGTTGAAGAGGAACAGGAACCACAGGGTGCCCGGGCGGCCCAGGAACGCCTTGATCTTCGGCTTCTTCGCGATCCGTGAACCGGCGATCAGGGCCACCACACCACCGGCGATCGTGGCGGCGGTCTTGGCGGTGCCGTCGAGAAGGGCTTCCGCGCCGCCCGCGCTCATGGCGAGGCCCACGGCGAACGTGCTCCACAGGAAGAGGTCGGCGAAGGGAGAGGTGGCGGTCTTCAAGGACTTCACGGGCTTCACGGGCTTCACGGGGGTGGCCTTCCGGGACGGACGCGGGGAGCGCGGGGTGGGCTTTTCCGGATCTCTTCGATCCGTCGTCCACGATCCCGTCCGGCGGCTCACGTCACGAGGGAGCCTTCACCCGAACCCCTGGTGCAGCCCGCTACACCCCTCGGACCGAGCCCGGCGCCGGCGGCGTATGGGCGTCGGCGCCGTGAGGACGACCAGGCAGGCGATGATCAGCGCCAGGCCGGTCCAGCCGACCGCGGGCAGGCGTTCGCCGACGATCACGACGGCGAGGACGGCCGCCACGGCGGGTTCGAGCAGGGACAGCGTGGTGGCGGTGCTGGCGGGCACATGAGCGAGCCCCCAGCCGAACAGTACGTAGCCGGCGAACATCGGGACCAGCGCCATGTAGGCGCCGACCGCCGCGTTGGACCAGGAGGCGACGAGCGGGGCCCCGGTCGCCAGCAGGACGGGGACGAGGAGCAGGCCGCCCAGGCCGAAGACCGCGCCCATCGCCGCGCGAGAGGGGATGCGGCGGGTGATGAGCCGGTGTGCGGCCCAGGAGTAGAGGGCGTAGGTCGCGGCGGCCACCAGGCCAAGGGCGACGCCGAGCAGTGTGCCGGCCGTGGATGCCTGGCCCGTGTCACCGGTGCCGTGGGCGGCTTGGGCCACGCACAGCAGGGCGGTGCCGAGCAGGCCGAGGGTGGCGGCGAGCAGCCAGCGGCGGGTGAGCCTACGGCCGTCCAGGACACGTTCGATGACCGTCGAGGCCAGCGGCGCGGTGCCGATCGAGACCACGGTGCCGGTGGCGACCCCGGCCAGGTGCATCGAGGTGTAGAAGGCGAGGGGGTAGACCGCCACCGAGACCGCGCCGAGGAGCACTGTGCCGCGTTGTTCGCGCAGGCGGCCGGTGTTGCGGATGATCTGCCGGGTGGCGGCGAGGGCCTGGAGGAGTCCGCCGAGGCCCATCGCGACGGCGCCGACCGCGAGCGGGCCCACGCCCGGGGCGAAGGTGGCGGCCGTACCCGTCGTCCCCCACAGCACGGCGGCCGCCAGCACGCACAGCGCCCCCGTCCCGGCGAACCGGCCCGGTCCCGCGCCCTTCACAGCCGGTCCAGCAGGGCCGCCGCGAGCGACCGGGCGTGCTGGAGTCGTTCGCCGTCGCCTTCGAGGCCCGCGCGGGCCATCGCGCCCTCCAGCAGGAAGGCGAGGTGCTCGGCTGTGGCCCGGGCTTCGTCGGGCCGGGTGGGCAGCAGTCGCTCCAGGTGCCCCGCGATCAGCCGCTCCACCTCCTCCTTGTGGGCACGGACCACGTCCCGGCCCTCGTCCCCGGCCGGGAGCTCCGCGGCGGCGTTGAGCAGTCCGCAACCCCGGAACCCGTGCTCGTAGGCGAAGGCGGCGTGATCGGCGTAGGCGTCGAAGACCGCCAGCACACCGTCGCGCGGGCCCTGGGTCCGCTCCAGCCGCGCCCGGTACAGCCCGAGCCACTCCTCGTGCCGGGCGTCCAGGTAGGCGCGGACCAGATCGGCCTTGGAGGAGAAGTTGTTGTACAGGCTCATCTTCGCCACGCCCGCGTCGGCGGTGATTGTGTCGATGCCGGTGGCGGCCACGCCGTCGGCGTAGAACCGGCGGGCTGCGGCGGCCAGCAACCGCTCCCGGGCGGGACGCCGCCGCCCTGTCGCAGCCGCACTCGCGGGGGTGTCGCTCATTCACTTCCTTAAGTAGGTAGGTCGGTCTACCTAGACTACCCGTACCCGCCGACTCGGCGAACCAGACGGGTTAAGCGGGTGAAGCTTGCGGTTGCGTACGTGGCGTGGGGCATGCATGTAGCTCGCGGCCGGACCCGGCCGGATCGGCGGACCGACGCGCTGGAGGCAAGCGATGCAACAGAGAGCCGACCACCCCGACCTCACGACCCATCAGGTCCCGGTCCTCATCGTCGGCGGTTCCCTCGTCGGCCTGTCGACCTCACTGTTCCTGGGCCGGTTGGGCGTACGCCACACCCTGGTGGAGCGCCACGCGGGCACCTCCATCCACCCCCGCGGCCGGGGCAACAACGTCCGCACCATGGAGCTGTTCCGGACGGCCGGCGTGGAGCGGGGGATCCGGGAGGCCGCCGCCACACTGGCCGACAACCACGGGATCCTGCAGACGCCCACCCTCGTCGGTGACGCGGGCGAGTGGCTGTTCAAGGAGATCGACGCGGGCGGCGGCCTGGCCCGCTTCAGCCCCAGCTCCTGGTGTCTGTGCAGCCAGAACGACCTGGAGCCGGTGCTGCTGGAGCACGCCGAGCGGCTCGGCGGCGACCTGCGCTACGGCACCGAACTGCTGTCGTTCGAGAGCGCACCCGACGGCGTCACCGCCATCGTCAAGAGCCGGGAGACCGGCGAGCACACCACGATCCGGGCGGACTACCTCGTCGCCGCCGACGGCCCCCGCAGCCCCGTCCGCGAGCAGCTCGGCATCGGCCAGAGCGGTCCGGGTGACCTGTTCAGCAACGTCAGCATCACCTTCCGCTCCCGCGGTCTCGCCGAGGTCGTGGGCGAGCGCCGCTTCATCGTCTGCTATCTGACCGACCCGGAGGCCGACGGCGCCCTGCTGCCCGTGGACAACCGGGAGAAGTGGGTCTTCCACGCCCCCTGGCACCCCGAACTCGGGGAAACCCTGGAGGAGTTCACCGACGAGCGGTGCGTCGAGCACATCCGCCGCGCGGTCGGGGTCGCCGACCTCGACGTACAGATCACCGGCCGGGCTCCCTGGCACGCCGCCCAGCGGGTCGCCCGGAGCTACCGGTCGGGCCGTGTCCTGCTGGCCGGTGACTCGGCCCACGAGATGTCCCCCACCGGGGCGTTCGGCTCCAACACCGGTATCCAGGACGCGCACAACCTCGCCTGGAAGCTGGCCGCGGTGCTCGGCGGCTGGGCCGGCGAGGGGCTCCTCGACACCTACGACGCCGAGCGCCGCCCGGTGGCGGAGGCGACCAGCGCCCGGGCCGCCGCACGGTCGGTGGAGCACAGCCACCCCGGTTTCGCCCCGCCGCCCGGCGCGGGCGGCGGCGGTGCAGGTGGCAGTGGCCCGCAGCGCGGCATCCTCAACGTGGCCCTCGGCTACCGCTATCCGCAGGGCGCCGTCGTCGGCACCGACCCGGCGGCCCCGGTCGTCCCCGAACGCCTCGACCTGTCCGGTGCACCCGGCAGCAGAGCACCCCATCTGGCGGTCCGGCACCGAGGTGAACGGATCTCCACGCTGGACCTCTACGAGCGGTCGTTCGTCCTGCTCAGCGGCGCCGACGCCGGTGGCCCGGGCGGCTGGCACGGGGCCGCCGTAGGCCTGGCCGAGGAGATGTCCGTCCCGCTGACCTCGTACCGCCTGGGCCAGGGAGCCCATGCCGAGCTGGTTCCCGAGGGCGGCGCGGACTGGGCGGCCGCCCACGGGACGACGCCCGAGGGTGCCGTACTCGTGCGGCCCGACGGGTTCGTGGCCTGGCGGTCGCCGGGGCCGGTCCCGGATGCGCAGTCGATGCTGCGTCAGGTCCTGACCAGGCTGCTGTCCCTGGACTGAGCTGCGCGTATACGTCGATCGGACGCCACGTCAGGCACCGTGCCGGACGTGGCGTCAGACGTTTCGTCAGATGTGCCGGAGGGCTCCCTCGGGCGCCGGGGACCCGGGCGGTTTCACCCATGTGATCGTCCTGAGTGGTGGGGGAAGGGCAACTGGCTGACGGTGGATCATGTCGCGGCGGGCCACTCCAGCTGACGAAGCAGCAGCTGCCCGGCCGCCGACGGAAGGAACGTCAGATGCGCTCTGCTCGCATGATCCTGGCCACCGCGGCCGCTTCGACCGTCCTCGTTCTCGGTGCCCCCGGCGCCTACGCGGCCGGCGACGACTGGGACCAGACGGACTCCGGCTACAGCAAGGAGCACGACAAGGAGCACGACAAGGGCAGCGACCACGACAAGCCGCACGGTGGCATGCACACCGGTGGCGGCGCGCTGACCGCGGTGAACGCGGACGACTGGGGCACCACGAAGGACCCCAAGCACGACCCGGAGACCTACAAGAACAAGGACGAGCACGGCAAGGACTCCAGCGGCAAGCAGGAGGACGGTGGCTGGAGCGGCGGCCACGAGAAGCCCAGGGGTGGCATGCACACCGGCGGCGGCGCGCTGGCCTCGCCGGACATGACCGCGGGCGGACTCGCCGTCCTGGCGGTCGTCGGAACCGGGCTCTACGCGGCGCGTCGCAAGAGGACCGCCGGAAGCATGGCCTGACCCATGCCGGATGCGATAGCCGCTGAGGCCGCCACGCGTGCGCGCCGCGTGGCGGCCCGGCGGCTCTCCCCGAACCCTCTCTCCCGTCCGATGTGCCGCCGTGCCCCGGTGAGGTTGATTCCGTTGGCAGTTCGTCCCTCTTCCCCCGCAGACAACCCCGGCAGCCGCCCCTTCGACAACCTCGGCGGCGGTGAACCGGCCGGGAACGGACGGGGATCCAACACCAGGCTCGTGCTCGGCGCCGTAGCGATCCTGGCGCTGGCCGTGAGCCTGTTCGGCGGCAACGACTCGTCGCCCGGCGACGCCTCCCTCCCCCCACGGGCCGCACCCGCACCCGTCTCCGCGTCGGCTCCGGCGGCGGGTAACCCGGCGGACCGGCCGACGGCACGCGCGACGGGCCGGCAGCTGCCGCGATCGGCGCCCGTGCGCCTGCTCATCCCGAAGATCTCGGTCGACGCCCCCTTCACCAAGCTCGAGATCGGCCGCACGGGACAGCTGGAACCACCGCCCGCCGCCGACACGAACCTCGTCGGCTGGTACGCCAAGGGCGCCTCCCCCGGTGAGGTGGGCACGTCGATCATCGCCGGGCATGTGGACACGGCGACGTCGGCGGCGGTCTTCGCGGACCTCGGGGAACTGGAGAAGGGGGACGTCTTCCACGTCGAACGGGCCGACGGGCGCCGGGCGTCCTTCGTGGTCGACAGCGCGGAGACCTTCGAGAAGGACGACTTCCCCAGCCGACGGGTGTACGGCGACACGGACCAGGCCCAGGTCCGGCTCATCACCTGCGCCGGCGAATACGACCGTACGGCCAAGGACTACACGGACAACCTGGTGGTGTTCGCCCACCTCTACTGAGCCCGTCCCGGCCGTTCGACCGGTCGATCACCCGCACGGTGCACACGAGTCGCGCCCTTCACAGGGCGGGCACAGGATCGAGGCACGCCGAGGTCACCTCCCCTGTGACCGACGTCCGTTCCCCCCACCAAGGAGTTGTGCGCAGGATGACCACCACGTCCGAACGTGTCACGAAACCACTTGCACAAGAGGCGTCGCAGCGGGTCTCCCAGTCCGTGTTCGACGGCTCGAGGCTCCGTGTCGTCCTGCTGGTCGATGTCTACGACGGCGCCCAGCAGCAGTTCCTGGAGGCATACGAGCAGCTGTGCAACCAGGTCGCCTCCGTGCCCGGGCATGTCAGCGACCAGCTGTGCCAGTCCATCGAGAACCCCTCCCAGTGGCTGATCACCAGCGAGTGGGAGAGCGCCCCGCCCTTCCTGACCTGGGTGAACAGCGAAGAACACGTCCGGATGGTGGAGCCCCTGCACAGCTGTGTCAGGGACACCAGGTCGCTGCGCTTCCACATCGTGCGCGAGACCGGCGGACCGGCGGTGGACACCAAGGCGGGCAAGCGCCGGCTCCAGGCCTCCCCCCGTATCGGCGACGGCCTGATCCGGCACGCGCTCACCTTCACCGTCAAGCCGGGCAGCGAGGAGGCCGTCGCGAAGATCCTCGCCGACTACGCCTCCCCCGAGCCGCGCGTCGACGACACCACCCGGCTGTGCCGCACCTCCCTGTTCATGCACGGCAACCGGGTGGTGCGGGCCATCGAGGTGCGCGGCGACCTGCTCGCCGCACTGCGCCACGTCGCCCGGCAGCCCTCGGTACGGGCCGTCGAGGAGGCCATCAACCCCTATCTGGAGCAGGACCGGGACCTCGACGACCCCGAGTCCGCCCGGGTCTTCTTCACCCGCGCCGCGCTGCCCGCCGTACACCATGTGACGGCCGGTCAGGAGAGCCCGGACGCGGTGCGGCACGCGTTGTACTACCCGGCCCGCGAGGGTCAGGGGATGCGGCTGGCCGAGCTGCTCGCCCGGCAGGACGAGGCGGCGGCGGACGATCCCAAGGGTCCGGTGCTGCGCAGCACGATCTTCCAGCGCGACGACATCGTGGTGCGGCTGGTGGACGTGCGCGGCGGGCTCGGCACCGACTCCGGCCCGGTGCTCGGTCTCACCGATCCCGGTCAGGCGGCCGAGCTGACGGCGCTCCTCGACGGTGCGGCCCTCGGGGCGGACGGTCCGGCGGGGGGCGGCGCACCCTCCCGTCTCCTGGCGGGCTCCCGCATGGAACTCGTCACCGACCGTCGCTCGCCGGACGCCTGATTCACCGTCACCCGGGCCGTGTCGGTGGTGGCGGCCCGCCGGGTGGTGCAGTCGGACGGGCTTCGTGTCGTCGCAGGTCGTGACCGTCCCGGTGCGGGGCCGCGGCCGGACATGGGCCGCCCGGCGCGGCCGGGACTCCCTGCACCACTCGGCGGGACGCCACTCGTGTCGGTCACGCCCTCATGTAGGTGCGGCACATGTAGGTGCGGCACATGTCGATGCAGCACATGTTCGGAGGAACGTCGTGATCATTCGTCATCCCGGAATCGTGGATCTCAGCGAGGTCGAGCCCAACACCCGGCGCGGTGGCGACCTGCGCGCCATGCTCACCCCCACCACGGTCGGCTCCACCAGCGGTTTCATGGGCGTGGCCATCGTGCAGCCCGGGGACCGCATCGCCGAGCACTACCACCCGTACTCCGAGGAGTTCATCTACGTCGTCTGCGGGCAGCTGGAGGTGGACCTGGACGGTGAGTCCCATCCTCTCCAGCCCGAGCAGGGGCTCCTGATCCCCGCCCACATGCGGCACCGCTTCCGCAACGTGGGCAAGGTGGAGGCCCGGCTGGTCTTCCACCTCGGCCCGCTGGCCCCGAGCCCGCCGCTCGGGCACGTCGACACCGAGGACGCGAACGGCGTGCCGATCCCGGTGGAGCCGGCTCCCGTCGCCGCGGCCGAGCCCTCACAGGTCCGCTCATGACCAGGCGCGTGGCGGTCACCGGCCTCGGTGTCGTCGCCCCGGGCGGCATCGGCGTCCCGGCCTTCTGGGACCTGCTGTCGGGCGGCCGTACGGCGACCCGGGGCATCACCTTCTTCGACCCGGCCGGGCTGCGCTCCCGCATCGCCGCCGAGTGCGACTTCGACCCGGCGGCCCACGGCCTGGACGCGGAGCAGACCGCCCGCTGCGACCGGTACATCCAGTTCGCGCTGGTCGCCGGCGAGGAGGCGATACGCGACTCCGGGCTCGACCTCGCCGTGGAGAACCCCTGGCGCGTCGGGGTCTCCATGGGCACCGCGGTCGGCGGGACCACCCGGCTGGAGCACGACTACGTCCTCGTCAGCCACCACGGGCAGCGCTGGGACGTGGACCACCGCGAGGCCGAACCCCACCTCCACCGGGCGTTCTCCCCCAGCACCCTCGCCTCGACGGTCGCCGAACGCTTCGAGGCGCGCGGGCCGGTGCAGACCGTCTCCACCGGCTGCACCTCGGGGCTCGACGCGGTCGGATACGCCTTCCACACGATCGAGGAGGGCCGGGCCGACGTGTGCATAGCCGGCGCCTCGGACTCGCCGATCTCCCCGATCACCATGGCCTGCTTCGACGCGATCAAGGCGACCTCCCCGAACAACGACGACCCGGCCCACGCCTCCCGGCCCTTCGACGCCGACCGCAACGGGTTCGTCATGGGCGAGGGCGGGGCCGTACTCGTCCTGGAGGAGCTGGAGCACGCCCGGGCCCGCGGCGCGCACGTGTACTGCGAACTCGGCGGTTACTCCACCTTCGGCAACGCCTACCACATGACCGGTCTGACCACCGAGGGCCTGGAGATGGCCCGGGCCGTCGAGGACGCCCTCGACCAGGCCAGGACAGACCCGACTGCGATCGACTATGTCAACGCGCACGGGTCGGGCACCCAGCAGAACGACCGGCACGAGACGGCCGCGGTCAAACGGGTCCTGGGCGCGCACGCCTACGACACGCCGATGAGCTCCATCAAGTCGATGGTGGGCCACTCCCTCGGCGCGATCGGGGCGATCGAGCTCGTCGCCTGTGCGCTGGCCCTGGTCCACCAGGTCGTCCCGCCCACCGCGAACTACGAGACCCCGGACCCCGAGTGCGACCTGGACTACGTCCCGCGCGTCGCCCGTGAGCGGCGGCTGCGGAACGTGCTCTCCGTGGGCAGCGGGTTCGGCGGCTTCCAGTCCGCGGTGATCCTGAACCTGCCGAGGGAGAAGACACGATGAGCGAACCGCACCCCCGGCGCGCGGCCGTCACCGGAATCGGTGTGATCGCGCCCAACGGAACCAGCACCGACACCTTCTGGAAGTCCGCCAGGGAAGGCATCCGCGTCCTGGACCGGATCACCCGGGAGGGCTGCGGGGACCTGCCGCTGCGGGTCGCCGGTGAGGTGCGGGACTTCGATCCGCCGTCGGCGGTCGAGGAGCGCTACCTCGTGCAGACCGACCGGTTCACGCACTTCGCGATGGCCGCGGCCGACCAGGCACTCGACGACGCGGGCCTCGACCGGTCCGCGACCGACGAGGCGCCCTTCTCGGTGGGCGTGGTCACCGCGGCGGGTTCGGGCGGCGGCGAGTTCGGGCAGCGGGAGCTCCAGAAGCTGTGGGGCAAGGGCAGCCGCTTCGTCGGGCCGTACCAGTCCATCGCCTGGTTCTACGCCGCGAGCACCGGCCAGATCTCCATCCGCCGCGGCTTCAAGGGCCCCTGCGGTGTGGTCGCCTCCGACGAGGCCGGCGGGCTCGACGCGCTGGCGCACGCGGCACAGGCCGTGCGGCGGGGCACCGACGTGATGGTGGCCGGCGCGACCGAGGCGCCCCTCGCCCCCTACTCGATGGTCTGCCAGCTCGGCTACGCGGAGCTGAGCACCCTGGACGACCCGGACCGCGCCTACCGCCCGTACACCGCCACGGCCTGCGGGTTCGTGCCCGCCGAGGGGGGCGCCATGCTCGTCGTGGAGGCGGAGGGCTCGGCCCGGGAGCGGGGCGCGCCCGTGCGGGCCACCCTGGCGGGCCACGCCTCGACGTTCACCGGCGCCTCCCGCTGGGAGGAGTCCCGGGAGGGGCTGGCCCAGGCCATCCGCGGCGCCCTGGACCAGGCCGGCTGCGCCCCCGAGGAGATCGACGTGGTCTTCGCCGACGCGCTCGGCGTACCGGCGGCCGACCGGGCCGAGGCGCAGGCGATCGCGGACGCCCTGGGCACGCACGCCGGCCGGGTCCCGGTCACGGCTCCGAAGACCGCCTTCGGCCGGGCCTACAGCGCGGCGCCCGTCCTGGACGTCGCCGCGGCGGTGCTCGCGATGGAGCACGGCCTGATCCCGCCCACCCCGGGCGTCTTCGACATCTGCCACGACCTGGACCTCGTCACCACCCGGGCCCGTGCCGTCGAACTGCGCACCGCGCTGGTCCTCAGCCGGGGAGTCATGGGGTCGAACTCGGCGCTGGTGCTGCGGCTCGGCACCGGCGGCGCCTCGTAGCGGGGCGTCGCAAGCATCCGTAAGAAGCAAGGAGAGGAACCGCATGAGTGACCGCATCACCGTGGAAGAGCTGTCCGAGCTGATGAAGAAGGCCGCCGGCGTCGCCGTCGCCCCCGAGAAGCTCCAGCAGGGGTACGACTCGGGCTTCGACACGTTCGGCATCGACTCGCTGGCCCTGCTGGGCATCGTGGGCGAGCTGGAGAACCGGTACGGGGCGTCGATGCCTCCGGACGCGGAGAAGAGCAAGACACCCCGGCTCTTCCTCGACCTCGTCAACAGCGCACTGATGGCGGGAGCCTGACATGGCCGGACACACGCAGAACGAGGTCACCATCGCCGCACCGCTCGACCTGGTCTGGGAGATCACCAACGACGTGGCGGGCTGGCCCCGGCTGTTCAGCGAGTACGCCTCGGCCGAGATCCTCTCCCAGGAGGGCGAGCGGACCACGTTCCGGCTGACCATGCACCCGGACGAGAACGGCAAGGTGTGGAGCTGGGTCTCGGAGCGGGAGCCGGACCGTGACTCGCTCACCGTGCGGGCCCGCCGCGTCGAGACCGGGCCGTTCGCCCACATGAACATCGTGTGGCGCTACGAGGAGGTGCCCGAGGGCACGCGGATGGTGTGGACGCAGGACTTCGCGATGAAGCCGGACGCACCCGTCGACGACGACTGGATGACGGACAACATCAACCGGAACTCCAAGGTCCAGATGGCGCTCATCCGAGACCGTATCGAACAGGCCGCCCGGGAACGCAGGCCCGCGCCGGTGCTGTCCGACTGACGGTTAGGGAGGACAGGCCGATGCACCAGTCCCTGATCGTCGCCCGGATGGCCCCGGAGTCGGCCCTCGACATCGCCAAGGTGTTCGAGGAGTCGGACCGGGGAGAGCTGCCGCACCTCGTGGGCGTCGCCCGCCGCAGCCTCTTCCAGTTCGGCGACGTGTACCTGCACCTCATCGAGTCCGAGCGGGACCCCGGACCGGCCATCGCGAAGGCGGCCGGACACCCGGAGTTCCGGGACATCAGCGAACGGCTGTCGGCGTACGTCACCGCGTACGACCCGGCGACCTGGCGCTCGCCGAAGGACGCGATGGCACAGCGCTTCTACCTCTGGGAGCGGGACGGCGGCTCCTGAGCCGAAGGCGGTACAGCGTCCGCCGGGCACGCGGCTCCCGCGTGCCCGGCGGACGCGGTCACGCCGGGACCGTGCAGTCGAAGGCGTGCAGGTAGGGGTTGACCGGGCTGATGTCCCCGATGACCAGGCCCGCCGCCGTCAGCCTGCCGACCATGCTCTCGGTGGTGTGCTTGGCCCCGCCGACGTTCAGGAGCAGCAGCAGGTCCATGGCGGTGCTGAACCGCATCGACGGTGTGTCGTCGACGAGGTTCTCGATGACCACGATCCGTGCACCCGGGCCGCCCGCCTCGATGACGTTGCGCAGGGTGCGGGTCGTGCTGTCGTCGTCCCACTCCAGGATGTTCTTGATGATGTACACGTCGGCCTGGACGGGAACGGCCGCGCGGCAGTCGCCGGGCACCAGGCGCACCCGGTCCGCGAGCGTGCCGCCCGCCCGCAGCCGTGGGTCGGCGTTCTCGACCACGCGGGGCAGGTCGAGCAGGGTGCCGTGCAGCGACGGGTACTTCTCCAGCAGGCTCGCCACCACGTGTCCCTGGCCACCGCCGATGTCGGCGACCGAGGTGCTGCCCGACAGGTCGAGGAACTGCGCGACGTCCCGCGCGGACTGCACGCTGGAGGTCGTCATGGCGCGGTTGAAGACGTCCGCCGACTCGGGGGCGTCCTCGTTGAGGTACTGGAAGAACTCCTTGCCGTACAGCTCCTGGACGACATTGCGGCCGGAGCGCACCGCCTCGTCCAGTTTCGGCCAGGCGTCCCAGGTCCACGGCTCGGTGCACCACAGCGCGATGGCGCGCAGGCTGTTCGGGTCGTCCTCGCGCAGCAACCGGGACATGTCGGTGTGCGTGAACGTGCCGTCGGGGCGCTCGGCGAAGATGCCGTAGCAGGTCAGGGCCCGCAGCAGCCGTCGTAGCGGCTTGGGTTCGGTCTTCACCGCCGCGGCGAGGTGGTCCGCGGACAGCGGGGTCTCGCCCAGGGCGTCGGCCACGCCCAGCCGGGCGGCGGCGCGGACGGCGGCCGCGCAGGCCGCCCCGAACACCAGCTCCCTGAGCCGCATGGCCGGTGGTGGGGCGGGGTGCGCGGCCTCGGTGGCGGGGGCGGGCTGTGCGGTCCGTGCGGTCGTCATGTGTCGCCTTCCTGCTTCGAGTTCATGGGTGACCAGGACCGGTCAGCACAGCCCCGCGGGCTTCGACGCCCGGCAGGTGTTGCCGTCGAAGGTGTTTCCCGCGCCGGTGTCCGCGTTGACGAGGTCGGCCGGGGAGTTGCCCTGCAGCGTGTTGCCGGTGATGCGGTTCCGCTCGCTGGTGGTGCCCACGAAGCTCTTGAACAGGACGATGCCGCCCGACATCGAGGAGGTGCCGGCGTTGTCCATGACCCGGTTTCCGGTCACCAGGCTGTCCTCGGCGCCGGTCAGCACGATGCCGGAGCCCTGCAGGGCCTCCAGGCGCGCGGTCTTGGGGCAGGACTTGTTGTTCCCGGCGATGTGGTTGTCGCGCACGGTCACGGCCCCGGCCTTCGGCTTGTTCTCGTCGCCCACGACGAAGACGCCCGCGCAGTTGCCGGTGACGTGGTTGTTCGCGACGGTGAGGTTCCTGAGGCGCCGGACGGTGACGCCGATCCGGTTGCCCTCCAGGCGGTTGCGTTCGACCACGGTTCCCTCGGTGTCCGTGGCGCCCGCCTCGGTATTGATGCTGTTGGCGAGGAACAGTCCGGCGTCGCCGTTGTCGCGGGCGGTGTTCTTGCGGAACACCCCGCGGACCGAGTGCTCCTGGGCGATCCCCCAGACCCCGTTCTTCACCGCGGTCACGTTCCGCACGGTCAGCCCGTCGGTCGCCGTCGCGAACACGCCGGTCTTGGCGAAGCCGGTCACGGTGAGGGAGGCGACGGTGACTCCCTCGACGTTCTTGTCCTTCGTCCCGATCACACAGATGCCGTTGCCGCCCGCGGCACAGGTGTTGGCCGCCTTCTCCGTCGTGGCCGCCGTCGTCGTCGTGGCCGGCTCGATGACGGTGCTGCGGCCCATCCCGCGCAGGGTGATCCCGGGCGTGGTCACCTTGACGCTCTCGCGGTAGGTGCCGGAGGTCACCAGGACGGTGTCCCCGGCCGCGGCGGCGTCCACCGCCTTCTGGATCGACTCCCCCGGGAAGACCAGGTGGGTCGCGTGGCCGACGGCACCGGCGGACGGGGCGGCCCCGAGCCCCGCCCCGATGAGCGCCGCGACACACGCCAGGTAAGCCATATGAATTCTCGTCATATTCATCACGTTATGGCGCGAATGATCAGAAATCGGGCGGATAGCCCATCCGTCGGCGTGTCCGGGAACCACCCCGGGATTGTCCTTGATCGGTAACGGACGCATCCCGGAGCGGCCGTTCCTCGTCCTGCCAGGTGGTCACAGGGTGACCGGCGCATCGGCGAGGAACTGCGGGAAAGCGGGACGGGCATGACAGGGCACGGCGGCGGACGGGGCTGGTACGGCAAGGTGTTCGGCGCGGCACTCGGGGTGACCCTGCTCGCCGCCGGAGCCTCGATGTGGACCGCGCAGGCCGGTGTCGAGGGCGGTTCGGCGCCGAAGGCGAAGGCGACGGCGGGCAGTGCCGTCAAGCCGGTCGACGTGACCATCGCGCACGCCTCGGACGCGGGGGCGCACGGCGTCAACCTCACCATCGACGACGGCCCCGACCCCGAGTGGACCCCCCAAGTCCTCGCCGTGCTGCGGGAGTACGGGGTGAAGGCCACGTTCTGCATGGTGGGCACGCAGGCGCAGGCCCACCCGGACCTGGTGAAGCAGGTGGTCGCGGCCGGGCACCGGCTGTGCGACCACTCGGTCTCGCACGACACCACCATGGACAAGAAGTCCGAGGCCTACCAGTCACAGCAGATCCTCGACGCCGAGCGCATGATCATCGAGGCGTCCGGGGGCGTACGGCCGATGTACTACCGGGCACCGGGCGGGGCCTTCACCCCGTACAGCCGCAAGCTCGCCGCCTCCCACGGCATGCGCCCGCTGGGCTGGAACGTCGACACCAAGGACTTCGAACAGCCGGGCACGGACGCCATCGTCGCCACCGTCGAGCGGGAGCTGCCGAACGGCCCGACGCTTCTCTTCCACGACGCGGGCGGCGACCGCTCCCAGACCGTCGAGGCCCTGCGCCTGATCCTCCCCAGGCTCAAGGAGCAGGGCTACTCGTTCGGCTTCCCGGTGCGCTGATCATGGCTGAGGGCCCGCCCGCACGGCTGCCGGATCCTGTTGCTCACCGAATCCAGAACCTCACCAGCTGACGGCGTCGTCCATCGACTGCTGCCAGTAGGTGACCTTGAGGGAGTCGTCGACGTAGACACCCTTCGCGGGCAGGGCCGGGCTCGCCCCCTTGCCGACGCTCTCGTTGCCGGAGCGGCCGTGGAAGTAGACGTCCAGGGTCTTCGCGGTGTAGCCGTGCGCACCGCTGCCGTCGGTGGCGGACAGGCTCACGGAAGCGTAGCCGGACTCACCGGGTTCGAGGGTGACGACCGCCTGCGGCTGGGAGTCCTCGATGACCGGCGGCTCGGACTGGGCGTCGGTGAACTGCACGCTCGGGTAGGTGTAGAGGAAGCAGGTCCTGTTGCCGGTGTTGGTCACCGTGAGCAGCATGTGGTTCACCGGACGGGTCAGCGGGGCCGCGACCGTCCTGGTGTTGGAGCCCTCGCAGGTGACCGGAGTGGTGGAGGCGGCGGGCTCCTTCGACGCGGGGGTGCGGGTTGCGGACGTGGAACCCCCGGCGGAACCGGAGTCGGCGCCGGAGGAACCCGTGGCGCCCGTGGAGTCCGGGGAACCCGGGGACTCGGCGGCCGTGGGCGAGGAAGTGGCGGTGGCGGAGGGGCTCTTGGTCGCCGCGGCGCCCTCGTCCTGGGTGCCTGTGCCGTTGCTGCACGCGGTCAGGGAGAGCGCGGCGAGGACCGTGGTCGCCGCCGCGGCGGCGAGACGGGTGCGGGAAGTACGGAGAGCGGACATGCTGCGGTGCCCCTTCGGTGTTCGGGTGGCGGTGGTGATTGGATGACCGAAGCTTGCGAGGTGATCCGTCCCAACCGCCATACACAGCTGGCAGTTGGGGACACTGGAACGCCGAAACAGGCTCTGACCAGGGGGAACACAAGGTCCCTGGAACGCGTTTCCGGGATGCCGGGGTTGAGGGGAACAGGTGTCACAGGCCACGGAGTCCGCGGAATCGGAGGCGTTCGCACGGCTGCTGCGGGAGCTCAAGGACCGCTCGGGGCTCAGCTACGGAGTGCTCGCCAAGCGCCTGCACATGAGTACGTCGACGCTGCACCGCTACTGCAACGGCACGGCGGTGCCGGTCGACTACGCCCCGGCGGAGCGTCTCGCGCGGGTCTGCAAGGCCACCCCGGAGGAGCTGGTGGAGCTGCACCGGCACTGGATCCTCGCGGACGCGGCACGGGGGCGGAAGGCCGACCAGACCGCTGTGGCGAAGGCGCCGATCCAGGACGACGCTCCGGCCGGTCCGGACGACAAGGCCGACGAGGGCGACGAGGGCGACGAGGGCGAAAGCGGTGAGCCTGTCGTCGTCGGGGCGCCGCACGAGGTCCCACCGCCGCGTCCCCCGTGGCTCCGCCGTCGCCGTACCGCGCTGGTCGTCTCCTCCGTCGCGGTGGTCGCCGCGCTCGGGGCCGTCGCGTACGCCCTGCGTCCGACCGACATCCGCGCCGGGGACACCACGGCGCCGACGGCCACCGGCACCCTGGACATCGGCCCCGAGGAGCAGCCGCCCTCCCTCACCCCGTCGGCCGGCGGGAGCGGACACAGGCCGTCCGCGTCGCCCTCGGTCTCCCCCACCGGCACTCCCCGCTCCCAGGGCGCCGGCGCGCAGGGCACGGACCGGCCCGTCGCCACCGGCGTCCCGATCGCCGTCGCCACCCGCCCCTATGTCTACGACAGTCCGTGCAGCCAGCACTTCCTCGTCGACAGCGAGCCCGCACAGGTCGGCCCGCCGGCCGTCGAGCAGGACGCCCAGCGCTGGGCCGCCGCGTACGGGGCGGTCTCCTCGGGCGAACAGGAGATCGCCCTGACCGTGCAGGGCACCGGCGCGGAGACCGTCGTACTGAACGCGCTGCATGTGCGCGTCCTCACCAAGGGCGCGCCGCTCGCCTGGAACGACTACTCGATGGGCGTCGGCTGCGGCGGCGGGGTCGGCACCAAGTCGTTCGACATCGCCCTCGACGACGGCAGCCCCGCGGTCACCGTCAAGAACGGCCAGCGCGACTTCCCGTACAAGGTCAGCGAGTCCGACCCGGAGGTCTTCTACGTCACCGCCCACACCACGGCGCACGACGTCCGCTGGGACCTCACCCTGGACTGGTCCAGCGGCGACCGCAGCGGGACCGTGCACATCGACAACGACGGCAGCCCGTTCCGCACCAGCGCCGACGTGGGCCGCCCGGGGTACGACTACCCGCTGGGCGCCAGCGAGTGGATCGAGCGGGTGGGCGGCTGAGCCGGACGTACGGCGCGGGCGGTCACAGCAGCTCGGGCTGCAGCTCAGGCCGCCGCTCCGGCACCGGCGCCGGTTCCCACCGGGCCACGGTCCGGACATAGCCGTAGATCACCGAACCCATCGCCAGCAGGAGCAGCGGGCCGGCCAGCCAGGGGTACTCGGCCATCTCCACCGGCAGCAGACGGTACGACACCAGGAGCGCCACGAAGACCGCCGTGCCGTACACGGTCAGCCGCAGACCGGCCCGGTCCCCGCCGCGGTCGTAGGTGCGCACGGCCAGCTCGATGGTGAGGGTGAACACCACTCCGGCGATGAGGTCGACGCCGTAGTGGTAACCGAATCCGAGCGTGGCGCAGAGCGTGGCGATCAGCCAGAAGGTGCCGGCGTGGCGCAGCAGGCGGGGGCCCTTGCGGGAGTGGATGAAGATCGCGGTGGCCCACGCCGTGTGCAGGCTGGGCATGCAGTTACGGGGGGTGACCGTGTCGAAGGGTATGGAGTGCGGGGCGGACACCGGGGGCGGGGTCTGCGGCCACAGGTCGGCCACCGCCCAGCGCCCGTCGCTCGGTATCTGCGGCGACCACAGGGCGATGGACGCCCAGTGGTCGGTACCGGTGCCGTAGGCGAAGACCGGGCCGACCACCGGGAAGATCATGTAGATGGCCGGGCCGAGGAGGCCGATCAGCAGGAAGGTGCGCACCAGGTGGTGGCGCGGGAAGCGGCGCTCCGCCGCCACGTTGCGCAGCTGGTACAGCGCGACGACCACCGCGGCCACCGCGAGCTGCCCGTAGATGGTGTCGAGGAAGTTGAAGCCGAACGCTCCGGTGGCGGTGACCAGCCGGCCCATCAGCCACGACGGGTTGCCCAGGGCGTGGTCGGCGTTGGCCAGATACGGGTCGAGCACGTCCGGCCGGCTCTTCGCGGTGATGAGCAGCCAGACGTCGCCCATCTTGCGGCCCGCCACCAGCACCAGGCCGAGCCCGACGCCCTTCAGCAGCAGGACGCGTTCCGGGCCGGTGCGGCGGGTGAGGGCGAGGACCCCGCAGCCCAGGGTCACCCAGAGCGCGCCGTTGCCGAAGGGATGGCCGTGGGTCACGTGGATGCCGCACGCCGTCCGGACCACGAAGAAGGCGGCGTCGAGGCCGACCGCGGCCGCGAGTGCGACGAGGCGCTGCCGCCAGGTGAGCACCACCATCGTCAGGCACAGACCGGCGTACAGCAGCGGGCCCGACTTGGGCGGGAGCACCAGCTCCCGTACCAGGACGGTGAGCGGCCCCGGCACGCCGTAGTGGCGCGCGGCGAACTCCATCGCCAGGAAGCCTCCGAGCAGCCCGCCACCCGCCGCGGCCCAGAACCTGGGTATTCGTATCACTTTCATCTCCCCCGAAGAGCCTCCCGTCCGTCTGAAGAAGAGGGACGGATCGCACTCCGGGTTGCGGAGGGGTGCTCATTTCTTGAATCCTCCCCCTCGTGGACGAGGGGGATTCCTGGCTCAGGTTGCCTGGCGGAACGGCGTCCCGCAAGGTCTTGCGCCATCAGCACCATCCGGGTTGAGACCAGCCCGGGCCGGCACGAACCTGCCGTGCTTGCGGGCCATCTCCAGCAGGGCCCTCTTGGTGGCGCCGATGGCGGCACCGGCCGCCTTCCTCGCCATGGTCGACTTCGCCAGGAACTTCGGACGGAAGTCTTCGACCGCAATCGCGTCGGCCCGCAGCTTCTTCGCCTCGCGGTAGCCCCTCGAGGCCGCTTGCCCCTTGGCGGGCCATGTTGGGCATGCGGGAGGTCGTGGGTGTCGCTGGTGGTGGTCGCGGTCTCCCTCACACCCCAGTCGATCCCGATCACCTGGCCGGTCGCGGGCAGTGACTGGACTTCGGCGGGCACGACGAACGAGGCGTCCCCGTGCCCGAGGCTGTCGCGGTATATGCGCACCGAGGACGGTCGGGCGGGAAGCTCCCGCGACCACCCGACCGTCAGGACGATGTGCCCGGCGAGGTGCAGACGGCCGTCCCTGAGCCGGAAGCCGCGCCTGGTGTAGTTCAGGCTCGGGTCGGTCTCACGCTTCTTCTTGTACCTCGGCAACCCGGCCCTGCGCTGCTGCGGCAGACCTTCGCGGATGTCCTTGTGCGCCTTCGAGCGGGACCTGCCGAAGTCGCGGATGATCTGCTGCTGGGGAACCGACGAGCCCTCACGCAGCCACGACGTCCTCGCGCGGGCCTCGGTCAGCATCGCGTCGAGCCCGGCCGGACCACACATCGCCTTGTCCATGCCTTCGGGACGGCTCATGTTCCACAGATGGGTTTGCCTGGGCTTGGCGACCGCCCGATCACCCCAGCTTCGACGAAGAGACCGTACGTGCGACACACGAACACCCGTGCCCCCATCACGGCAAAGCCACCCCCACCAGCGAACACAGGCACATCCGTTCGCTTTCCGGCTCCGTCTGCGGCTCCGTAGGAGCAATTGCTCGCCGACGTTAACGCCGGGGCATCCATGCAAGATTCAGGTGACCGTCCGGGCGCTGCCCGGCACCGCATGGCCGGCGCGGTGCCGGGGCGGCCATGTCCTCGTGCCTCAAAACGAAGGTGCCATGCCCGCCGAGACGCCCGGCGGCCGCCTCGATGACGACGACTATCCCGCGTACACGCTGGGGCGGGCCGCTGCCGTCCTCAGTGACACCCCCGCCTCACTCCGGGCCCTCGGCGAGGCGCGGCTGATCACGCCGCTGCGCTCGGAGGGCTCCCACCGTCGCTGCTCCCGCGAACTGGTGGACCCGGGCACCTCCGCCGAAGCGGCCTGCCGCATCATCGTCATGGAGGAGAGGGGAGCCAGCCGGGCAGGGGCGAATAACTGTCACGGCCACAGCAGAATCATGTGCGGGGCGCGACAAGATTTTCGACCTGATCAACACGGGAATTCCGGACGACGTGGATCGGCCCACCTACCGTGTGTTACCGTGATAAGAGTTGCAGTTTTGGTTTTCCGGAGGTTCTTTACATTCTCCGGCGTCTTTCCGGGTCTTCCGGAGGGGTGATCATCGCGGCGACTCGGGTACCGCACAGTGCGGCTCCCGGCACTGCCCCTAAGGGAGATTCAATATGGCATCTGGCACCGTGAAGTGGTTCAACGCGGAAAAGGGCTTCGGCTTCATTGAGCAGGACGGCGGCGGCGCCGACGTGTTCGCGCACTACTCGAACATCGCCACCTCCGGCTTCCGCGAGCTTCAGGAAGGCCAGAAGGTGACCTTCGACGTCACGCAGGGCCAGAAGGGCCCGCAGGCCGAGAACATCGTTCCCGCCTGACGCTTGACGCGTTCTTAAGGGTCGGGGCCCGCACTCTTGGGGTGCGGGCCCCGACCTATTGCTTGAACCCTTGATTTCCGCACGTTTTCCCGACCTATTCCCCGGGAATTTCCCCAGCGGTTCACCCACCGGCACTTTCCGTCTCCGTTCGACCGCTCCCCCGTGGAGGCACCATGCGTATCGTCATCGCACGTTTTCCCTTCGACCTGACCATGGGCGAGGTCGAGAGGTCGATGGAGGGCGTCGCACCCGAACCCGCCACCGGCATGTGCGTGACCATCGGCAGCCATGTCTACCCGGTCAAGCAGGTCGGCCAGGTGATCACCCGGCAGGACCGCCGCGACTTCACCGCGAACGAGGTCAGCAGGGCCCTGACCCGGCTCGGCTTCACCTGCCACGAGCACCGCCCGCCCCAGCCGGAGGCCTTCAACGACCCGTCGGCGTCCCTGCCCTGGGCGGACACCCCGCTGGGCTGACGTCGCCGGCTCCCGTGCCCCTCGCGTGCCCCTCACTTGCCCTTCGTGCCCCGGTGAACCGGGGCACGGCCGCGAGTCCCGCCCCCGTACGGCTCTCGGCGTCCCGGTCCCTGTCGGTCGTCAGCGGCCGGACTGCCGACAGGGAGGTCATGTTCACCTTCGATGTCGATCCCCGGGCCGTGTTCGCCGAGCGGGCCCGTCAGTTCGCGGCGTGGGGCATTCCGGCCGCGACCGTCGCCGAGGCGCGCGGCCGCGTCGACGAGATGTGGGGCACCGGTGCGCGGGCCTGGGTCCCGGTGTGGGCGCGGGCGGCACGGGCCGCGGAGCACGAGGGCCGGTGGCTGCGCGCGGCCCATCTGTGGGGTGCCGCACGCTTTCCCGCCCTGGCCGAGCCCGCCCGCCAGGAGGCGTACGAGCGACAGCAGAGGTGCTACGCACGGGCCGCCGCGGACTTCCCCGTGCGGTTTCGGCGGGTCACGCTCGAAGTCCCGGTGACTCGAAGTCCCGGTGAACGGACGGGCTCTGGAAGTTCCCGTGCACCTGATGGCCCGCCGGCAGCTGCGCAGGCGCGGGGTGCTGATGATGTCCGGCGGGGTGGACACCTGGAAGACCGAGCTGCATCGCATGGCCGTCGCCACGGCGCTGGTCACCGGGCTGCTGGTGGTGGTCGTCGACATGCCGGCCACGGGCGAGTCGCCGGTGCCGCTCGCGCCGGACGCCGACCGGCTGCTCGACGGGCTGGTAGAGCAGGTGCGGAGGCGGTGTCCGGGTGAACCGGTCGGCTACTTCGGGCTGAGCTTCGGCGGGCACTGGGCGGTGAAGCTCGCACTGCGCGGGGTGGTGGACGCTGCGGTGGATCTCGGCGGCCCCACGGGCGCGGCCGGCCAGGAGACCGACGTCCTTTCCCTGCCCTACGGCATGGCCGGCATCGTCGGCAACGCGCTCGGCCTCGACGCCCTGCCCGACCCGGCCACCGCGGCCCGCCTGCTCACCGGCTTCTCCCTCCGCCACCAGGGCCTCCTCGACGGGCCCCGCGAGGCGGCCGCCGACACCCCGCTGCTCGCGGTCAACGGGGCGGACGACCAGTACATCCCGCTGGGCGATACCACGGGCCTCGCGTCCAGGTCCAGCACCACGGTGTGGATCGTGCGGGACGCCACACACTGCGCCGCCGAACACATCCGGCCCGTCCTGGCCAGGACCTGGGGCTGGCTGCTGCGCCGCTTCGGGGCCCCGGCCGCCGTGGAACAGCTCCTGGGTCTGCCGTCCCTACGGCTTCGGCAGGCCGTCACGACCCGGTGACCTGCCCCAGGAGGAGCGAGGGGAGAGCAGACCCGTGCCGTACGTTCTCCCCGGTGGGACCGCGGTACCAGTGCCGCGTCAGACCAGGGGCCGGCCCGCGGGGGGCCGAGGCCGCCCGGCCGAGTGCGTCGCCGTCGCCACTGCCGGGACCCAGGTCGCCCCGTTCCGTTCCCCACCCCCGTCACCCCGTGCAAGACTGCGGCTCCTCACGGCAGCGCCGCCGTGTTCCTCCTGGTATCGCTTGAGTCGGGAGCTGCGCGGCGGGACGCTGGGAGGCATGGACAGCAGGGGCGGCACTTCCGGAGGCAGCGTGGCGGGACGCGTACCCGAGGACCTGGCGGTCGTCGTCGACGCCGACGGAACGGTCACGGTGTGGAGCGCGGGCGCGCAGCAGCTGCTCGGGTACGAGGCCGCCGAGGTGGTAGGACGTCCGGCGGCCGGACTGCTCTCCGCCGAGCTGACCGGCTCCGCGCGGCGCCATGTGGCCGAGGGCCGCCGGTGGGCCAGCGAGGTCGCGCTGCGGCACCGCGACGGCGCCCGTGTCGTCGTACGGCTGAAGGGGACACCGCTCGCGGACGGCGACGGCGCGCGGCCGTGGCTGGTGACCGCCGCCGCCCCGGAGCACATGGCCGGGCCCGCCGAGCCGGCCGCGGAGGCCCTGTGGGACCTCACGCTCGCGCAGCTTCCCGTGCCGGTGGCGATCTACGACCGGGAGGCCCGGCTGGTGTCGGCCAACGAGGTCATGACCCAGGTGATGGGCCGGAGCGTGGCCGAGATGCGCGGTCGGACCCTGTGGGAGATCGAGCCGAGCCCGCCCTTCGACGAGTACGACCGTCTCCAGCGGCAGGTTCTGCGCACCGGCGAGCCGGTGTTCCACGAGAACTACGGCAAGGCGCCCGGTGAGGTGCGCGGGCACGCCTGGTCGATGTTCCTGTCCCCGCTGAAGGACGCGAGCGGCACGGTCCAGGGCCTGTCGGCGGCCGTCTTCGACACCACCGAGCAGTACTGGGCCCGCCGCCGCCTGGCCATCCTCAACGACGCCAGCCTCCGTATCGGCAGCGCCCTGGACGTGACCCGGACCGCCGAGGAGCTGGCCGAGGTGGCCGTGACGGGCTTCGCGGACTTCGTCACCGTGGACCTGCTGGAGTCGGTGGCTCTCGGCGAGGAGCCGGAACCGGTGGAGCCGGCCCATCCGGTCACCGTACGGCGTACCGCGCAGGGGTCGGTCCTCGGTGGCTGCCCGGAGTCGGTGGTCCCGTCCGGCGAGACGACGTTCTACCCGGTGGACACGCCCCCGATGCGGGCCCTGGTCGCCGGGCGCGGCACCCTGGCGACGCCCGGGGACCCCGGGATGCGGGAGTGGATCGAGTCCTCCCGGGGCCGTGCCGAGTCCGTCGCCAAGTACATGATCCACTCGGCGATGATGGTGCCGCTGCGGGCCCGCGGGGTCACGCTCGGCCTGGTGCACTTCCTGCGGCACCGTACGGCGGAGTCCTTCAGCGAGGACGACCTGCTGCTCGCCGAGGAGATCGTCGCGAGGGCGGCGGTGAGCGTGGACAACGCCCGCCGTTACACCCACGAGCGCCGCACCGCGCTCACCCTGCAGCGCAGCCTCCTGCCCGACCGGCCGCCGGAGCTCGCGGCGATGGAGGTGGCCTACCGCTACCTCCCCGCGGGCTCCGGAGCGGACGTCGGCGGCGACTGGTTCGACGTGATCCCGCTGTCCGGTGCGAGGGTCGCCCTGGTCGTCGGGGACGTGGTGGGCCACGGCATCCACGCCTCGGCGACGATGGGCCGCCTGCGGACGGCCGTACGCACCCTGGCGGACGTGGACCTGGCTCCGGACGAGCTGCTCACCCAGCTGGACGATCTGGTCGTACGGCTGGACCACGAGGAAGGGCCAGAGGCGCGGGGGCGGGCGGCGGAAGCCGCCGCCACCTCCGGCGAGGTCGGTGCCACCTGCGTGTACGCCGTCTACGACCCGGTGTCCCGGCGCTGCACGATGGCCCGCGCCGGCCACCCCCCGCCCGCCGTCGTCACCCCGGACGGCGAGGTCCGCTTCCTGGACCTGCCGACCGGGCCCCCGCTCGGTCTCGGCGGTCTGCCGTTCGAGTCCGTCGAGGTGGAACTGGAGGAGGGCAGCCTGCTCGCCCTCTACACCGACGGCCTGGTGGAGGCCGCCGACCGGGACATCGAGGTCGGCCTGGACCTGCTGCGCGGGGCACTCGCCGACAAGGCGGGCCCGCTGGAGGAGACCTGCGACGACGTCCTGCGCACGGTCCTGCCGGTCCGCCCGGCCGACGACATCGTCCTGATGCTGGCCCGCACCGCCGCCCTGGACCAGGCCAGGGTCCGCACCTGGCAGCTGCCCCGCGACCCGGCCGCGGTGGCCCGCGCCCGCAAGGCGGCGAGCGAACAGGTGTCGGCCTGGGGCCTCGGCGACGCCGCCTTCGCGACGGAACTGATCGTCAGCGAACTGGTCACCAACGCGGTCCGCTACGGCGCCGACCCCGTCGTCCTGCGTCTGATCCGCGACTCGACCCTGATCTGCGAGGTCTCGGACGGCAGCAGTACGGCTCCGCATCTGCGGCGGGCCCGGGTGTTCGACGAGGGCGGGCGGGGGTTGCTGCTGGTCGCGCAGATGGCGGAGCGGTGGGGGAGCCGGCAGACGGCCACGGGGAAGACGATCTGGGCGGAGCTGGCGTTGCCGGGAATTTAGCCTGCGCGGGGCCGCAAACGGAACGTTCAGATCACCCGCCTGTGCGACGATGCGCCCGTGAACGCACCCTCCGGCTCCGTCCTCGACGGATCCCCCACCCAGCCGGCCCCCAAGTCCCCTGGTTTCGCCGCGGAGTTCAAGGACGCCGTGACGTTCCGGGCCTTCACACTCGTGCTCGGCGGGCTCCTCGTACAGCTGGCTTTCGTCGTGTCGTACGTGGGCGCCTTCCACTCCCCCACCCCCCACCGGATCCCCGTCGCTGTGGTGGCCCCGCAGCAGGCGGCCACGAAGATCGTCGCGAAGCTGAACGCGCTGGCCGGCGACCCGGTGCAGGCAACGGCGGCCTCCAGTACGGCCGTTGCCCGCGAGTGGGTCCTGACCCGCCACACGGACGCGGCCTTCCTCTTCGACCCGACGGGCACCAGGGACACCCTCCTGGTCGCCTCGGCGGGCGGACCCTCGGTCTCCCAGACGGCCACCCAGATCGCCCAGAAGATCGAGGCGTCCGAGAAGCGCCAGATCACGGTGACGGACATCCGCTCCCCCAACTCGGGCGACGGCCGCGGCATGACGTCCTTCTACCTGGTCCTGGGCTGGGTGATCGGCGGCTACCTGACCGCGACCATCATGGGCATGGCCTCCGGCTCCCGCCCGGCGAACCGCCCCCGCACCCTGATCCGGCTGGCGGCCCTGGTCCCGTACGCGGTGGTGTCGGGCATCGCCGGCGCGGTGATCGTGGGCCCGGTGTTCGACGCGCTGGGCGGCCACTTCTGGGCACTGAGCGCGATCGGGGCCCTGACCGTCATGGCCTCGGCGGCAACGGCCTTGGCCCTCCAGACCCTGCTGGGCCTGCTCGGCACCGGCGTGGTCATCCTGTTGTTCGTGGTCCTGGGCAACCCGAGCTCGGGCGGGGTGTACCCGGCCCCGCTGCTCCCCGCCTTCTGGAGCGCGATCGGCCAGGCCCTGCCACCGGGGGCGGGGACGACGTTGGTCCGCAACACGGTGTACTTCTCGGGGCATGCGACGGGTTCGGCGCTGTGGGTGCTGGGGGCGTACGCCGTGGGCGGGGCGGTGTTGGCCTGGGGGGCGTCCTGGTGGCGGGAGGGTCGTGGCGGCACCGCTCCGGCAGAGCCGGCACCGGAGCCTTCTCCCGCTGTCTGAGGTGCCGGTACGTCAGAGGAACGTGGTCGGCGGAAGCGGGCCGAGGGTCTGTTCCGCCCAGATGGTCTTGCCCTTGATGCTCTGTGGGTGCCCCGGCGTTGGGTGAGCTGGGCGACCAGGAGCAGGCCGCGGCCGCCCTCGTCGTAGGTGTGTTGTCCAGGATCAGGCGGAGTTGGATCGGGGGTTCGGCGTGCCGGACGGCGTTGGTGACGAGTTCGCTGACGACCAGCTCGGTGACGAAGGCGGCCTCGTCCAGCCCCCAGGTCTCCCGTTGGGCCACCGCGTCCTTGCGGGTCTGGGCGACGGCGGAGGGGTCGGACGGGATGTCCCAGGTGGCGACGTGACGTGCGTCCAGCCACGTCGTCCGCAGGGCTCTGGTGTTCGCCGCGGTCGCGGAGAGGTCGGTGGAGATCGACCTCGCCCGCGTCCGGGCCTGCCTGCCTGCCACGTGGTCCGTTCCGTGGCCGCCCGCTGAGCCCTACGTCGTCGCCGTCGCGAGCGCCGGACGTGGTGCCTTCGTCACGTGCGACCTGCGCAGCAACGGTTTCTCGATGGCGTAGTGGGAAAGCAGTGCCATCAGCAGGGTCAGCACCACCGTGGCCGCCAGGCGTCCCTCGTTCATGCCGAGGGAGGCGAGCAGCCGTATGACCGGGTAGTGCCACAGATAGATGCCGTAGCTCAGATTGCGGCCCACCCAGGCGAGCGGGGTCAGGGCCAGCAGCCGGGACAGCCGGTCCTCGGGACGCAGTTCGAGCGCCGCGACCAGCGTGGCCGACAGGGCCGCCACCGCCAGGAACCCGATCGTGTACCAGGCGGTGGTCCAGCCGCCGAGATCCTCGGTCAGCGGCACCTGCCAGGCGACGAGCCCCAGCAGCGCGAGCGCCGGCCACGCGAGCCGTCCGGCCCAGGTGCGCAGGAGCGCGAGACGGGGGTCGTCGGCCCGCAGCCGGGCCAGGACCACGGCGACCAGGGCGCCCGCCAGCAGCTGGTCGGCGCGGGTGTCGGTGCCGTTGTAGATGCGGTGGGCCGCGTCGGGGTTCCACAGGACGCACCGCCACAGCAGCGGCAGCACACACAGGGCCGCCGTGCACAGCAGGACCGTACGGGCCCGGGACCGTCGTAGGAGAAACAGCAGGGCCAGCGGCCACAGCAGGTAGAACTGCTCCTCCACACCCAGCGACCACGTGTGCGCGAGGGGTGCGGTGAGGCCGGAGTAGGGGCCGGTCTCCATGGCCCGTACGACATTGGTGAGGAAGGTCGCCGACAGGCCCGCGGCCTGCACCGAACCGGCGAAGCCCGACAGCGAGGTGGTCATGCCCAGCACCGCGCAGAACGCGCACATGGCCAGCATCGCGGGCACGAGCCGCAGCCAGCGGCGGCGGTAGAAGGACATGAGGGAGATGCCGCCGTGGCGGACGTACTCGGCGAGCAGCAGGCGGGTGATGACGAAGCCGCTGATGGTGAAGAAGACGTCCACGGCGACCGAGCCACCCGGCACTACGTCTCGCTCTACGTGGTAGACGACGACCAGCGCTACCGCGAGGGTGCGTAGTCCGTCCAGGCCGCTCACCCGCCCGGCGCGGGAGACCGCGGAGGGGAAACCCCGGGTCGCACGTGGAGTGGCAGGTGCGGCGGGTCTGTCGACGCCGACCGCCGGATCCGCTCCTTCCCGCTCCGTTTCCGCCGCGGCCGTCGAGTCCGGTGCCTTCGCCATGAAAGAGATCTCTGCTCACCTGCCCGCTGAATCGAGTGATCCCGGTGCGCCTAACCGGAAATCAAGCTCGCATGCGTTTCTGGGCGGTGGCTGTGACGAATCACGGCAGGATCACAGCATGGATCGACAGGGGGCGGGTGCGGAGGGCGGTGGCCCTTGCCACGGTCCTCGGCGGCCAGCACTGCATGACCTCACCGCATCACCGGCGAGGCGGAGGTTTCCTTCTCTTTCGGCCGAACGCTGAACTACGCCGCTTCCGGCCGCGGGAACGTCTCGTCCAGGTCCTCTTCCTCCCCGAAGTCCGGGGCCTGGAAGGGGTTGGTGGTCGGACGCGGCAAGGCGGCCGGGGAGCGGTGGGGCTGTCCCTCCGGGGCGGAGAACAGCGAGGTCGAGTCGATGAGAGGAGGTCCTTTCTCCTACAGCTTGGTCATCTTCGAGTACGGGCTCAGGATCCGCATCTGCGTCGAGCCGAAATCCACGAGCACCGCGATTCCGTCCTCGACGCCGATCACTCGGCCGAGACCGTACATGTCGTGCGTGACCTGGTCGCCCATCTCGAAGTGCTTCGGAGCGGGGGCGACCGGGGCTTTGAAGGGACTGGTGGGCAAATGACGCTTCGGTGCAGCAGGCTTTGTCATCGTCCTCAGTATGCGCCTACGAGCGCCCGGTCCGCTGCGCCTGTCCACGACCGGATGCGAACACCGGGGCTGCAACCCCCGGAATCGGGTGTGATGTGCCACACACAAGGGTGACCGGACTGATCAAGAAGTCGGTAAGAACCGCCTCCCGCACGCCTCTCACCTACAACTTTCCGCCCAGCCGTCCCGTCCAACTCGCGACCGGCACCGGAACACCGTGCCGGGGTCCTTCTGTCCCAGCTGGGGGATGCAATGAGTTCTGTCTCCGTCGGGCGTGTGATGCGCCGCGGGGCGTGTGCCGGGGTCGTGGGGGCGCTGGTCGTCGCCGGGGCCGCGTTCGCCGATGACTCGGCGCCGAGTGACGGGCTGGAGATCCAGGCACCGTACGAACAGGCGGTCACCGTCGCGCCCGGCGACGGCACCGCGGCGCAGTACCGTTCGCTCGCGCTCGGGCTTCAGCACTACAACAGCGACTTCACCGTCACGGACGGCAAGCTGACCGTCGACGTCTCCGGGCTCGCCGGGGTCGCCGAGGTGGCCTGGCCCGACAACTGCGTGCCCGATGCCGCCGGTACCGTCGCCGTGTGCGACACCGGTGACGTGCCGGTCCGCTACACCCCGCAGGTGCAGTTGAAGGTGCGGGCCGCCGCCGGCGCCGCCGTGGGCGCGCAGGGCGCGATCGAGTACTCCGCGACGGCCACCGGCGGCCCCGACGGCACGCTCACCGTCCCGGAGTACTCCGCGGAGACCTCCGTCACCGTCGCCTCCGGCCCGGATCTCGGTGTCACCGCCCCGCAGGACGTCACCGGCGTCGCGCCCGGCACCGACCTCACCGTGCCGTTCACCGTCACCAACACCGGCAACGAGACCGCCCACGGTTTCAGCGTGAAGCTGTGGGCGACGTACGGCCTCGACGTCACCACCCGCTACCCGGAGTGCACCTACACCGGCCCGGACGTCGACGACGCCCAGTACCCGGCCATGACCTACGTGACCTGCTCCTTCGACACCGACGTCGCACCCGGCGCCGCCGTGGAGCTGCCCGAGCCGCTGCGGCTCGCCGTCACCGACCACGCGCTGTACGAGCGGTTCGACTACGAGGTCGAGCCCGCCGGTGACGTCACCGATCTCGACACCTCCGACAACGGCCGCGCCTGGCACATCAGCGCCGACAACACCGCCGACTTCGCCGTGCACGGCACCGAGGTGAGCGGCGCGGCCGGCGACACCGTCACCGCCGGTTTCCGCTTCGTCAACCGCGGCCCGGCCTGGGTCGCCGACGTGGCCTCCGGTGACCCGGTCCCCGCGATCGACTACTACCTCCCGCCGGGCACCACCGCGACCTCGGTGCCCAGCACCTGCCGCACCGGCTCGCCGTCCGCCGACGACCCGGCCGTCCCGCACTACGTCTGCACCCTGCCGACCTGGACCAGGCCCGACCTGAAGGTCGACTTCCCGTTCCGGCTGCGGGTCGACCAGGTCGTCCCCGACGCCACGGGCCGGGTCACCGTCCGCCCCTACGACGGCAGTCCGTCCTTCGCCTTCGACCCGGACACCGGGAACAACTCGGCCAAGGTGGTCGTCAACCCGACCGACTGAGAACCGTGACGGGGGTGCGGGGGCCGGCTGCCGGCCGCCTCACCCCCGTACGCTTCCCATCTCCGCCATGAACCCCGTCGGGTTGCTGTCGAAGCCCCGGATCAGCTCCCGGATGTGCCAGGCCCCGGACGCGTCCCTGGTGAACTCCGCGATCGTCGCGGCCGTGGCGTGCGCGACGCCCGCGAGGTCGTCGGCCAGCAGCCGGCGATAGCCCTCCACGACGAGCACCCCGGCGTGGGTCAGGTCGCCGAAGGTGCGGGGGCCGCCGTTCTGGTGGATGGCGACGCCGACCACCACCCGCCCGTAGGCGGACGACAGGCGTTCGAACTCCAGCTCCATCACCTCGACGAACCCGAGGCCGAGGCCGGTCTCGCTGTGCCGGGTCATGTTGATGGTGCCGTCCGGCGAGCGGCTCTCGGTGTGCACGACGTACTCGGGACGGCCGTACGGGTCGCCCTCCGCGTAGGTCGCGGCGACGATGTCGAGATGCCGGGCGGGTTCCCCGTAGGGGCTCGGATCCCACCTGAGCCGCACCTGGACCTTGCCAAGACCCGCACCGTCGGCATGCATCAGACCGCTCCCCGTCAGAGTTCCCCCCGGGACCCTCCCGCTGGCTGAAGTATGTGCCCTGATCAGGCTTTTGATGCCTCATTGACGGTCATCTCCTGGTCAGATCTCGACCAGGAACCGTCAGCCGGCCGCCGCCGACCTGCGCCACAGGTCGGTCGTCTCCTCGGCGGCACCCGGTGCGACGAGCAGCAACGGCTGGTTGTGGGACGGGAGTTCGGGCAGGGCCAGCGCTCCGGCCTCCTGGGCGATCAGCAGTGCCGGGAGTCCGTCGACCGCGTGGAAGGAGCCGATCGCGGCCGCGGTCGCCCGGCCCGCCGCGACCTGGGCGAGGGAGAGCGCCGTGGAGCCCATCACGCGAACCGTGCAGTGCCGGTCGGCGAGTTCGGCGAGGAGGGCGTCCATGCCGGGCCAGTGGGCGTGCGCGGCCCACTCGGTGAGGAAGACATGGCCGGTGAGGGTGATGTGGGCGGCCGCGTGGGTGCGGGTGCCGTTCAGATGGGCCCCCCTGCCCCGGACGGCGGTGAACGTCTCGCCGCGCCACGGGTCCGCCACCACGCCCAGCAGCGGGGTGCCGTCGGGGGCGGCCAGACCGAGCGAGAAGGAGCACCAGCCGAGGCCGTGGGCGTAGTTGGTGGTGCCGTCGACCGGGTCGACCACCCAGTGCGGGGCGTCCGCGGAGCCCTCGGTCGTGCCGTACTCCTCGCCCACGATCCCGTGCTCGGGGAAGGCCCGCGCGAGCACCTCGCGGACGTGTGTCTCCACCGCCTCGTCGGTGGCGGTCACGATGTCCGCGGGACCGTCCTTCTCCCGCACCTCGGCACCCGGGTCACGCGGGCGCCGGATCGTCTCCGACGCCCATGCCGCGAGCTCGGTCGCGACCTCCAGCGCCCGGTCGAGATCCACGTCAGCCATGCCGGCCACCCTACGGGCCCGGGGCCGGGCCGCCGGCGACCTCCCGGTGAACCCCGGATGGCCCCTGCCCCACCGCGCGGCGCACGCCCCTCACACCGTCTCCTCCCCGCTCACCGACGGCTGCAACGGCAGCGCCGTGCTCACCTCGAAGCCGCCCTCCGGGCGCGGTCCCGCCCGGAGTTCGCCGCCGACGGAGTGGGCGCGTTCGCGCATGCCCATGACGCCGAAGCCCTTTGCGGGCACGGCCGGTTCGGGGGCGGCCGCGGTGGTCCGGCCCTCGTCGGTGACCGAGATGAGGAGGCGGGGGCCGGCGTAGGCGAAGCGGACGTGCGCGCTGTGGGTGGCCGCGTGCTTGGTGACGTTGGTGAGGGCCTCCTGCACGATCCGGAAGGCGGTCAGGTCCACGCCCGGGGAGAGGGGCTGCGGCTCCCCCTCCGTGGTGACGGTGACGGTGATCCCCGCGGAGGCGCACGAGGAGACCAGTTCGGGCAGCCGGGCGAGGCCGGGGGCCGGTTCCAGCGGGGCGGCGCCGTCGTCGCCGGTCTGCCGCAGCAGGCCCAGTGTGGCCTTCAGTTCGCGCAGCGCGGAGGAGGTCGTACCGGTGAGGTCGTGCAGGATCTGCTTGGTCTGCTGCGGGTTGGCGAGTGCGAGGTGCTCGGCGGTACCGGCCTGGGCGTTCGCGAGGGCCAGGTGATGGGCCACGACGTCGTGCAGCTCCCGGGCGATCCGCATGCGTTCCTCGGTGACCCTGAGCCGGGCCTCCTCCTCCCGGGTGCGCTCGGCGTGCTCGGCGCGGGCCTGGGTGGCCTGGAGATAGGCCCGCCGCAGCCGGGTCATGGTGCCGCCGGCCAGCGGCAGCAGCAGCCAGAAGAAGGGGCCGATCGTCCGCAGGAGCAGCGAGATGTGGTCCATGGAGTCGGAGACGGCCGCCGCGATCATCAGCGACGTCATGGTGACGAGGCCGTAGGTGCGGATGGTCGCGCGTTCGGTGCGGGTGGCCAGCCAGTAGAGGGACGCCATGACCGGGGCGAGGAGGAGCGGGGTGAGCAGATAGCCCTGGGCGATCACGATCGTGGCGCAGACCGCGTTCACCGCGACGGTGACACGCGGGTGGGTGCGGTGCAGGAACAGGGCGAGGCAGGAGATTCCCAGCAGGCAGACGGCGGCCCTGTCGTCGCCCGGAGGTTCGGCGTTGGGCAGCGTGAGGGAGGCTCCGAGGGTCGCGGAGCCCATCAGCGTCGTGATCAGCGCGAGGTCGACGAGGAACGGACGGCGGTCCGCGAACTCCTCCAGGCGGCCCGCGTAACGCCGCTCCAGGCTGGTGGTCATCGTGTTCTCCGGGGGTGGACTCAAGGACCATGGTGAGCGAACGGGGCCGCCCGTGTCGTACGACGACACGGGCGGCCCCTGTGGGGGGTGGGTCAGGCGTGCGCGGTCTCCAGGTCGGCGGGCGCTTCGTCCGAGGACTCGGTCCCCCGGGTCAGCGCCTCGCCCTCCACATCCACCCGGGGCAGGATCCGGTCCAGCCACTTCGGCAGCCACCAGGCCTTGTCGCCGAGCAGGGCGAGCACGGCCGGCACGATGGCCATCCGGACCACGAACGCGTCGAACAGGACGGCGGTCGCGAGCCCGAACCCAATCATCTTGATCATGGACTCGCTCTCGCCGATGAACCCGGCGAACACCGCGATCATGATCAGCGCGGCGGCCACGACCACCCGGGCGCTGTGCCGGAATCCGGAGGTCACCGCCTGGTCGGGGCTCTCGCCGTGGACGTACGCCTCGCGCATCCGGGAGACGAGGAAGACCTCGTAGTCCATGGCGAGGCCGAAGACGATGCCCACCAGGAAGATCGGCATCAGGCTCATGATCGGCCCGGTGGTCTCCACACCGAACAACCCGGCGCCGTGCCCCTCCTGGAAGACCACGACGACCGCGCCTAGGGAGGCCAGGACGGAGAGCAGGAAGCCGAGGGCCGCCTTCAGCGGGACGAGCAGGGACCGGAAGACCACCAGCAGCAGCACGATCGCGAGACCCACCACGACGATCAGGTACGGCACCAGCGCGGCCTGCACCTTCTCGGAGATGTCGATGTTCAGCGCGGTGGTGCCGGTGACCTCGTAGGTCGCGCCGGTCTCGGACTCGATGCCGGGGCGCTCGTCGCGGATCGACGTCACCAGGTCCCTGGTCTTCTCGTCGGTCGGCGCGGTGGACGGCACGACCGAGAACACGGCGGTGTCACCGGCCTCGTTGAAGCGCGCGGGGGACACGGACACGACCCCCTTCGTCGCGCCGATGACCTTCGAGACCGCCGCCGCGGCCGCCTTCGCGTCGTCGTCGCCCTTCGCGTCCACCACGACGGTCAGCGGGCCGTTGAAGCCGGGACCGAAGCCCTCGGCGAGCGCGTCGTAGGCCCGGCGCTCGGTGGTGGAGGTCGGCTTGGCCTCGTCGCCGGGCATGCCCAGCTGCAGGGAGGTCATCGGCAGGGCGAGGGCGCCGAGGCCGACCACGCCGAGGATCAGCACGGGCAACGGGCGGCGCAGCACGAACCGGGCCCAGCGGGCGCCGCCATTGTCCGCGGCCTCGTGTTCGATACGGCCTTCCCTGCGGTCCTTGCGACGCAGCACCGCGTTCGGCCAGAAGCCGAGGAACGCCGGGACCAGGGTCAGCGCGATCAGTACGGCGACGACGACCGCGCCGGCCGCGGCCAGGCCCATCTTGGTGAGCATCGGGATGCCGACCACCGCGAGCCCGGCCAGGGCGATGACCACGGTGAGGCCGGCGAAGACGACCGCGGAGCCCGCCGTACCGACCGCGAGGGCCGTCGCCTCCTGCGGTGCCCTGCCCTTGGCGCGTTCCTCGCGGTAGCGGGAGACGACGAACAGGGCGTAGTCGATACCGACGGCCAGGCCCAGCATCATCGCCAGGGTGCCGGTCGTGGTGGACAGGCCGAGGGCGTCGGCGAGGGTGAGGATGGTGGCCATGCTGACGCCGACGCCGATGATCGCGGTCAGCAGCGGCAGTCCGGCGGCGGCCAGCGAGCCGAAGGTGACGAGGAGGACGACCGCGGCGATCGCGACACCGATGACCTCGGCCGCGCCGCCCGCGCCACCGCCGTCGGCCATGGCGCTCCCGCCCGCGTCGACGGTCAGCCCGGCGTCGCGGGCCTCGTCGAGGGCCTTGTCCAGTTGGGTCCTGCCGGCGTCGGTGAGGTCGTTGGAGGCGACCTTGTAGGTGACGGTCGCGTACGCCGTCGTGCCGTCCTTGCTCACGGCCTTCGCCTGGAAGGGGTTCACGGCGGACGCGACCTGCGACCCGTCGGCGAGCTCCGCCACGGTGTCCTCGACGGCCTTCCTGTTCTCGCTCGCGGTGACCTTCTCGCCCTTCGGCGCGACGAAGACGACCCGGGCGGTGGCCCCGTCGGCGGTGGCCCCCGGGAAGCGCTCTTCCATCAGGTCGAACGCCTTCTGGGACTCGATGCCCGGCATCGAGAAGCCCTCGTCGGGCGCGCTCGGCGCCTTCAGTGCTCCCAGCCCGACGGCGGCCAGGACCGCCGCCCAGACCAGAGCGACGTACCAGCGTCGCCGGAAGGCCAGGCGGCCCACGCGGTAGAGGAAAGTAGCCACGGCAGAGGTCTCCACATCTGGTGCCGAACGGTCCACCCAGGCTGTCGGGACGAGGGCCCCGATGTCGTCGTGCGCCTGCCGACAATCCCCGGTACTCAGATCGCAGTACGCGGCCGTTCACGGGTAGGCCGCGGGGACTACCGCCGGACCGCGGGAACCGGGACGTGTGATTTCCTGTGTCTCCTCTGTGGGACAACCGATTCTCTGAGGCCTGACCAGCCCAAGGGGGAACAAGGACAGTGAAGTTCAGACGACTCAGACTCGCCGGAGCCGCGGTGAGCGCGCTCGCCGTGGCCTGGACCGGGGCCCCGGTGTCGGCAGCGGCCACGCAGGAAGCAGCCACCCAGGACGCACCCGCCGTGCCGACCCTGGCCTGGGCGGACTGCCAGAACGGCTTCCAGTGCGCGAACGCCCAAGTGCCCCTGGACTACCGGGATCCCGGGGGCAGGACCATCACCCTGGCCGTCGTACGCAAGCCGGCCGCCGACCCCTCGAAGCGCAAGGGCACCCTCTTCCTCCAGCCCGGCGGGCCGGGCAACTCCGGCGTGGACTTCGTCCGCAACAACTACGCCGACCTGCCGGCCCAACTGCGCGACGACTTCGACGTGTTCGGGTACGACGTGCGGGGCGTCGGCCGCAGCTCCCAGGTCGTGTGCTGGGACGACCCGACCTACACCAAGGCCGTCACCGCCGCCAAGGGTGTCCCCGGCCCCGACGCCTACGAGCCCGCCGTCCAGCAGGCCGCCGACTTCGACCAGGCCTGCCGGACCAACGCGGGCGAGATCCTGCCGTACATCGGCACCCAGTACGTCGCCCGGGACATCGACCTGCTGCGCCAGGCCCTCGGCGAGCAGCAACTCACCTACTACGGCCGCTCGTTCGGCTCCTACATCGGTACGGTCTACGCCGCGATGTTCCCCGAGCGGGTCCGCGCGCTCGCGCTCGACGGGGCCTACGACCCGGAGCGCTACACCAGCCACCCGTACGCCTACGACCGGCCGCAGTACCTCGCCCTGGACGGCGCGATGAGCCGCTTCCTCGACTGGTGCAAGGCCGACCAGGCGACCTGCGGCTTCGGTGACGGCGACCCGCGCGGGGCGTTCGAGAAGCTGAAGGCCGACCTGGACGCCAACCCGGTGCCGACCGCGAACGGGGGCCAGGCGAACGGCTACACCCTGGTCTACCGGCTGATGTTCAACATCAACGAGGGCAAGGTCATCTGGCCGTCCTTCGGCGAGGCCCTGCGCAAGGCACAACTGCGCGACAACACCTCGTTCCTGCTGCGGCCGCCGTCCCCGGCCAGCTTCGACTTCCTCAACCCGAACGTCGCCGTCGAGTGCGTCGACAAGAAGTACCCGACCGACCCGGCCCTGCTGAAGCGCCAGGTCACCACCAACGCCAGGCTGGCTCCGCTGCTGGGCCCGGCCATGGCCTACGGCCCGCCCACCTACGACCACCAGCACGCCACCGCGTGCGTCCAGTGGAAGGGCGAGCACACCAGCCGGTACTCCGGTTCGTTCCGGGCGAAGGGCTCCGCGCCGGTCCTCGTCATCGGCAACACCGGTGACCCGGACACCCCGTACCAGGACGCGGTGGCCCTCTCCCGTGAGCTCGACAACGGCCGCCTGCTCACCTTCGAGGCCGAGGGGCACACCGCCTTCGGCCGCAGCGCCTGCGCGTCGGACGCGATCACCAACTACCTGGTGGACCTGAAGGTCCCGGCCCGGGGCGCGAGGTGCGCGGACGAGACCCAGCCGCCGTCCGCGGAGCCGACGGTGGCCCCGCCGGGGACGACGCTGAGCGAGCTGCGCAACGGCGTCAGCGAGCGGGTCGACCGGATCGGCTCGCTGCACTAGGCGATCCGGCGTCATGGAAGGCCCAGGTCACGGGAGCGACCTGGGCCTTTCGGCGTTGGAGGTGGGGGTGCGTGGTGAAGAGCAGCAACCTCGGTTCCGCGGCCTTTAGCTGTTCATGTCACGGGACTGCGACGGTGTCGTCCTGGATCATGGACGGGGCAACCGTTCGGGTCCTGGGCCCCTCATAGTGATCAAGAAAGCGCTGAGGAACCCGCCAAGCTTCAGCCCCCAACACCTCGACCACTCAGGGGAATTGACCCGTGATCCGCAACCGTCGCAAGGCGTTCCTCGTCTCCGCCGCACTCCTGGGCGGCACCCTGCTGTTGACGGCGTGCAACCAGGGCGACGACGCCGCCGACAGCTCGTCCAGCACCTCCGCCACGCCCACGGCGGCGAGCACGTCCGGCGCCACAGGGGGCAGCGACACCGCCGCGACCCCCTCCCCCTCGGGTTCCGGGAGCACGTCCGGCGGCAGCGGCACGTCCGGTTCCGGCAGTACGTCCGGCGGCTCCAGTACATCCGGCTCCAGCGGCACTTCCGGCGGCAGCAGCACGTCCGGTTCCGGCGAGAGCGTCGTGGAGGGCCTCAACAAGGGCAAGGGCGTCAGCGGCACCTGGTACGGCATCGTGCGGTATGTGGCGCCCGGCAAGTACCTGGTCGACGGTCCGGCGGCCCAGGGCTCCGGCGGTGAGCAGCAGACCTTCTACCTCGCCGAGGACACCGTGATCCTGGGCGGGGGCCAGATCTGCGGCACCGCCGGCTCGAAGGTGGACGCGCCGTGCGAGGAGGCCGACCTGGAGAAGGCCGCCAAGAAGGGCGTGGAGGCCGAGGTCGTGATCAAGAACGGCATAGCCACTCAGATCACCGACGGCGCGCTTCGCTGATCCGGTGGTCCGCGACGAGCGGGGGCGGTCTCCCGGAAGTGCGGCTTCCGGCGGACGCCTCCAGGCCGGCGTTAGGCTCCCGGCATGTCTGGTCCGACGTTGGTGATCGATTTGGCGGAGCCGCTCTCCGTGGCTGCGCTGGAAGAGTTCCGCGCGTTGATGGTGGGGCTCTCCTCCCACTTCGCCGAGAAGCGGCCCGGGTTCTTCGACGTCAACGTGCCCGCACTGCGACTGGGCGTCGAGGACACGCGAGATGAGGACTGGCGAAAGCCGTTTCCGCTTCCACTCCTCGGCGACACCGTCGCGGAGGAGGAGCTCATGGCCCTGGTGGGATTCAGTCCGCTGCGTGAGGACTGGCGTCGGCCCTTCCTGGTCTACTTGATGGGGCCCGGTGTCGGCGATGAGAGCATCTTCGAGGCTGAGCACGAGGGCGAGCCCGAGGTGGAGGCTGTCCTGGGCTTCAGGCCGACCCATGCCGTCAATGTCAGCGCCTGCTGCAATCGCGAGATCGACCACGTGACCACGGCCCTGCTGACCGCCGCTGTCATGGACGTCATCGGGGGCGTGGCCAAGGCCGAGCTGCTGAACGGACAGGCGTCGGTCGTCGCCGGTCTTCCGGGGGTGTTGGGGATCACGGACGACGACTGGACGGTGCTGGGAACGGCGGAGTTCCTGCGGGCCTGGGTCGGGCACCCCGCCTTCCGGCTGGTCAAGTAGCCCGGACTCCGGTGGCGTCCAGCCCGCCCACTTCGTCATCGGGCCGGAGCACGCATCTCATCGACCTCGCCCTGGCTTGAGGCGGGCCAGGTCTCCGTCACCGGCCGACGAGCTGGGTGAGCTGCGGGGCGCCGCTGACCGTCGAGGATCACTTGTAGAGCGCGATCCTCGGGAGCACAGTCCCCTGCGCCGCGGGGTTCGTGACCGTGATCCGGTAGACCTGGGTGAGGGCCTGGCTCGGGCGCGGGTGCGCTGGGCGGTCGTCAGGTCGGTGAAGAGGGTGCCGGTCCGGCTCGCTGTCCTGACGGTCCGTCAGCAACCGTGCGCGGTGCGCTGCTCGACCACGAGGTCCGACGAGGTGAGGAACGGGCCCGCGTGCGGGGCGACGGTTCGTTCCGCCGAGGTGTCGTTGCGGTAGGTGACGGTGACCTCGTGCCGCTTGCCGTCGGCCACCAGGGCGGTGGTGGGCAGGTCCACGAAGTCGACGGGTACGGCGGACTGCTGGGTCTGTACGGCGGCTGCCCGCGGAGCGGTGGCCGCCGGACCCGCGAGAGCGAGGACCGCGCCGGCAACAAAAGGAAAATCATTGGTCGATTCCCGTGGATATTTCGTGGATACCGCCCGGTAGATCACTCACGGCACCCAATACGGCCATAGCGGACTGATAGCTTCCGCGTCACCGGCCTGGGGGAGCGTCGGAGCCGGTACCCCCCACCTTTCATCCCTTGAATGACCGGACGGAATTCCTTGCGTACTTTCCGTGAAAACGCCGGCGGCAGACACCGTTGGCGCGTCCCGAAAAGCCGGCGCGGCCGAATAGCCGCGGCCGGTGCGATGTCCGTGCTTTCGCTCGCCCTCATCGCCCCGCTGGCCTCGGCGGCCCTGACCGACCCCGCCGACCCGACGTCCGCCCCGGTGGCGGACCACATCACCGACACCTCCCAACTCCCCTCCGGCTGGCAGAAGTCCGACGACCGGATCGTCACCTACGACGGTGACGCGACGGGACTGCACGTCCTGGTCGCCGACGCGGCGGACGCCTACAAGTGGCACACCGCGGCCACCCTGTCCGAGCCGGGCATCGACACCGACCAGTGGATCGGCCAGACCTGTGTGACCGGGTCAGGCGACCGTGCCGTCGTGGTCTACGCGCCCCGGCAGGCCGTCAACGACCAACAGGGCTTCCAGCAGGGCGCGTTCGCGGCCGTGGTCGACCTCGCGGACGGCACCGTGACCAAGCTGCCCGAGCTGGTCTCGCTGGCCTACTTCAACCCCGGCTGCGGCGACGGCGAACAGGCCGTCCTGACCCGGCCGCAGGGCAACGGCACCGAACTGCTCACCGTCGACACCGCGCAGGCCAAGCTGGTGCGGCAGCAGACCGTCGCGGGTCAGCTGACCTCGGCCGTGCCCTTCGGGGGCGGCATCGCGGCGGTCTTGGGCGACTCGGTGGTCTCGGTGGACGCCAAGGGCACCACCGACACCCTCGCCAGGACCGGCGGCACGCCGTTCCGGCTGGTGCCGGACGCGCACAGCGGGCTCGCCTACCAGGTCCCCGACGGGGGGCAGGTCCAGGTCCGCCGGGTCACCTCCGCGGGCTCCGACAAGCTGCTCGGCTCCGGCGCGCTCGGCGCCCTCGCGGTGCACGGCACCGGCGGCCGGGTCTTCCTGACCGGAAGCGACGCCGAGGACGCCGTAAAGTCGTCCGCTCTGCCGAAGAGCTGGCAGACCCTCGACGTGCCGGCCTCCGCCGAGATCTCCACCACCGGTGATCTCGCGCTGACCTCCGTCGGCAACGGCTCCGAGGCGTCCGGCGGCAAGAAGGCCGCCACTACCGGCATCCAGCCCGTCGGCATCGACGCGGTGCTGCCCGGCAGCGACACGGCCGTCGACTTCACGGTGAAGCCCAGGATCCCCGCCACGGCCCAGGGCGACGAGCAGTCCCCGGCCCTGTCCGACGGGCTGCACACCGACAGTGTGACCCCCGGTGACGACGACCCGTCGACCTCCACCACCGACCCCGACCGCGCCTGCGCCGTCACCCGCAACGACCCGAAGCTCCAGTCGCTCCAGCCCTCGACCGCGCAGGTCGAGTGGGCGACGGACCTCGCCGTGCAGGGCAAGCTCGACGTGCACCGGCGCAGCGGCTGGAACGGCAGCGAACTGCCCTCGTACACCCCGCAGGGCCTGTTCCCGTCCACCGCGCTCAAGGGCGGCGGACGCGTCCCCGCGCAGATCATGCTCGGCGTGCTCTCCCAGGAGACCAACCTGCTCCAGGCCAGCTCCCGGGCGGCCGCGGGTGAGAGCGGCAACTTCACACAGGGCGGCTACTACGGCAACGCGGGCAGCGTCCACACCGTCAACTGGTCGGCCGCCGACTGCGGTTACGGCATCGCCCAGCTGACCGACGGGATGGCCAAGGCGGACACCAAGTACACCGCCGAACAGCAGCGGGCGATCACCGTGGACTACGCGGCCAACATCGCCGCGGGTCTGGAGAACCTCCAGGGCCAGTGGAACACGCTGTACGACAAGGGCCTGCTCGTCAACGGCGGCGACCCGAAGTACCTGGAGAACTGGTGGCTCGCGCTGTGGGCCTACAACAGCGGCTTCAACCTGCCCAGTTCGACCGACGCGAGCGCCCCCTGGGGCCTCGGCTGGTTCAACAACCCGGCCAACGGCCTCTACCCGGCCGACCGCAAGATGTTCCTGTCGTCCGGCTACGACGACGCCCGCACCCCCAACCTGTGGACGTACCCGGAGCGGGTGCTCGGCTGGGCGGCCTACTCCCAGCAGAAGAAGGACCCGGCGACCGGGGAGACGGTGAAGTCGTTCACCGTCGGTGACTGGCCCAGCGGTGGCGCTCCGGCGGCCCAGCCGGCCCACGACACGTTCTGCAAGCCCACGGTCAACGAGTGCGACATCACCAAGCCGCACAAGGTCGAGGGGTCGACCCAGCCGGAAGGTCCGTGCCAGCGGGACGACTTCAAGTGCTGGTGGAACCAGCCGGTGAGCTGGACGGACTGTACGGCCACCTGTGGCACCGAGGTGCTGAAGTACGCGGTGACCGACCCCGAGCCGAAGGTCTCCGCCCCTCATCCGGCCGCCTGTACGTCCACCCTTCCGGCGAACGCGCTGATCGTGGACGACGTGCCGAACTCGGTGAAGTTCCGGGTCGGGTCCGCCAACCCCTGTGCGGGTGAGCGCAATTGGATCAGCCGGGGCACGCTGACGTTCACGTTCGGGTCGGCGCAGCAGAACGGTGCGACGGTCTACCCCTCGAAGATCGACTTCCATCAGCTGGGTGCGGGATTCGGCGGGCACTTCTGGCTCACCCACACCCGGGTGCCCAGCTACACCGACTCGGTGGTCACGGGCACGTGGACGCCGGACCGGAAGGTGGTCGGCTCGGCGGAGGTGATGGTGCATCTGCCCGACCACGAGGCGAACACGCCGTCGGCGAAGTACCGCATCGACCTCGGTGACGGGACGGTGGTCGAGAAGACGATCTCGCAGGACACGGGTGGGAAGAACGCCTGGGTGTCGCTGGGGTCGTACGAGTTCAAGGGCACGCCGAGTGTGTCGCTGAGCTCGGCGACGGCGGACGGGACGGGGGACGACTCGATCGCGTGGGACGCGTTGGCGTTCGTGCCGGTGAGGGGGTGAGTGAGTGCCACGACGGCCGTCTCCCGTCTGACGCGCCGTCGTGGCTGGTCGCGCAGTTCTCCGCGCCCCTAAAAGCCGTTACTGAACCGGCGTAGTTCTCTGAGCGCCCGCTGTCGGTCCACAGGAGCGACGGCGGGCGCTCCCATGCATGCGCCGCTCAGGGGCACGGGGAACTGCGCGACAGGCCTCCACCTACGGCCCCTCGTGGCGCAGGCCACCCCCAACTCCCTAGGGGCGCGGGGAACTGCGCGACCAGCCCCCCACTCACCCGCACCCGCCGACGCCCCCGGGAGACTCACCCCAAAACCGCCCCCGCCCGTGCCGCCTCCACGAACGCCGTGATCAGGGACGGGTCCTTGACGCCCCGGCTGGCCTCCACTCCGCTGGAGACGTCGACGCCCCAGGGGCGGGTGACGTCGACGGCCTCGCGGACGTTCTCCGGGGTGAGGCCGCCGGCCAGCAGCCACTTCTCGCCGGCGCCCGCCACCTGCTTGCGCGACCAGTCCCACGCCATGCCGGAACCCGGCACGGGTGCGTCGAGGAGCAGCATGTCCTCGCCGAACTCCCCGCAGCGCGGCACGGAGTCGCCGAAGGCGGCCGCGCGGATCAGCGTCCAGCCGCCGCGGGCGAGTTCGTCGTAGTAGGCGCGGTCATCCGGGCCGTGCAGCTGGACCGCCCCGATGCCCGACTCGACGGCCACCGAGCGGACGTACTCCAGGGGTTCACGGCGGAACACGCCCACGGTCAGCACGCTCTGCGGAACCCTGGCGGCCAGTCGCGCCGCCGTCGCGGGGTCGATGCGGCGCGGGCTGTCGGAGAAGACGAACCCGATGGCGTCGGCGCCGGCCTCCACGGCCGTGTCGACGTCCTGCTCGGTACTCAGGCCGCAGATCTTCACGAAGAGCGTCATGCCGCCCACCGTATCCAATTCGTATGTGTGAACAGCGATCACATACACAACCGTTGACGCGACCATGGCAAGCGCTTACCGTCCGAAGAATACGTGCCCCCGTCGCCGCACACCATGGAGACGAACGATGCGCCTGAGACCCCTCATCACCTCCGTCGGCCTCCTCGCCGGCACGCTCGTCGCACTGTCCGGCACCACCGCACAAGCCGCCACCACCCGCTACGAGGCCGAGACCACCCCCGCCATCTGCACCGGAGCCGTCGAGACCGAGTACGCCGGCTACTCCGGCAGCGGATTCTGCAACGGCACCAACGCCACCGGCGGCTACGCCCAGTTCACCGTGTCCGCACCCGCATCGGGCACGGCGACCCTGAGCGTCCGCTTCGCCAACGGCACCACCACCGCGCGCGCCGCGAACATCATCGTGAACGGCTCGACGGTGTCCTCGGTGTCCTTCGAGTCCACCGGCACCTGGACCGGCTGGACCACGAAGACGTTCACCGTCCCGCTGACCGCGGGCAGCAACACGGTCCGGCTCAGCCCGACCAGCGCGAACGGTCTGCCCAACGTCGACTACCTGGACGTCGAGACGTCCGGCACGACCACCCCGCCGCCCTCCAGCAGCGCCCTGTACGTGTCACCGAGCGGCACCGACAGCGCGGCCGGCACGGTGACCGCGCCGACCACGCTCACCTCGGCGATCAGCCGTATCTCCGCCGGCGGCACGATCTACCTGCGCGGGGGGACGTACGCCCACTCCTCGACGGTGACCGTCCCGGCCGGCAACAACGGCACCTCCGCCGCCCGCACCACGATCTCCGCCTACCCGGGAGAGACGCCGGTGCTCAACTTCTCGGCGCAGAGCGAGAGTTCGTCCAACCGAGGTCTCCAGATCAACGCCAACTACTGGAAGATCTACGGCCTGGTCGTCGAGCGCGCCGGTGACAACGGCATCTTCATCGGCGGCAGCAACAACGTCGTCGAGCGCACGGTGACCCGCTTCAACCGGGACACCGGCCTCCAGCTCGGCCGGATGGCCTCCTCCACCCCGACCAGCCAGTGGCCCGCGAACAACCTGATCGTCAGCTCCGAGTCGCACGACAACGCCGACTCCGACGGCGAGGACGCCGACGGGTTCGCCGCGAAGCTGACCGTCGGCTCCGGGAACGTCTTCCGGTACACCGTCTCGCACCACAACATCGACGACGGCTGGGACCTCTACACCTACTCCGACTACGACCCGATCGGCCCGGTGACCATCGAGGACTCCCTCTCCTACGGCAACGGCACCCTCAGCGACGGCTCACAGGCCGGCGCCGGCGACCGCAACGGCTACAAGCTCGGCGGCGAGGACGTGCCCATCAACCACGTCGTCCGGCGCAGTATCGCCTTCGACAACGGCAAGCACGGGTTCACCTTCAACAGCAACCCGGGCTCGATGACGATCTCCAACAACCTGAGCATCGACAACACCGAGCGCAACTTCAACTTCGACGCCGGCACCTCGGTGTTCCGGAGCAACACCTCATGCCGCTTCAGCAGCGGGACGAACGACCGGATCATCGGCGACTCCGACAGCTCGAACCAGTTCTGGTCCGGCACCAACGGGTCCCGCTGCTCCTCGTACTCCGGCGCGCTGGGCTGGTCGTTCGCCTCGAACGGCAGCCTGGTGGTGACGCTCGGCGGCAGGCAGGTCACCCTGTAGGGCACGGGAAGGGCCCCGGACGACGACCGTTCCGGGGCCCTTCGGGTGTCCCTACTTGGGTGCGGCCTGCTGGACGACCTCGAAGGTCCACACCGTGGAACCGCTCGCGGCGGGCTTCGGACGCTCACCGCCCTCGCCGCCGCCCTGGTGGGACGCCTTCATCGGCCCCTCCATCCATGCCTGGAACGACTCCTCGTCACGCCAGCGCGTGTAGACGAGGTAGGTGTCGGTGCCCTCGACGGGCCGCAGCAGCTCGAACCACTCGAACCCGTCCGAGCTCTCGACGGTCCCCGCCCGGCCGGCGAACCGCTTCTCCAGCGTCTCGCGCTGCTCCTCGGGGACCGTGAGTACGTTGATCTTGACGATGCTCATACCGCAATTGTGCTCCGCTCCCCGCGCGACCAGCCACAACGAACCCGCAGCCGACACCCGGCCCCACCGCATACCCTGCGGAGCATGCAGCAGCGAGAGGTCATGCAAAACGTCGTCGGCATCCTCACCGAGGCCCTGGAGATGCGCCGCCAGGCCCGTGAACACCCCGACCGGCAAGCCTCGTTGACCGGCGCCGTCTCCGCACTCCTGGTGGAGACACTCCCCCGCATCCACCTCCCCGCCGACGCGAGCGGCCACGCCGCCGCGGACGCCGTGGTCGAGGAGCTGGGCCCCGCCATCGCGAGCATCGCCAACTGCTTCGCGTTCGCCTTCGTCCAACTGGCCGAGGCCCACGACGAGGGCCGCCCCGACACCTCCGCGGACGTCCTGCGGCGCATCTCGCTCCAGTTCGCGAGCGAGGCCCCCTGAAATTCCTGAGCCAAAACGACATCCGATCCGCCACGAGCGACGAACAGTTGCCGGGGACGCACCGGAACGGGCTCCCGGGGCGACGAGGGAGGCGCCGGGAGCCCGTTCGTGTGTCGCACAGGTACGGTCACCGCTTGGGCAGCCCCAGCCGACCCCGCGTCGCCACCAGCAGGATCAGCGCCGCAGTCGTCGCCGCGAGCAGTACGGAGCGGGCGGCGTCGCTCTCCTTCAGCGAGGGGAACATGTCCGACCAGGCGAGCGAGAGGAAGTTGTTGACGCCGGTGTGCAGCAGCATGACCAGCGGCATGCTCTCGCCGGACCGGTTGAACACCCAGGTCATCACGGAGCTGAACGCGACCGTCATCGCCATGAACTGCGCCGGCACGGTCCACGCCACGTGCGGTCCGCCGCCCCACTCGGTCAGGAACAGCGGCAGGTGCCAGGCACCCCACAGCACACCCACGACGAGGGTCGCGGTCAGGGGGCCGTAGCGGCGCTGCATCCTCGGCATCGCGAACTCCCGCCAGCCGGGCTCCTCCGCGAGACCGGTGGTGATCATCTGGATGAGCAGGCCGGGGAGATAGGCGGCGAGGATCATCGCGGACGGCAGTACGGGCCCGCGGTCGGCCAGCGCGGCGGAGGCGAGGGTGAGCGCGGCCGGGACGGAGGCCAGCACCACCAGGTACCAGCGCCAGCCGACCCTGAACCTCAGCATCCGGCTCCGCCAGACCCTGAGCCCCGCGCGCCCCTCCGTGATGCCGGTGACGAGCAGGGCCGAGGCGATCGGGCCGAGGTAGGCGCCGGGCAGGACGCCGGTGAGCTGGCTGCCCGCGCGGCCGCCGGGGAAGGTGAAGTGCCAGGCCCCGAGGCCGTTGTGGGAGAGGACGTACGGCGTCCAGGCGGCCCAGCTCAGCGCGAAGGTCAGGGCGAAGAACCAGGTCAGCGGGTTACGGCGGATGCTGCCGCGCAGGCCGGTCGTACGGGCCTCGCCGACCGGGCGCTCGACGTTGACGGGGGCTTGGACGCTCACCGCGGATCCCTTCCAAGGGGGCTGATGTGATGCGTCCAGCACACCAGCGCCAGGCCCGCGGATCATTGCCGTAGGGGGCCCGACTGCCGTACAGCAGGCTGTACTACGACCGTCGCCGCGCGTCCTCCAAGTAGTGCAGTACGGCCGCCACCCGCCGGTCCACCTGGTCCGTGGGCGCCAGGTCGAGCTTGGCGAAGATGCTGCGGATGTGCTTGTGCACGGCCCCGTCGGTGACGAACAGCCGTTCCGCGATGGCGCTGTTGCCGAGCCCCTCGGCCATCAGGGCGAGTACGTCCTTCTCGCGCGGGCTGAGCCGTTCGAGTCGGGTGTCCTGGTGGGACCGGGTGAAGAGCTGGGCGACGACCTCGGGGTCGATGGCGGTGCCGCCGGACGCCACCCGGCGCAGTGCGTCGAGGAACTCCTCGACCCGGCCGACCCGTTCCTTCAGCAGATAGCCCAGGCCGCCGACCCCGCCGGTGAGCAGCTCGGTCGCGAAGCTCTGCTCGACATAGGCGGAGAGCACGAGCACGGCGAGGTCGGGCCGGCGCCGCCGGGCCTCGACGGCGGCGCGGACGCCCTCGTCGGTGTGGGTGGGCGGCATCCGTACGTCGAGGATGGCCACATCGGGCTTGTGCGCGTCGATGGCGTCGAGCGCGCCGTCGGCGGTGTCGGCCGTGCCGACCACGTCCAGCCCCTCGGCCCGCAGCAACAGGGCGAGCCCCTCCCGCAGCAGGGGGTCGTCCTCGGCGATCACGATCCGCATGGCAGGTCCACTTCCCTGGTCGTAGGGCCGCCCGGCGGGTTCGTCGGGCGGGGAAGGTCCTCACTCACGGCCCCGGAGCCGCTCACGCACCGCACGGCAGCTCCACCTCCAGCACCGTCGGGCCGCCCACGGGGCTCGTCACGCGCAGGGTGCCGTCGTGGGCGGCGACGCGGTTGCGGATGCCGGTGAGGCCGGAGCCGCCGGACTCGTCGGCGCCGCCGCGGCCGTCGTCCGTGATCCGCAGCAGGAGGTGTGGGCCGGTGGCCCGGACCGTGATAGCGGCCTCGCCCGCCCCGCTGTGCTTGGCGATGTTGGTCAGTGCCTCGGCCACCACGAAGTACGCGGTCGCCTCCACGGAGGCCGCGCACCGCCGGTCCATCTCGACGTCGACCTTGCACGGCACCGCGCTCTCCGCCGCGAGCCCGGTCAGCGCGCCCGCGAGACCCCGGTCCGCGAGCACCGGCGGCAGGATGCTGCGGGACACGGTCCGCAGTTCGGCCAGGGCCTGTTCGGCGGCGGACTGGGCGCGCTCCAGGAGCTCGTCGGCGCCGGCCGGATCGCGGGCGACCATGCGGCGGGCGGCCCCGAGCAGCACGGTGACCGTGACGATCCGGTTCTGGGTGCCGTCGTGCAACGAGCGCTCGATGCGCCGCAGTTCGACGGCGTGGGCGTCCAGTGCGGCGGCCCGGGTGGCGGTCAGCTCGGCGATGCGCAGGGACAGGTCGGCGTCGGGCCCGGCGGACAGAAGCCGGCGCCCCGGGTTCGCCTGGAGCCGTGCCATGGCGGGCGTGAGTCCCAGGATGATGGCGATCCAGCCCACCCCGAGCAGGGCCACGGCGAGGGCGTCCGGCCAGGAGTGCGCGTTGCCGATGCCGATGGAGGTGGCGGTCGCGTCGGTGGGCGCGAGCGGCCAGTACAGCGGAAACGCCGTGTCCCGTACGGCGACCGCCGGCAGCACGAAGCCGAGCAGGCCAAGAGGCAGGCCGACGGCCAGGTGCCGGAGCAGCCAGCGCAGTTCGCGCCGGGTCGTGGGGTCGGTGAGGGCGGCCCGGAGCCGCGCGGGCGGCGGTGCGGGGGCGATGACCTCGGGGCCCCAGCGGGCGAGCCGGGTACGTTCCATGCCGGCCAGGGCGTGCAGCACCCGCACCCCGCCCGGCGCCAGCACCAGCCACAGCAGCACGAACGGCGTGAGCACGGCCGTACCGAGACCGGAGACCAGCTGGCCGAGCGCGGCGGCCGCGGTCGTCGCGGTCCCCACGACCAGGCTCTTGACGTCGGTGGTCGCCATACGAACCCCCTCTGGGCGGAGGACAACGACCTTAGGCCGAAGGCGGGTTGGCATCGGGCCCCGGAGCCGAAAAGTACAGCCTGCTGTACCCCGGACCGGGCGGACCACTGGATCGGCCGGACCGGGTGCCGGCTCGTAGCGTCATCGGCACCGGAACAACCGAGCCACTAGGAGTACCCCGTGAACCTTCTGCTCTGGCCCCTGCTCGTGCTCAGCGTGCTCGGCAACGCGGTGGCGTCCTTCACGCCCGCCGACACCGCCGTCCACCTGGCCTTCGGCACCGTCACCGCGTTGACGGCCACCGCCCTGTTCGTACGACGGCTGCGCATCGGCCCCTGAGACACGGCTATCGGGGTTGATTCGCGGTGCGTCGGGCTTCAGTCCGTTGGTGAAGCGAATCGTGTGATGGCGGCGCGGAGCGTTGCGGTGTCGTTCCGGTGGAGCCGGACAGTGTGGTCGCGGGGGTGAGGTGGGGAACGGGTGTTCCCGGCGACAGAGGGTGTCGCATGTTCGTACGATCGGCGAATGCAGCTTCGGTACGCCTTCCGGCTGTACCCGGAGCCCGGTCAACGCGTCGCGTTGGCAAGGGCGTTCGGATGCGCTCGCGTCGTGTTCAACGACGCGGTGCGCGCCCGTGAGGATGCCCGCGCGGCCCAGCAGCCCTACCCCAGTGCTGCCGTCCTGTCCCGGCAGTTGATCACCCGGGCCAAGAACACTCCCGAACGGTCCTGGCTGGGCGAGGTTTCCTCGGTTGTCCTGCAGCAGGCGTTGCGGGACGTGGAGGCCGCGTACCGCAACCTCTTCGCCACGTTGAAGGGGGAGCGCCAGGGCCGGAAGATGGGTGCGCCGCGGTTCAGGTCGCGCAGAGACCGGCGGCAGTCGATCCGGTTCACCGCGAACGCCCGCTGGAAGATCAACGAGGGTGGGCGGCTGGCCCTGCCGAAGATCGGGGAGGTGAAGGTGAAGTGGTCGCGGGCCCTGCCCGCCGTGCCGTCGAGTGTGACGGTGATCCTGGATGCGGTGGGCCGGTACTTCGCCAGCTTCGTCATCGACACCGACGACGGCACCGACCGGGCCCGCTGGACGGAGCCGGACCCCGATGCCGCGATCGGCATCGACCTGGGCCTCACCCACTTCGCGGTCCTCTCCGACGGCACGAAGATCGACAGCCCACGGTTTTTGCGCCGGGTGGAGAAGAAGCTGAAGAAGGCGCAGCGGGAGCTGTCCGGTAAGCGCAAGGGATCGAAGAACCGGGAAGAGGCCCGGCTGAAGGTCGCCCGGGCCCACGCGGCTGTGGCCGACGCGCGCAAGGAATTCCACCACCAGCTCTCCACGAAGTTGATCCGCGAGAACCAAGCGGTCGCGGTGGAGGACCTGGCGGTGGCGGGACTCGCGCGTACCCGGCTGGCCAAGAGCGTGCACGACGCGGGCTGGTCGCAGTTCGTCGACATGCTCGAATACAAGGCGCAGCGGTACGGCCGCACCTTCGTCAAGATCAGCCGGTTCGAACCCACCAGCCAGACCTGCTCGGCCTGCGGACACCGGGACGGGCCCAAACCCCTGCACCTACGGGAGTGGACCTGCCCCAGGTGCGGCACGCTCCACGACCGCGACCACAACGCCGCGATCAACGTCAAACAGGCCGCCGGACTGGCGGCATCGGTCTGCGGAGCGCCGATAAGACCAGGACTTGTCCCGGCACAGCGCGAAGAAACAGGAAGTCAGGGAATCCCACACCAAGCATGTGCCGCGTAGCTGCACAGCAACGAACGGGATGGCCAGAATCCCCCTCCCTCAGGAGGGGGTACAAGTCAATTGAGGCCGATCGCGGCACAGTCCGCCGCGTACTCGGGGGTGCAGATCTGCTTCACGGTGTAGACGTCGTCCTTGATCACCGTCTGCTTGATGTTGTCCTTGGTGAGGGCGATCACCGGCACCAGGACCGAGGGGATGTCCTTCTGCGTCGGGCTGTCGATCGTGTCCCGGACCAGCGCGTCGAACTGGAGGTCGCGGCCCTGGACCTTGTACACCGCGATCTGCGCGGCGTTGGTCGCCTCCTGGAGGAAGGACTTGTACACGGTCATGTACTGCTCGCCCGACACGATCCGCTGCACCGCGGCGAGGCTCGCGTCCTGCCCGGTCACCGGCGGGATCCTGGTGGCGCCCGATTCCTTGAGCTCCTCGATGACCGCGCCCGCCATGTCGTCGTTGGCCGAGTAGACGGCGGCGATGTTGTTCAGCCCGAGGGAGGCGATCGCCGCCTTCATGTTGGCCTTGGCGACCGACGGCAGCCACTCGCGGGTGTCGTACTGCTTGGCGATGACGACCTTGCCGTTGAGCTCGGACAGCGCGCCCTTCTTGAACAGGGCCGTGTTGGGGTCGGCGAGTGAGCCGTTCATCATCACGATCTTGCTGGTCGCGGCCTTGTCGCCGAGCGCCTCGACGATGGCCCTGCCCTGCACCTCGCCGACGAGTTCGTTGTCGTGCGAGGCGTAGGCGTCGATCGGGCCCTGGGCGAGGCGGTCGTAGGCGATGACGGGTATGCCCGCGTCCTTCGCCTTCTGGACGGACGGTTCGATCGCCTTGGCGTCGACCGCGTCCACCAGGATCACGTCCACCTTGTCGGCGACCATCTGCTGGAACTGCTGGCTCTGCCGCTTCGCGCTCGCCTCGGCGTTGGCGTAACTGACCTTGCCCTTGCCGTGGGTGAGGGACGCCACCTCCTTCTTGATGAGGGGGTAGTCGAACCTGTCGAAGCGGCTGGTGTCCCGGTCGGGCAGCAGCAGACCCAGCGTGATGTCGTCGCCCTTCTTGGGGCTCACCGCGGTGTCACTGCTGCCGACCGCGCAGGAGCTGAGCAGAAGGGCCGACACGCAGACGGCCATGACGGAGGGGAAGGGACGCATGGCGATCCTGTGGGTGGGGGGCTGTCACGTAGGCGCAACAGTAAGTGCCCTCCACCCCGATCAAACACCCTGACCGTTTCCTTCAAGGGATCGCCACTCGACGTCCGCAACTAGTCCTCGATGCGCACAAGTTGCACGGCGGTCAGGGTCCGCACCATGAGGATCGCGGCGACGGCGGCGCCGACGACGGCGAGGTCGGCGACCAGCAGACCCGTCACCCCCTGGTAGGCGCGGGCGATGACCTGGTCCGTGTCGTCCTGGTACATCAGGCCCACCCCGCTGACCATGCCGACCAGCCACAGCGCCCACCACACGTTCACCACGATGGGCAGCTTCTGGTCCGGGGCGCTCTTGTGGTGGATGTCGGCGACGATCCCGCGCGGGAACCACAGATTGACGATCGGCACGATCCAGGAGGCGTAGACCCAGATGCCGGCGTAGCGCGGGCGCTCGCCGGACAGGGCACGCGCGTTGTCCCGCATCCGCCACAGCCAGCCTGTGAACAGGGCCGCGCACACCACGGTGAGCAGGTCTCCGGCGGTGCTGACCAGGTGGTACGAGTTCTCCAGGGAGGTCAGTGGCCGGTGCCGGCCCTCGCCCTGGTCCGGCAGCCCGGACGCGGGCTCACCCGCCACGGCGAGCCGGATGTGCCACACGGCCCGCAGTGCCCAGGCCGCGCCGGCGAGCCCGAGCCCCGCGACGGCGAGGTGGGCGGAGCCACGCACCGTGCGCACGGCGGGCCGGACTGCGTTCTCACTCACGGGGTCCCCCTTCAAAAGGATCACTTCACCCCCTCATCGTCGCGAACCCCCCGACCGGTTCACGCGGAGATCACCGGCGGATCCGAAGGAGAAACGGGGGCCCGGCGGACCCCTGCCCCCGCCCGACCCCGCGGAACGACACGCAGCCCGGCGGCCCCGCGGAAACACGGAAGCCGCCCGCCCCGCGGAAACGCGGAAAGCCGCCCGCCCCGCGCCAAAGCCGCAAGCCCCCGCACCCCGCCCGTACCGCAGGGCGCCCAGGCCGATCTGATACCCGCGAGAGACACGGCCCCGGTGGACCCCGCCGGAAGCCGGGAAGAAACGCGGCGGGGCGAGGATCGTGGGGGCCATGGACGAACAGCGATACGACGTGTGGACGTCCGGTGCCGCCTACGACCGTTACATGGGCCGCTGGAGCCGGGCGGTCGCGCGGGAGTTCACGGCCTGGCTCGGCCGCCCGGACGGGCTCGCGTGGCTGGACGTGGGCTGCGGCACCGGGGTGCTGTCGGCGGTGGTGAGGGAGCGCTGTCGCCCCGCCCGGGTCGTGGGCTGCGACCGTTCCGAGGGCTTCGTACGGATGGCCGGAGCCGCGGTCGTGGCGGACGCGACGGCGCTTCCCGTGCGGGACGGCGCCTTCGACGTGGCGGTCAGCGGCCTGACCCTGAACTTCCTGCCGGAGCCCGCGGCGGCCGTCACCGCGATGGCCCGCGCGGTCCACCGGGACGGCGGTCTGGTGGCCGCGTACGTGTGGGACTACGCGGAGCGGATGGGCCTGCTGCGCCACTTCTGGGACACCGTCATCGAACTCGACCCGGCCGCGGCGGAGTTGGACGAGGGCCGCCGGTTCCCCGGCTGCCGTCCACAGCCGTTGCACGACCTGTGGACCGGCGCGGGGCTCACCGACGTGGTCGTGCGGGCGATCGAGATCCCCACCGTCTTCGTCGACTTCGCCGATCTGTGGGGCCCCTTCCTGGCCGGTCAGGGCCCCGCCCCGGGCTATGTCGCCGCCCTCTCCCTCGCCGACCGCGACCGCCTGCGGGAGGCCCTGCGCACGGCCGTACCCACCGCGCACGACGGCTCGATCCCGCTGTGGGCACGCGCGTGGGCGGTACGCGGAAGGACCCGGTGAGGACCGGACAGGGACGCGTCACTTGTGGCGCACAAGACACCTCACGCCCCGGTTACGTTTCGCTCAACCCCTGGTTGCGAAGCGGTGATCGGGTGACGATGGGCGCATGACTCTGGCCGAGCGTGCCCTGGAGCGCCTGGAAGCGTGGTCCGACCTCAGCGTGGGCATGCCCAGCTGCGGAGCCGGGCTGGCGCTGTGCTCCATACACAGCGAGATCGTGCACTTCCACCCGGGGCGGGACGTGGACCTGCACCTCACCGAGTCGGCCATCCGCAGATTCCACGACGACCTCCAGGACTCGACCGCGGTACGGCTCGTGCCCGGCTCCGGCTGGGTCACCGTCCACCTCGACTGCGAGACCGACGTCGACCTGCTGATGAGCCTGGTCAGCGTGGCCCTCAAGGCCCACCAGGCGGGTCCTGGGCCCGTCGGCCCCACCGAGTGCAACTTCCACCGGGTCACGGTGGTCCCCCGGGACTCCCCTTTCGTCCCGATTAGGCGATAATCGGACTCATGAGTACGGCGACGTTTGTCCTGGCGGCCACGTCGAGCGATGTACTCAACGTGATCGCCGCCTTTGCCGGTGGGCTGTTCATCGCCGGCGCGCTGGTGTGGGCCGTGCAGTTCGGCATGCGGGTCCAGGACCGGGAGCTTCCACGGCCGCTCAGCGAGGAGCAGCCGCACCTCCCGGAGACCGGGCCGATCCGTGAGATCCGGGAGATGCGGGAGCCGGACGAGCTGCCGGCCACCACGGAGGAGCAGGAACGGCTGATGCCGTACCAGCTCCGTCACTCGGCAACCAGACGAGGAAAGGACCAACACCGCAAACGCTGGCTCCCCGGCTCCAGCGGCGGCTTCGGCAGCGGCGGCCTGGGCCACGTGTGACGGTGCCGGGACACAGGGCACGCTGGGCCTGGGGCCCCGGGACCCAGGGCGCAACCGGGTGGGGCTGCCCCCCGGGTTCTAGGGCGGCTCCGGGACCTGGGGCGGCCCCCGGGACACAGGGCGGCTCCGAGACCTGGGGCGGCCACACGCCGCAGACCACTTCGCGACGCAGGCCCCGGCGGGGGCGAGGTGGTGGCCCGGAGCGCGCTACGGCGGGCCCCGCCCGGGGCACGGTACGGCGGGCCCGCCCGGGGCTGGCTGCCTCACGTCGGCGCCGGCCTCATTACGCCCCCTCCGTGGCACCGCGGGTACGGCGCCCCCACCCGGGTCTCCCTCACGCCGACGCTGACCGTGCACCACCCTCCGAGGCGCCCGCCGCACCACCGCGCACCCCGTCGTCACCGCCCCGGCCGGGGCGGTGACGGCCCGGAGCGCGTACGGCTTCAGCCGCAGCCGCCGGGCCGGCCTCCCCGCCGTCCGGGATCAGATCCGGCTCTCCGGCCGGTACACCGCCAGTGACCAGATCACGAAGAAGGCGATGCCGATCATGATGACCGACCAGAACGGCGCGTAGGGCAGGAACAGGAACTGGGCGACCATGCTCAGCGAGGCCAGGAAGATACCGGTCATCCGGGCCCAGGCCGCGCCCCTGAGGACGAACGCGCCGGTGACGGCGGCGAGGGTGCCCAGGCAGAGCAGGATCACGCCCCAGCTGGTGAAGTTCATCTTGTAGACGTAGTCGCCGATGCGGGTCCAGACGTCGTCGTCCGCGAGCAGGGAGATGCCCTGGAAGACCGCCAGGATGCCGTGCATCAGCATCAGCACACCGGCGAAGACGACCCCGCCGGCGGCCCAGGCCGTCTCCGCGGGCGTGGGGCCGAGGCCCGGCGCCGGAGTCGAGGGCATGCCCGCCGAGGGTTGCTGCGTCCCGCCGACGGGCGGCGGTGTGGCGTGCGGTCGCTGCGTCATGGCCGTGTCCCACCTTTCGTGGTCGATGTGCTTCGACCATCCGGCGCCGCGGGTCCGCCCACCACGGGAGTGGGCCGTTCGGGTGACGTCGGGCGTGCGGCCGTACGGGGACGGAACTTCACTGGAGCGAGACCCACCCTGGAGGCAAGATGACCCGCTGGACGACGGCCACGCTGCTGACCGCTCTGACCCTCACCGGCCTGACCGGCCTGACCGCCTGCTCCGACGACGACACCCCGTCCTCGGTGGCGAGCGTGGCGAGCGAGGTCGCCTCCGCCGCCTCCCGGGCCGGGGACGCGGTGGCGTCGGCGACTGCCGAGGCGGGCAGACGGTTCGACGACATCAAGAACGGCGTCGACGCCGAGGACGACGTACGGCTCGGCACCCCCGCCACCGCCTCCGACGGCCGTACGACGGTCGGGGTCACCGCTGCCAACAGCGCGGACTCGGCGAAGTCCTACGCCGTCCAGGTCGACTTCACCGACGGTTCGGGCAAGCTGCTGGACGCGGTGGTGGTCACGGTCCGGGACGTCCCGGCGGGCGGCTCCGGGAAGGGCACCGCCCGCAGTACGCACGCCCTGTCGGGGGACGTGCGGGCGAAGGTGGCCCGGGCGGTGCGCTACTGACCCTCGGCCGGAGTCACGCCATCCAGAAGAAGACCGCCGTCATCCGCTTCTCCTCCAGCGTGCCGCCGTAGTAACCGGTGGCGCTGTGCACGAGGTTGGCGTTGTAGAGGAGCAGCCGGTTGTACCTGTGCGGCACCCGTACGTCCTCCTCGAAGGCGTCGGGCGCCACGAACCGGGTGCCGAGGGCCTCGACGAGGTTGTTGTGCGGGGCCTGCACGACGTTCCCGCCGAGCCGGCCGCCGGGCATGGACTGCCGGTAGAAACTGGTGCCGCAGTCCTTGGGGACACCGGGGTTGAGGTACAGCACGGCCGCGTACCTGCACAGCGCCCGGGAGTCGGTGTGCGGCCGGGGCTCGCTCTCGCCCTCCCCGACGACCTGTACGCAGTTGTGGTTGAGGGTGCCCCCGCCGGGCGCCCGCTGCACCCACAGCTCCCTGGCCCCGGTGGCCTGCTTCACCAGCCGCTCCACCCGGCCGAGTTCGGCGGGTTCGAGCCCCGGCATGGTCCGCAGCCCCGGCCAGGTCTCCGAGGTGTACGGATACCCCTTCACCCAGTCGTCCTTGGCGAGACAGCGGTCCCGTACGGCGTCGGCGTCCGGGAGTACGTCGTCGATCACCCAGTAGTCGCGGCCCTTGGTGGGCTTGCGGTAGGGGAGGACGGGCAGAGACCGCTGCTGTGGCATGGACATGCAGCGAATCTAGGTCGAGGGTCCGTCAGGTCTCTCCCGCGATTTCCCCAGGACTTCGCCGCGAACAGGTCAACGAACGGTCAACCGTGAACAGGGGCCCGGGCGGACCTCCGGAACGACGATGAACGCCGGCGCCTCCGCTTCCGTACTTCTGTGCGTCCAGCCCGCCTCCCCGGCGGGATTCCTACCGGGCAGGAGGCACGGTGCCACTCTCGCGCAACGCGATGGGAACGCTGTTCGTCGGCGGAGCCCTCACATTGACCCTCGGCGCACTCGCCTATCCGTCGATGCTCGGAGTGAGCAACGCCTCCACCGCACAGGACAGAGTGATCGCACAGACGCAGTGGGGCCCGCTGACCGAGCTGGACCGGGACTTCGTCGTCAAGGTGCGGGCGGCGGGCCTGTGGGAGTACCCGCTCGGCGAGGTCGCCCTGCAGAAGGGCACCACCCCGGAGGTGAAGGAAGCCGGACGGCACCTCATCGACGGACACGCGGCCCTGGACGCCGCCTGCCGCAAGATCGCACCGATGCTCAACATCACCATCCCGAACGTGGCGAGCCCGCAGCAGGTCGGCTTCGTGAACACGATCGAGTCGAGCGACGGCCAGCAGTTCGACACGAACTTCGCCAACATCCTGCGGGTCACGCACGGTTCGATCTTCAACACGATCTCGAAGGTCCGCTCCACCACCAAGAACTCCCTGGTGCGGTCGCTGGCCGACATGGCCAACGACACGGTGCTCGACCACATGACGGTCATGGAGAAGACCGGCTTCGTCAACTTCGACCAGGCCCTGTTCATGCAGACGACCCCGCCGAAGCTGCCCGACACCGACCTCACCCCGCCGGCCCCGCAGCCGGGCGCGCCGATGGTCGTCCTCACCCCACCGGCGAACCCGACGTCCACACCACTCGGGATCCCGGGCGAGAACGCGGGCGGCGCCGCCCCGGCGGCGGGCGCGACCCCGACCCCGACGGTCGGATAGCGGTCCTAGCCGAGCCAGGCCGTGGTGTCCGGACCCAGCTGCCCGTTCTCCAACGGGCTGCTGGTGAGCAGCACTTCCCCCGCCGGGAGCGGTACGGCCGTGTCCGAAAGGTTGGTGACGCACCGCCAGCCCTCGTGCCGGGCGAAGTCCAGCACGTCGGCCGGGGAGGCGTCCGCCCAGGTGAGCTCCTCCCCCTGGAGGAGCTTGCGGCGCAGGCGCAGGGCGGTGCGGTAGAGCTCCAGCGTGGAGCCCTCGGCGCCGTCCTGGGCCGCGACGGCGTACTCGGCGAACCAGTCCGGCTGCGGCAGCCAGGCACCACCCGCGCCGAAGCCGTACGACGGCCCCGTCGTCGCCCACGGCAGCGGCACCCGGCACCCGTCACGCCCCTTGCGGACCCGTCCCGTCTGCTCCCAGATCGGGTCCTGGAGCACCTCCACGGGCAGATCGGCGACCTCGGGCAGACCGAGTTCCTCGCCTTGGTAGACGTACGACGATCCCGGCAGCGCCAGCATGAGCAGCGTGGCCGCGCGAGCGCGCCGTAGCCCTTCCGAGAGGTCGATCGCGGGCGCGTGGCCGCCGGACAGCAGCCAGGCGTTCTCGTCGGTGCCCGGCGGGAGCACGAGCCGTGAGGCGTGCCGTACGACGTCGTGGTTGGAGAGCACCCAGGTCGCCGAGGCACGGGCCGCGTGTGCGGTGGCGAGGGAGCCGGTGATGACCTGGCGCAGCTCGGCGGCGTCCCAAGTGGTCTGGAGGTACTCGAAGTTGAAGGCCTGGCCGAGTTCGTCGGCGCGGGCGTACAGCGTGCGCCGCGGACCCGGCACCCAGGCCTCGGCGACGGCCGTACGGGGCGGGCTGTAGGAGTCCAGGATCGTGCGCCAGTCGCGGTAGATCTCGTGGACCTCGTCGCGGTCCCAGTAGGGATGGCTGCCCGGCGGCAGATGCTGCAGGGCCTCCTCCGCGACACCGGGCAGGTCGCCGAGGTCGCGCAGCGGTTCGGTCAGGTCCTTGACCAGGGCGTGGGCCACGTCCACGCGGAAGCCGTCGACCCCGCGGTCGGACCAGAAGCGCAGGGTGGTGCGGAAGTCCTCGCGGACCTCGGGGTTCGACCAGTTGAGGTCGGGCTGCTCGGGGGCGAACAGATGCAGGTACCACTGCCCGTCCGCCACCCGGCGCCAGGCGCTGCCGCCGAACACGGACTGCCAGTCGGTGGGCGGGAGTTCGCCGTGCGCACCGCGGCCGTCACGGAAGACGTACCGCTCGCGGGCCGTGGATCCGGGACCGGCGGCGAGCGCCTCCTGGAACCAGACATGCCGGCGGGAGGTGTGGTTGGGGACGAGGTCGACGATCACCTTGAGCCCGAGCCGGTGGGCCTCGGCGACCATGGCGTCGAAGTCGTCGAGGGTGCCCAGGCGCGGGTCGACGTTCCGGTAGTCGGCGACGTCGTAGCCGCCGTCGGCGAGTTCGGAGGGGTAGAAGGGGCTCAGCCACAGGGCGTCGGCGCCGAGGGCGGCCACATGTGTCAGGCGCTGGGTGACACCCCTGATGTCCCCGAGGCCGTCTCCGTCGGCGTCGGCGAAGCTGCGGGGGTAGACCTGGTAGACGACGGCCTGCCGCCACCAGTCCGGGTCGTTGCTGGAGAGGTCGGGCGTGGTGGTGCGGGTGGTCACGCGGGCTCCTCTGCGATGCGTGCGCAATACGTGTGCATTACGTGCGGTCCATACAGGCGACAAAGGGGATATCTGTCCACGTCATCGGAAAAGTGAACCTGGGGTTTATGCGGAGCTGGTCGTTCCTGGTGTGTCGAAATTGTGATGGCCTATGAACCGGCCTTGCAACACCGCAGGTTGACAGCATTCCGCCAGGAGATCCACGATGTGCAAACACCGTGGCGCATGTGACCAATGGGCCCAGTGTTTTCTGAGACCACTCACTCTCATTCTGACGGGATACGTATGTCCATAGCGAGACGTGTCACCATGCGGCGCCTGCTGGGGACGGGCGCCGCGACGCTCGCCTTCTCCGCTGCCCTCGCCTCCGTCGCCTCGGCCTCCGACTGCCCCGGCGGCAAGGGCTGGGAGAACGGCGGACACTACCAGCCGGGTACGGGCGCCGGCTCGAAGACCGAGACCGACCGCTGCGAGTTCTCCCTCGACGGCAAGAACTTCTACGCCTCGGTCAAGGTCGACGACCAGAACCTGAAGCCGGGCGACGACGGCAAGGTCCACGTCAAGGTCCGCGCCGCGGGCGACGCGTCCACCTGCACCGCCTCTCTCGCGTCCTACCTCGCACACGGCCCGACGTTCGCCACCTCGGGCGAGCAGGTCTTCCACGACTTCGACACCGTGACCGTCAAGGCCGGCTCCGTGGACTCCCTCGACGTCGCGATCCCCGACGCGGGCTGCTACGGGCAGGTCGACCTCTACCGGGGCAACACGAAGTTCGACGGCAAGCTCGACGCCAACGACGGCTTCACGCACGGCGACCTCCCCAAGGGCCCGGACCACCCGGTCATCAAGGACAAGCTGATCGCGGCCTGGAACGGCGGCACGAAGGACTGCACGACCACGCAGACCACGCCTCCGGCGACCCCGCCGGCCTCGGAGTCCACTCCCCCGGCCTCCGAGTCGACGCCTCCGGCCTCCGAGTCCACTCCCCCGGCCTCCGAGACCCCCTCGACGGACTCCCCGACCCCCTCCGCCTCGGAATCCACGACGTCCCCCGCCGTCCCCACCCCGAACGGTGGCGGCGACAACCTCGCGGAGACCGGCGCCAGCAGCAACACCCCGCTGATCGCGGGCGGTGCGGCGGTGCTCCTGGCGGGCGGCGCGGGCATCGTCCTGGCGACGCGCCGCCGTAAGGCTTCGCGCGCCTGACCCTTCTCTTCTGTTCCGCTCTCTTCTGTTCCGCAGGGCCGTCCCACCGCTTCAGTCGCGGTGGGGGCGGCCCTTTCGGCATGTCTGCCCGTGCCTGTGGCTGTGGCCGTGGCAGTGGCCGTGGCCGTGGCCGTGGCCGTCAGTGAAGCGTCGGCCGGTAGACGAGCTCCTGGATGTTCCCGTCGAGCGTCCGGGTCTCCAGCAGTTCCAGGTCGAAGTCGGACGCGCCCTGGAAGATCGGGTCGAGCCCGGTCCGCCCGGTGACGACAGGGAACAGCGTCACCTGCAGCCGGTCGACAAGGCCCGCGGCCATCAGCGCCCGGTTCATCGCCAGGCTCCCGTGCGAGCGCAACGGCACCTCGGACTCCTCCTTGAGCCGGGCCACGACGTCCACCGCGTCGCCCTTCACGACGCTCGCGTCCGGCCAGCCGAGGGAGTCGTCCAGGGTGGTCGACACCACGGTCGTCGGCAGGTTCCGCATCCGGGTGACCCAGGGGTCCCGCACCTCGGAGTCATCGGTGGCTTCGGCCAGCATCCGCGCGAAGGCCCGGAAGGTGGTGGCCCCGAAGACCATCCGCTGCTCGGCGCCGTACAGCTCGAGCCGACGGTCGAGCAGCTCGGGCCCCTGCTTGCCCCAGTACCCGGTCCAGTCGCCCCCGGCGGCGCCGTAGCCGTCGAGGCTGCAGAAGAAGTCGAAGGTGTAGGTGGCGGTCATGTGGTCCTCCTCGGCGGCGGTTGCTGTACCGATAGACCGGGCACGCGCGCGGAACTCATCGCTACGCGGTGACCTACGCACTGGCCGTAAAAATCGAACACATGATTGAATCCAGCAATGCGATCGTTCCCCGACGACCTCGCCCAGGCGCAGCGGGACTGGACCACCACCTACCGCAGGCTCGCCGAGCGCCCAGGCCACACGGACCTGCGCCGACGCCTGTACCGGCTGTCGGTCCAGCTGTTCTTCCATCCCCACTGGCAGCAACGGCGCCCCGGCCCCGCGGCCTGGCAGGAACTGCGCGCCCTGAGCCGGCCGGGCGCGGCCACGAGTGAGCGACGGCCCCGATGACGGGCGAGAGCACGGGCCCGGACACTCCGGAAGGTGCGTCCGCCCCCCTCCACGTCACCGTCCACCCACCGACCCCCAAAGGCGCCCGCCGCGTACGCGTGAACGGCGAACCCCTCGGCCTGGCCCACAACCTCTCCGACATCGCCGAGTTCCTCCGCCGAGCAGGGCTGGAGATCGACGCGGCGGAGGTGGCGGAGGCGGGGTGGATCGACTGGCGGGGGGTGGGGCCCTGGGGTTGGGATCCGGAGGTGAGGGGCTGACATGCGTCCCACCGGTCGGAACTCCAGCGTCGCCAGGTCCACTCATCGCTCAACGACCTGACCGACGGTCGGGCTTCGTCTGATCCGTAGCTCCAGCCCTACCGGATGAGTCGTGCGGCCTCGTGAGCTGTGGGGAACCGGCCTGTCTTCCGATGCGTCTCTCCGGCCAACACGTCGTGAGGGGGGCCGGATTGGACTCGGACAGTATTGCCGCGTGGTCGGGGCTTGCGGGAAATGTGATTGCCGTCCTCGTAGCTGTCCTCAGCCTACGAAAGGCCGAAAAGGCCTTGGCCCAGTCCGAAGCTCAGTCGGCACGCAGCCTCGCGAGAGCAGACGCGGCGCTGACCCAGGCGCAGCACATCGCGGAACGCACGCTGCAAGCGCACTACAACATCGACGGGGCCATGTCGGCCATCGCCTGGCGAGACCAGGTGATAGCGCTGCACGACCGAGGGCTGACACCTGCCCAGATCCGGGAGATCATGCTCCTGGAAGACGGGGGAGCGGGGTACGAAGCCAGTAATGGACGAATCGACGACATCGTACGAAACGTGAGTAGACGACTGCCTTAATGCAGGGTAGGTCGGTAGATCAGCTCCTGAGTGTGACCGTCGAACGTCCGGCTCTCGATCATTTCGAGGTCAAAGTCGCCCGCGCCCTCGAAGACCGGGTCGGTCCCGGTCCGACCGCTGATCACGGGGAAGATCGTCACCTGGACGCGGTCTACGAGCCCTGCGGCCATCAGGGCCCGGTTCAACGACAGGCTGCCGTGCGAGCGCAACGGCACCTCGGACTCTTGCTTGAGCCGGGCCACGACGTCCACGGCGTCCCCCTTCGCGACGCTCGCGTCCGGCCATGCGAAGGGTCCTGCGAGCGTCGTCGACACCACCGTCGTCGGCAGGCTTCGCATCCGGGAGTTCACCGGGTCGAGGTCGGCCTCTGGGATCGGGCCCAGCAGATCCACGAACTGCCGGAAGGTGTTGGCCCCGAGAACGATCCGCTGCTCCTGGCTGATCACGGCAAGGCGGTTGTCGAGGAACTCAGGGCCCTGTTTCCCCCAGTAGCCGCCCCAGTCGCCGTCGGGACCGTAGGAGCCGTAGCCGTCGAGCGTGGAAAAGACGTCCCAGGTGTAGATCGCGGTCATGGTGCTCTCCTCGTGTGCGGTTGCTGGCGTGTTGGGATTACAGACGAGGAACCATGACGAAACTCATCGCACGTGGACTCCACCACGCATGCATGCTGATATCCGCCAACAGAAACGGGGGCGTCGGTGGAAGCAAGCACAGCCCGCAGCGTGGTGCGTGCGCGCGTGGGATCGGGCCTGGCGGTGACGGTCCTGCTGCTGCCCTTCGGTGCATACGGGCTGGCCAGGACGGGGGTGCTCCCGGAAGGCACACCGATCGTGGTCGGCCTGCTGTCCGCGATCGTCGGCTTCGTCCTCCTGACCGCACTGTGCGAGGAGCGAGTCCCGTTCCGACACTCCTCGACGCACCTGACGGCGCGCACCTTGACCGGCGAACGGTCCGTCGACCTCAACCGGATCACCACTGTCCGGCTGCTGACGACCTTCTCGTACAACGGCGCGTACCGGACCCTGTTGGTACGCGACGCCCACGGTGTGTGCCTGGGTATCACGACCGAGAGAAGCCGCAGGAAGCTGCGCCGGGCGATCGAGAAGGCGGACGCGAACGCCGCGCGAGGTGTCCCCGGGCCCCGTGTGAGCCGTGCGGCCCGGACCCACCTGGGTCTTGCCCCAGAGCGAGGGCTCGTCGTCCACACGGTTCTCGCCTTTCTGCTTCTGACGGTGTCCGGGAGCCTGTACGTGGTTGCTGTACTCCGACTCGGCGGGCAGTGAGCCTTACGGCCCCGGAGCTGGTAGCACCGTGTTGCCGCGCTGGATGTCGAGACCGCCCCCTCGCCGCGCGCGGTCTCCCGCGCCACGTTGGCCACCAGGCACCAGGCACCAGCAGGCCGTCCGGTGTCTCTTCGCGCTCGCCGGTGTCCCCGCGTGTGCGGCGGTGTCCGCCTGGAACTCACCACGGAGACGATCGTCATGGTGAACCCCTGGGGCACCCACCACCTGCCGTGGTCCCGTGTCAGCGCGGTGAGTCTCGGCAACTGGGGCGCGCAGTTCCACACCACGGACGGCTTCACGTACACGGCCTACGCGCTGAGCGACCTCGCTTCCGGGACCCGGCAGGACAGGCGGTTCGCGGACATGCGGCGGATCGCTGAGACCCGGCTTCTTCACGGGGACCCGACTCAAGAGGCAGAAAACCCCTCGCCCCCTCCCCGCCCCTCCCCCTAGCCTCACCTCCATGCAGCGCGCCCAAGCACTCCCGTCGATCACGACGACGCCGGACCCAGTCCCGGCGCGCTGACACCTGATCAGTCCGAAGCCCCGGGGCGAGTGCCCCGGGGCTTCGTCGTTCCCGCCGGTTCCTCGCCCCACCGCGAGGGAGAACCCCATGAACCCCATGAATCCCAAGAGCTCCACCGACCCCCTGCACGACCACCGCCGACTCGGCCGTGAGCTCGACCTGTTCGACACCGACCCCCTGATGGGCGCGGGACTGCCGTACTGGCTGCCCGACGGGGCCGTCGTACGCCACATCCTGGAGGAGTACGTCAGGGAGGCCGAGCGGGCCGCCGGATACCGGCACGTGTACTCACCCGTCCTCGGCAAGCGCGAGCTGTACGAGATCTCCGGCCACTGGGACCACTACAGCGAGGACATGTTCCCGCCGATGCGGCTGGGCGGCGGTGAGGAGGTCGTCCTGCGCCCCAGCCTCTGCCCGCACCACGCCCTCATCTACCGTTCCCGCTCCCACAGCTACCGCGAACTCCCCCTCCGTATCGCCGAGTTGGGCGGCATGTACCGCTCCGAACTCTCCGGCGTCCTCGGCGGCCTCACCCGCGTCCGCTCCATCCAGCTCAACGACGCCCACATCTTCTGCACCCTGGAGCAGGCCGTGGACGAGGCCCGCGCCGCCCTCGCCCTCATCCGTCGCGCCTACGACGACCTCGGCATCCGAGCCGGCCGGTACCGCCTCTCGCTCCCGGGCGAGGGCGGCAAGTACGTCGCCGACCCGGAACTCTGGCGCCGCGCCACCGCCCTCCTCGTAGACGTCCTGGACGGCGTCGAGTACGAGTCCGTGGAGGGCGAGGCCGCCTTCTACGGCCCCAAGATCGACGTCCAGATCACCGATCCGGCCGGCCGCGAGTCCACCCTCTCCACCGTCCAGATCGACTTCCACCAGCCCGAACGCTTCGACCTGCACTACATCGGCCCCGACGGCGCGAAACACCGCCCGGTGATGGTCCACCGCAGCGTCATCGGGAGCGTGGAGCGGCTGGTCGCCCACCTCATCGAGGCACACGGCGGCGCCTTCCCGGTGTGGCTCGCCCCGGTCCAGCTCGTGGTCCTGCCGGTGGCGGAGGCGCAGGAGGAGAGGGCCGACGAGGCCGTACGACGGGCTCGCGCGCTCGGCATCCGCGCCGAACTGTCCGCTCCCGGCGACGGCACCCTCGGCGCACGGGTCCGCGCCGCGCGCCTCGTGCCGTACCAGGCGGTGATCGGGGAGCGGGAGGCCGACGCCGGCTGTGCCGCCGTACGACTGCGGGACGGCCGTAGGCCAGGAGCGGTGCCGCTCGACGAGCTGCTGGAGCGGATCGCCGCCCGGGCCGGTGATCGTGGGGCCGAACTCTGGGCGGCTGCGTAAGGTCGGACCCGTACGCCAGCGACGTACGCCAGTGACGAAAGGACCCCGCCGTGACCGGTCAGCCCATCCCGGTGATCATCGACTGCGACACCGGTGTCGACGACGCCCTGGCCCTGCTGTTCGCCGTACGGCATCCCGGCATCGACCTGCGCGCCGTCACCTGTGTCGCCGGGAACACCGACGTCGACGGCGTGGTCCGCAACACCCTGACCGTCCTGGAGCAGGCCGGGGCCGGGCACATCCCGGTCGCCCGCGGCGCCGAGCGGCCGCTGATCGAGCCCGTGCGCACCGCGCAGCACGTGCACGGCCTCGACGGCATGGGCGACCTGGGGCTGCCCGCGCCGACCCGGGTGGCGGTGGACGTGGACGCGGTGACGCTGCTGCGGCGGGAGATCCTCGCCTCCCCGCGCCCGGTCACCCTGATCCCCACGGCCCCGCTGACGAACATCGCCCTGTTGCTGCGCACCCACCCCGAAGTGGTGCGCAACATCGAGCGGATCGTGTTCATGGGCGGCGCGGTGGCGACCGGGAACGCCACGCCGGTCGCGGAGTTCAACGTCTGGCACGACCCCGAGGCGGCCGCCGTCCTGCTCACCGCGGGGGTGCCGATCACGATGTACGGCCTGGACGTCTTCGAGCGGGTCATCGTCCCGGCGGCGGACGTCCAGCGCCTGCGCGCCAGTTCGGAACCCTCCCTCCGCATGGCCGGCGAACTCCTCGCCCACCGCGACCCGGCCACCACCGGCGACCCCACCCCCACGGGCGGCCTCGGCGACGCGGGCGCGGTCTGCGCGGTCGTCGACCCGGACGGCCTGACCACCGAACTCCTCCCGGTGGAGGTCTCGTTGGTCCCCGGCCCGACCCGGGGCCAGACCGTCGTCGACCGCCGCCGCCGTCCTGGCGAGTCCGAGATCCACGAGGGCGAGCGTGAAGTGACCCTGGTGGACGTGGGGTTGGGCGTGGACGTGGAGCGGTACGTGAAGCTGTGGCTGACGGCGGTGGAGGGGGGCTGAGGGGGCGGGCCGTTCGGCCTGACCGTCCGGCGGTCAGGCTCCGACTCACCGGACGAGGTATGGACACCACGCGGTGCAGGCTCGTGTGCTTCAGCGCGGCAGGTTTCAGCGAGACGGCTGCTAGCCGAGGCCGACCGTGGAGGTGCCCTGCTGGTCGGCCTCGACGAGCTCTACGGTCGGGCAGTGCGGAGTCCAAGGCCTCCTGAACCCGCCGGTCAGCCTCTGCGGAGACAGAATGGAAACGAGCCGGAGCAATGAGAAAGGACCTTGCCCGCGAGGTCGTTGTCCTCGCATCATCTCCGGATGGACGACACACCGAGCCGCCTCCCCACCACCCTGCCCGCGTTGCGCGCCAAGGCACGCGACGCGGGTTTCAGCATGTCGAGCGAGGATCGCACAGGAAGCCTCCTGGCAGCACTCGCCGCCGCCAGGCCCGCGGGCCGGATCCTCGAACTCGGCACCGGAGTGGGGGAGGGCGCCGCCTGGCTCCTCAGCGGCATGGACAGCGACTCCCGCCTGACCACAGTCGAACTCGACCCCACCGTCCAAGCCATCGCCCAGGAACAGTTGGGAGACGACCCGCGGGTGACCTTCGTCTCCGGGGACGGCGGCGCATGGCTGGAGGACTTCGACGGCGCTCCTTTCGACCTCGTCTTCGCGGACACCTGGCCGGGCAAGTTCACGCACCTCGACCAGGCCCTGGAACTCGTGGCTCCCGGCGGGACCTACCTGATCGACGACCTCTTCCCCCAGCCCGGCTGGCCGGAGAGCCACGGCGCCTCCGTCAAGCGCCTTCTGGCCGAGCTGGACGAACGCGAGGACTTCCGCTGCGTCCGCATGGCATGGTCAAGCGGACTACTGATGGCGGTGCGCACCACGCGGTCACAGCACTAGCGGGAGTCGGCAGGCCGCGGCGTCCACCTCTGCTCCACCTTCGCGAGCCGCCAGTAGGCGATCGCCGCCGCCCACACCACCACGAACAGGCCGACGATGACGTAGCCGACATTGTCGAGGTCGATGTCGGCGATCCAGGTGGTGAGGTCGTCGGTGAGGTCGAGCTTTTCGTGCAGGACCCCGACGAGTTCGATCGTGCCGACGAAGAAGGCGACCGCAATGGACAGCCCGGTGATGGCGAGGTTGTAGAACACCTTGCGCACCGGGTTGGAGAAGGCCCACTGATAGGCGAAGTTCATGAACGTGCCGTCGAGCGTGTCGAACAGGCTCATCCCGGCGGCGAAGAGCAGCGGCAGGCACAGGATCGCGTACCAGGGCAGCCCGGCCGCCGCCCCCGACCCGGCCATCACCATCAGCGTGACCTCGGTGGCGGTGTCGAAGCCGAGCCCGAAGAGAAACCCCAGCGGATACATCTGCCCGGGCCGGGTGATGGACTTGGTGAGCCGCCCGAGGATCCGGTTCATGAACCCCCGCGAGTCCAGGTGGGATTCGAGCTCCTTCTCGTCGTACGTCCCCGCCCGCATCGCCCGGAAGACCTTCAGGATGCCGAGCAGGGCGACCAGATTGAGTGCGGCGATCAGATAGAGGAACGACCCGGAGACCGTCGTACCGAGAAACCCGAGCACCTGGTGGGTACTCGACCCCTCGTTCATGACCTTGCCGGCCAGCTGGGTGCCGCCGGCGATCAGCGCGGCCAGCAGCACCACGACGCTGGAGTGCCCGAGCGCGAACCAGAACCCCCCGGACACCGGCCGCTTGCCGTCCGCCATCAGCTTGCGGGTGGTGTTGTCGATCGCGGCAATGTGGTCGGCGTCGAAGGCGTGCCGCATACCGAGGGTGTAGGCGGTGATGCCGAGCCCGATACCGAAGGCCTTGTCGCCGACTTCGTAGTGCTCCGGGACAACAAGCAGAAAAAGAATCCCGAAGGCGACGACGTGCAGGCCGGCTATGGCGGCCATCAGACCGATGGTCTTGACGGTGTCCTCCCGCCGCCAGCGAAAGGAGGAGGCGGCGGCGGAAGCGGCGGCGCTCTCGGGCAGGCCAGGATCAGTCATACGGTGGTCACTCCAGCACCTCGTGGATGAACGCGTGAGCTGCCGTGGCCGGTCTCCTGGCTTACGGGTCGTGCGTCTCCCGGCCCGCCTTCCCGGCCGCGTACTGACGGCCAGTGGCTGTCCCGTGAGGGACATGGGCGGAAAACTCCCCGATCACAGTGGCGAGGGCCGCGCCGGCATGAACCCCCTGAGGGATCGTCACCGGCTTCCCGAGCACCACGGCCCGACCACGGTAGGGGCACTGGCGGTCCCCTGCATAGCTGCATACCTACGCAGGTATGAAAGATCACATACGGCCGCCTGGCCGGACGGTGATGTTTAACTGCTCCTGCGAGGGCGTCCCGGCGAGATCTCGTCCTGCTCGGGCGCCCCCCGCTGGATCCCGTCGTGCGAGGGCGCCTCCCGCGGGATCGCGTCCTGCGAGGATGACCCCATGCATCTCGTCCCGCCCGACCGAGCGGACCGCCGCACCATCGACGGACACCGGGTGTGCGACGCCATCGAGGCGATCGGCGACCCGGGGCATGTCCGCGCCTGGTCGGACCGCTTCGCCCTCCTGGCCGACCCGAACAGGCTGTCCCTGCTCCTCGCCCTGCACCGAACCGGCCCCCTGGCCGTCTCCGACCTCGCGATCGCCACGGGGATGAACGACCCCGCCGTATCGCAGGCGCTGCGGCTGCTGCGGGCGGCGGGGGTTGTGGCGGGGGAGAAGGAGGGGCGGGTGGTTCGGTATTCGGTGGTGGATGAGGATGTGCGGGGGTTGTTGAAGCAGGTGTCCTGAGAGGGGGCGGCCCGTGCTCCAGCGGCCCGACCGGCCCTCAGCCTCAGACGACGTCGTGGATGTTGTGCTCGCGCAGGTCGGGTGCGTGCCGGACGACGGCGCGGTAGTCGGCGGCCGACTTCCTGGTCGCCGAGGGGGTGGTCGACGACATCAGCCACGAGGGCCTTCGGATCCTGCTCCGCGAGGAGGGCGTCTCCTTTCAACGCATGAAGACATGGAAGAACTCGCGCGACCCCGACTACGGAGCCAAGAAGGCCAGGGTCGAGCACCTCTACGCGATCGCCGACAGAGAGGTCATACCCGACGACGGCGACCCGAAGTCGTCTTCTGCCTGGACGAGTTCGGGCCGCTCAACCTCCAGCCCCACCCGGGGCGGCAGTGGGCTGAGCGCGGAGGGCAGCACAAGGACCCGGCCGGGAGCCGAGGCCCCGCCGACGGGCGACCTACACCCGCCCGCACGGGTCCGGAACCTGTTCGCCGCCTACGACCTGGGCAAGGACAGGCTCTACGGCCATATCAAGCCGAGAAAGCACCGCACGAGGTTCCTGGAGTTCTGCCGCTATCTGCGCAGCCTCTACCCGCCTCAGGTCCGGATCGCGGTCGTGCTCGACAACTTCTCCCCGCACCTGGCTACGAAGAAGGACAGCCGGGTCGGCGACTGGGCCGCGGCGCATAACGTCGAGCTCGCCTACACGCCGACTTACAGCTCCTGGCTGAACCGCATCGAGGCCCAGTTCACCGCCCTGCGCTACTTCGCGCTGGACGGCACCGACCGCACCAGCCACAAGGAGCAGGGCAGCATGATCCGCCGCTACATCATCTGGCGGAACAAGCACGCTGCCGACGAACGCCTCCGCGTGGTCGTCACCCGCGCGAACGTGGCCTGAGCCAGCGCAGCACCCGGTGGTTCATGGCAGTCTCCCGGGACTGCGGCTCCCAGATGACCAGGCGGTACTCCACCGCGAGCTCCTTCCTGTTGCGGCACTGGCTGACCTGACGCTGTTCGATCGCGTGAAAAGGCTCTCCGTCGGCGGCATCCGCGCCGTTGGGACCGGCACAGCACTGCCCCGAGGCGGCTGATCACCTAGGCGGACACATATGTGAGTGCCGGATACACCTCCGGGTCGCCCTCGACACCGGCCTCACGGAGGATCGGAACGAGGATTTCGGCGAAGCTGTTGAGGGCCTCCTCGGACTCCCAGACGTCGACGACGCGGAAGGTGCTCTCGCCCTGTCCCGCGATGTGTGCGAGCAAGCCTTCTACGGGCCAGTCGGCTGGAGATTCCATCCGGTTCTTGCCCCCCGTCAACTTGCGGCAGGTCTCCTCGTACTGCTCCTGTGTGAACTCGGGGGAGATGAGGACGATCGGCATTTGGGTCCTTCCAGATCGCGGAGACGCGGCATGGGCTGCCACGCCTGGGCCGGAATCAGGCGACGGCGACGTCCGCCTTTTCACATAGCGATCCTGGGCCGCGTCGCATCATTGCGCATGACTTGCTGCTCCACACGAGACGGGGTGGCTCTATTCACGAGTCGTGGTTCTGGCTCAACTTCTGTGGAACCGCACGCTGAGTGGCGGGTTGTGTGTCGCTACGACCAGAACTCGTCGTACGCCTTCTGATCGGACCAGAGGTCCCAGCCCTCGGTGATCCTTCCGTCCCGGATGTGGAAAACGATCACGTAGTCCATGTCGAGCTCCTTGCCTTCACGCGAGGCCGTGACGTGGAGCAGGGCGACCGTGTGCTGGTCGTTGGCGAGCACATCATGGAGTTGCGGGCGATACGTACCCCCTGAGAGCTGGAACTCCTTCTGGAACGCAGCGAACGCGGCCTCACGACCGTGGTACTCGCCGGCCAACGGGCTCTGGCCGGGGTTATGCCACACCACATCGGGGTGGAACACCTCCGCCAGCGTCTTCATGTCGCCTGCCGTGAAGGCGGCCATGGCCCGCTGAAACACGGCAATGTTCGGATGATCAGTCATCGCAGCCTCCTCTGGCCTCTGGCCCGCGAACGTAACCGGAAGCTGGATGGACAGCCGCAGGCGCACCGGGCCGGCCGGCCCCGCCTACCCGATCGGGCGCAACGGGAGCCGTGGCGACCTCCGACATCTGCGCGCCAGCTCCCTCTGGACAAAGGCGCTCTCGTTCCAGGCGTCGGTGGCGCATTTCACTGATCACAGAAGTTGAGCCAGAGCCATTTCCGGCGAACATTCACGTCCCCACAGACCGCGCATCGCCTCCCAAACCGATGGACAAACGCTGCTGCTTGAAGTGAAAGAAGCCAGACGGAGTCCCGCCCGTCGAGAGGGCGAACGTTGCCTGATGCGGCACTAGCAGGAGGCGACAGCCCTGGCGTGGATGGAGTCGTGCCAGGCCGACTGCAGAGTGGGATCACGCAGCAGCCGGATCAGGTCGGACGTGTCCAGCAGGTGGATCATCGGTCGTTCTTCTCTGCCCGGTGCAGGCGCTCGGCGTCCTCCACGGCGCCCCACTCACGCGCGCGCTCGAAGTGCCGACTGATGCGCGCGGCACGCTTCTGCTGTTCGACGTAGAAGTTCAGGGCGAGGTTGACCGCCTCTTCCTTGGTCCCGACCTTGGCGACGGTCATGGCGCGTTCCAGGGCGTCATCGTCGATGTCGATCTGGGGCACGGACATGTGGCGCTCCCTGTCCGATGCGGGCGATGTACATCGAATAATTTGCTGACCCAGCAGTGCCGGCTTATTCGGGCCGCTCGCCGAGCACGGAGCGCAGGAAGGGGTGCCAGGCGCCGGGGGTGAGGAGGAGTACCGGGCCGTCGGAGTGCTTGGAGTCCCTGACGGCGACGGTGGTGGGTATGTTGCGGGCGACTTCGACGCACTCCTGGCCGGCGTCGCCTCCGCTGTAGCTGGACTTGGCGAACTCGAATTCGATCATCGACCTACATCTCCTTGCGAATGGCGTCGATCAGGTCAAGGGCTTTGCGCTCCGCCAGCCCGACCCGCGCGATGCGATCGTAGATGCGGCCGTGCCGTGCGGCGTCCTCCTCGTTCTCCAACCAGATCGTAGAAGACGGTACGTCCATATGTACGACGTCCAGCGCGCCTGGTTCGGTGAACGAGACGATGCTGAACGCGCCAGTCATGCCCGGGTTGGCTCCGGCCAGGAAGGGCACGACCTGCACCTGGACCGTGTCCAAACCTGCCATGTCGAGCAGATGTCCCAGTTGTTCCCTCATCACCTGGCGTCCACCGACCAGTTGGCGCAGTGCGCTCTCGTGGATCACGGCCCACAACGCCAGCGGACGGTCCGACCGCAGCCGCGCCTGACGAGCCAGCCGCGCCTCGACAAATGGCTCGATCTCGCTCGGGTCCTCCCACGATCCAGCACCGACCGCAACAGCGCGTGCGTAGTCGGGTGTTTGCAACAGGCCCGGGACAAAGGCGGGTTGCCAGGTCCGGATGCTGGTGGCGATGTCCTCCAGCGCGACGTACTCGACCATGGCGAGGAGTTGTGGGTACTGATTCCACCATCCCTTGGCCTTGCGCCTCTCCCGGTCCGTCCGCCCCAGGGTCAGCAGCCTCTCGATCACCGCTTCGTCGGCCTGGCCGTACAGATGGCACAGGGCCCTGATGTCCGGGTCGCGCATCGGCACCCCGCCGCGCTCCATCTTGGCGACCTTGGATGCGGTCGCCGACAGCGCCTCGGCCGCTTGAGGCTGGCGCATCCCGCACGCCTCACGCATGCGCAGCAGCTCACCACCCAGCCTCCGTGCCAGCACTGTCGACACGGTCCTGCCGCGATCAGGATCCCGCTCCCTGCCTGCCATCTCGTCTCCCTGCCACTGGGTTGGCCGAGCCATGAGGCGTCACCCTACGACAAGAAAGCCAGTCCGAAGACATATTTCTGGCGAACGAATTGCTGCACCAGCTCCGTAGGCCTTACTGTCAGTACTCAATCGCCCACTCAGTGCCACCGGTTGGCGGAAGGCACCGCTCTGCCCGCGCGGCAGAGCCACCCATCTGGCGTCGGCACGCACAAGGAGGTGCATGCCTGTGACCGACTGCTGTCCGCCGGGACCGGCCAAGTCCTACGACCGCTACGACGAGGTCAGTTACACCCCGTACCCGCGCAGCATCCCGCTCGCCAGGAGACACGTGGCTGAACTCGCCGTCGACTGGGGCCATCCGGGCCTGGCCGGCGACGCGGCGCTGGTAGCAAGCGAGTTGTGCACGAACGCACTGCTGCACGGGTGCCTGCGGGACCGTCTCTTCCGGGTCGAGACGTCCCTCACCGACACGGCACTGCGGATCGCGGTGACTGACCCGAGGGGTGAGCGTCTCCCCGGTGCCCGACTGTCCGAGGCCGACGACCAGTTCGGCCGGGGCCTGCTCATCGTTCGCGTGCTGGCGGGCCGGTGGGCCGTGGAGAGGCTGACCGTCGGCAAGACCGTGTGGGCGGAACTGGATCTCCTGAAGGTATGCGATGCGTAGCCTCCTGAGCCGGTTCCGCAGGTGCCGCACCGATACGGTGACCACACGGCAGCGAAGGGAGACCGGGATGACAGTCGTGTGGCGGAACGCGGTCACCGAGGCCTTGGCGGCCACCGGCTTCACGGGCGAGGTCGTCGAGCGCACAGTCGACGGCATCGGTGGCCGGCACAGCGTGGGCGCGTTGTCAGAAGCAGGTGGCATCGTGCCCGCATGGACACGCTCTTTGATCTTCCCGAACCGGAGATAACAGAAGAAGCTGTCATTACTCACTACCGACTGAGCGATGATCAGTATGGCTCCCGTGCCGAGCGGGACGCGATCTTTGCCGCTGAGCGCACCATGACGGCCGCTGTGGAAGAGGCGGGAGTCGGTGAAGTGGACGGGAACGAGTTCGGCGGAGGTGAAGCCGTGCTGTACGCCTACGGGACGGACGCCAAGGTGCTCTTCAAGGTCTTGGAGCCAACCCTTCGCGACCTGCCGTTCAGGCCGGCTCACGTTGTGCTGCGGTATGGGAGACAGGAGACAGAGACCCGAGTGGATCTGTGATGCGGTACAGCAGCGAAGTAGGTGGGGCGTGTTTGGCGGGCCAGCTCGCACACTGGACGGCGGAGGGGGCGCATCGATGCCATCGCGTGAGCCGGAGCATGGGTACAGGGATTCCAGGTGGTGGCCGATCTCGTTCAGGTCCGCCGGAATGCGCACACCGCCCGATCCGCCCGTGGAGGCCGATCCCTTCGTCGTCGTCTCCCACTATGTCGCCTGGTACGAGAAAGAGTTCGCTCGGTTACGGGTGATATCGCGGACCAGGGTGGACCGGGTGATCACGCTCATCGCTGCGCTGAACGCCGTGATCGCGGTCCTCGGGGTCGCTAGCGCAGCGTGGAAGTATCCGTGGTTCGGGATATCCAGCACCGCTCTGGCCGGGGTCTCCGGCATCGTGGCTGCGAAGAACAACCTCTTCAGGGACCAGGAGTTGTGGCAGCTGCGCTCCTCGGTCCTCGCCCGGATACAGCGGCTCAAGCAGGAGATGCAGTACCGCAAGGCGTCCGGCGAGGAGACGGCGCGGGTCGCGGAGGAGGCCCTGATGACCTTGAACGAGATTCTGGACGCCGATATTCAGGGATGGTCTGGGGTGAACCGGTCGGTGCTGCAGGTGATGCCTGGGAGCGAACCGCAGTCTCCGTAGCTGCCCCCGTCCGCGCTACGATCCGCAACGCCTCGACAACCTCATCATCAGTCACGGGTTCAGACTCTCGGCCCGGAGTGCGCGGAGGTGCCAGATGTGTGCCAGATCCTGCGGAGAACCATGGGGAAACAGCGGGGAACAGCGGGGAACAAGTCGGGGACCGCCTGCGCACCGTTCAAGGTCCGCCGCAGGTCAGCGGAGCAGCCGCCGCCAAAGGCCCCAAGCTTCCCAAGTTGATGTCCCACCAGAGCAACGGGAGTCGGCTAGGGCGGGCTGGCCACCTTCATGAACGATGCCCGAATGCGCTATTTCAACGGGACAGGATGGCTCGCGATCTTTACCGGGACTGAGACGATGATCGGTAGGACCAGAGACGTAGACGCCTGGGACGAGGCAACAGGCGTTGCCCTGGTGGTCGATCCCCAGCGCGGTATCCGCCGCCCGGTAACGGACTACCCCGACTTCTCCCACCTGGAGCCGGCCAGCCAAGTAGTAGCCGCCATACCCGGAGGGGGCTGGCGCGCGTTCTGGAAGGATGAGGGACCCGACAACGGGCCGTTGACCGAGCAAGTGCTTGCCTGGCTGATCACTGCCAAGGGAGGCGCCACCCCGATCACCGTCGGCGCGCGCGGGGATGTGGACGACGCCGAGAGTGCCGATCTCCTCATCCCACCCGGGGAGGAGTGAAGGTGCCACCAGGTGCGTGTCTAACTGCGTGACAACGCCAACGAACAGCGGCGGACGAGGAATAGTCAAGATCTGTGGATCAAGGTCTTTCGGTGCGTTTGTCGCATGAGTGCTCTCGTAGTCAGCGAACTAGCGCACCTTCGGTGCGCGCCGGGGGACCTGCAAATCGAAGGCGACAGCCCTACTTGGACCTTGGACGCGATCTATTTGCGCGTCAGAGGTCGTGGATGTTGGGGTGGGAGACGGCAGCCTCGGCGAACAGTCGGCGATAGAAAGGGCCGAGGCCGTCGGGGATGGCCATGGACTGGAATGCCTCCTCCGTCGGCACAAGACGGCGGTGGGTCATCTCGAATCGAGGGTCCCACGGAGCCAGACGCACCTCTGCTCGCCACATCGACCGGACCAGTACCAGCCCTTCCTCCGGGCCTCGCACGCAGACGCCCCGGCTGAATCCGAGGAGTCGGCAGTCCATCACCTCGGCGCAGGCTTCCTCACTGACCTCGCGGCGCATCGTGTCGACCCACTGCTCATGCCGCTCGGGTCGACCGCCGGGCAGGCCCCACCGCTGTCCGTCTGGGCTGACCACGACGATCCGATCGCCGACGACGCACACCGCCTCCGCGCCGTGTGGCGTACCCGGCGGCGGGTCAGAAGGTGGATACCACGCACCGCGCCATTCCTGACCGTTGATGGAGGCGGTGAAGTAGGCGCCGTTCCCAGCAATGTCGTTCATGGTTCCGTTCCAGCGATCGGTGGTAGCCGTTGCGGACCACCAGACGTCGGCCATTGTCGTCGCGCTGGTCGACCAACCCGACTATATGTGTGTTGACTTCGCCTTCCAGCGCGGCGGCCGGCATCCGCCTTGCGCCCTCGCGGACGATCCTCACCGCCCCCCCCACCCCGCCGTCACCGGTGCCATGAGGAACATCAGCGCGTTGACCGCGGTGACGCCGGAGCGTCGTAGGACGAGCCAGTGGAGGCCGTGGCCGCCGAACTTGGACAGCGTGACCAGCCAAGTCGTCGTCGGCCAGAACGAACCCGCACCGGGTGGGTTCGCTCCCATCGCCAGGGCGGCGGTCGTGAGCCTCTGCGTGCGGCGTTCGTAGAGAGGTCCGGCAGCCCGGGAACTCAGCCCGTCGCCCTCCGGTACCGCGTCAGGACGGCCGCGCCGGAGTGCTCCGCCGAGACGCATTCCAGGGGCGTGTACGCGGCACCCACGGGGAAGAGTCGGTCGCCCGTGCCCAGGATCGTGGGGAAGGTCAGCAGACGGTATTCGTCGACGAGGTCCTCGGCCATGAGTGCCCGTACGACGCTCAGGCTGCCGATGACGATCACATCGCGCTCCTCGCGCTTGACGACATCGAGGAGAGGGCCGTCGGCGACCCGGGAGTTCGCCCACGCCGAAGTGTCGGTCAGGGTGCGGGAGACGACCAGTTTCGGGGCTGTGTTCATCCGGGTGGAGAACGGGTCGTCGCGGCCGGGCCAGATGTGTGAGAACGCCTGCCAGGTCGTACGCCCCAGCAGCAGGACCCCGTCGTCCAGCGTGCCGCCGAGACGGAACTTGTCCCCGGCGACCGTTTCGCGGCCGTGCCGGAACGCCCAGCCGCCGCCCGGTGTGCCGCCGGAGCCGTCCGGGTCGGAGACGATCCCGTCCAGGGTGATGAACTCGATGACGATGACGCTCATGAGGGGAGTCCTGCCTTCCAGGAGTGGATGCTCGCCCGTACCTACCGGCGGCAGCGGCTCCACTCATCGCTCCCGGCCGGATCACCCGGAAGAAATCCGCCAGGGCAGGTCGAACGCCTCGAACACCCGCGGGTCGGCGAAGACCACGTTGCGCGCGACGCGGCCGCCGGTGACCGTGAACACCTGCAGCGTGTGCAGGTGGAGGGTGCCGTCGGGGTCGGGGGCGTAGGCGGCGAGCGCGGGCTGGCCGTTGGCCGTGAGGGGGGTTGTGGCCCAGCCCGTGCCGCGCATCCGGAACACGCGGTCCATGAAGCGGCCGTAGTCGCCACTGCCCCGGTACCACAGCGGCACCGGCGGCATCTCCAGGACCGCCTCGTCCGTGAGCAGCCGGACGAGGGCGGGGACGTCCGCCGCCTCGAACGCCCGCATGTATCGCTGGATCACCGCACGGGTCCCGGGGTCGTCCGGCTCCGCGATGTTTCGAACGCCGTCCGGCTCCGCGACGTTTCGAACCCCGTCCGCCTCCGCCAGAGCGGCCCGCGCCCGCTGCAACGCGCTGTTGACGGCCGCAGTCGTGGTCCAGAGCTGCTCGGCGACCTCGGCCGCGGTGAACTCCAGCACCTCGCGCAAGACCAGCACGGCCCGCTGCCGCGGGGGCAGCACCTGCATCGCCGCCACCAGCGCGAGCCGCAGGTCGGCGCGTACCTCGACGTCGAGCCTCGCGTCGGGGAACGGCTGCAACCAGGGAATGTCGAGGGCCGGTGTGAGGGGGGCTCCGGGGTCGTCGCTCGGGGCGCCCAGCCCGGACGGCAGCGGGCGCCGCGCCCGTCCTTCCAGCGCGGTCAGGCACACGTTGGTCGCGATCCGGTACAGCCAGGTCCGCACGGAGGCGCGGGCGGGGTCGTACCGGTCCCGGGCCTTCCAGGCGCGCAGCATCGTCTCCTGCACCAGGTCCTCGGCCTCGTGGAACGAGCCCAGCATCCGGTAGCAGTACGCCACCAACTCACCCCGGTACGGCTCGAGACACGGGGTCAGCATGGCGCACCCGGCAGCCGGGGAGCCAGGCCCGGGCGGCGGCCGGTAACCCGTACGGCCCGGACCACTGGTGGCCTCGCCGAACCCGGTGATCACTAGGAGACATGACCCCGCCCCGCGCCCCCGCCGCCACCCGCGTCACCGTCTCCCTCCTCGGCCTCGGACTCGCCGCCCTCCTCGGGACCGCGGGCTGTTCCGCGCTGTCCAGTCCGCCGACCGCCGCAAAGCCGCCGATCACCGCCCCCACCAGTGCGGGCCCGTCCAAGAGCCCCAAAGCCTCCCCGGCCAACCCCACCACCCTCACCGAGGCGATGGCCCAGGCCGCCCTCGTCACCGACGTGGATCTCGGGGAGCCCTGGGTCCCCACCCAGGGCGCGGCCACCTGGCACGACGGGGTGCTGAAGGCGAAGACGAAGAAGCGGGACTGCCAGCGGCTGCTCGACGCCCTGTACGCGGACGAGCTGTTCGGGGCCGGCGCCCGGCCGCGTGCGGTGATCGGGCTGGACGACGAGTGGAACGAGGCGCAGTTGCGATTCCAGGTGCTCGCCCGCCCCCCGGCGGAGATCGACAAGACTCTGGGCTGGATGAAGAGCGTTCCGCGCAAGTGCGGCCAGTTCGCGGCCACGACGACCACGGGAGCCGTCTTCGGCGTCCAGGTGACGGACGCGCAGCTGCCGGAGACGGGGGACGCCCGGCAGGGGCTGCGGGTGCTGCTGACCGGTGAGTCGCCGGACGGGGAACCGGTGACGCTCAGGCTGGACGTGGCCGCGGTCCGCGTGGGGCAGGACGCGATCAGCGTGACCAACGGCGGCTTCGGGGACGTACTGACGGACGCCACGCAGACGGCCGTACAGCTGGGCGCGCAGCGGCTGGAGGAGATCAGGAAGCAGGGACGGGTGCGGGTCTGACCTGCCGGAACCCGCACCCACCGGCGGCCCTCTCTGTGGTCAGGACGGGCGGGGCTGCCGGGGCGTTGTCAGTCGCGCTCGAACCTCTGGCTGTGCCAGATCACATCACGCGCCACTTCGACGGCGGTGCGGTCGTGCGCGAAGGCATGGGCGCGCAGCCGGGCCAGCGCCTCGTCCGCGCCCACGCCGAGCTGCACCATGATCATGCCGACGGCCTGGTAGACCTCGTCATAATCGGTGGCCAAACCGCTGAGCCAGGGTTCGTCTCCCTCAGGACCATTCTCCTCCCGGCCAGGCAGCGCCATCAGGGCGACCGTCATGACACCGGCCACAAGCTCCGCCGTGCGCAGCTCGCTGGTGGCCAGTGCGCCCGGCGTGTCCCGGTACAGGTCGAGGGTGCCGACGCAGACGGCGTCGTTGCCGAGCGGCATCGAGTAGACGGCCCGTACCCCGACGGCCGTCGCCTCCTGGGCGAAGACCGGCCAGCGCCGGGCGTCCCGGCCGTCGGTCAGGTCGTCGGCGAGCACGGGGGCGCCGATCGTCGCGGCGTACACACAGGGGCCGTCGCCCAGGGTGGCCTGGATCTCCGACAGCCGGGCGGCCTGGTCGCTGCTGGAGCTCAGCTGGACGGGCATGCCGTTGCTGCGCAGCGACACGCTCGCGCCGACGACGGGCAGCAGTTTGACGGCGGCGGCACAGAGCCTGCCCGGGATCTCGGCGGCATCGGCGCCACGGACCCCGTCCGCGATCACGTCGGTGGCCCGCACCCGGTCGCGTTCCCGTTCCCGCTCGGCGTCCTGTCCGGACAGCCTGGAGTCGTCGCCCGACATCTCACGCGAACCCGAACCGCCACCCGGCCCCGCGAACCGACCGGAGTCGTCGCCCGACATCTCACGCGAACCCGAACCGCCACCCGGCCCCGCGAACCGACCGGAGTCGTCGCCGGCGGCGGAATCGCCGCGGTCGTCCCTCGGCCGCACGGCCACCGCCTCCTTCGATCAGCGCGGCCATCATCCGCCATGGCCCCCGGAGCAGGCTCACCCGGAGCAGGAGCCGTGTCGCGTGGCGCACCCGCTCAGGGGCACCGCCCGGCTACCCCTCGCCTCCGGGGCCAAACGCCGTCTCACCCAGGCCGCCCGGACCGCCCAGCGGTGAGTTGCGCGGCGCCAGCGGCCGTACGGAGGGCGGGTGCCCGGAGACGCCCTCGACGAGGTCGGCGGCGAGGTCGCGCAGCTTGACGTTGCGTTGCTGGGAGGCGCGGGTCAGGATCTCGAAGGCCCGTTCGGAGGAGCACCCCTCCCGGGCCATGACGACGCCCAGGGCCTGGTCGATGACGGTCCGCGAGGCGATCGCGCTCTGCAGGTCCAGGCTGAACTGGAGCTGGCCCGCGAACTTCAGGGCCACGCCCAGGGCGCCCGAGGCGTGCCCCGCGAAGACGACGGCCTGCTCCCGCACCGGCAGGTCGAAGCCGTGCGGTTCGCTGGAGTACATGTTCAGCACGCCGGCGACCGGCTGCCGGGGCGGGGCCAGGGGCAGGGCGAGCATGCTGCGCAGGCCGTACTCGCGGGCGATCTCGGGGAAGGACCCGAAGCGGTCCTCCGTGTCGACGTCGTCGACGTGGTGCGCGCTGCCGGTCCTGAGGGTCCGCAGACAGGGCCCGTCGCCCTCGTCGTACTGCCGCTGGTCGAACTGGTCCACGAGCTGGTGGCTGGCGGCCGCGGTGTAGGGGTGGGCGCTGTTCTCGGCCCTGAGGGTGATCGAGCAGTACACGGGCGTGGGCAGCGAGGTCGAGGTGAGCCGTACGAGTTCGCGCAGGAAGTCGTCCAGCCGGTCGGCCTCCAGCAGCAGTTGCTGCAGTCGTGCCAGGGTCTGCTCGCCGCGGGCCGGCCCGTCGGGCGGGGCCGCGGAGGATGTGTCCGTCACAGGGGCGTCCTTCCCGGTGGTCCGGCCCACCGGGTACCCCCACGCGCTCTCCACAGACCGCCCTCCGGTTCATTACGGTCGGCGGTGACGGTCAGGGAGTGGCCGCACAGCCTCGCACTGTGCCGGAGCCGCCATGTCCCGGCCACCGACCCACCTGTCCCCACCACCCCACCTGTCCCCACCTCCCTACCTGTCCCCGTGTGCCGCGACGCCGACCGGGGCGCCTCCCGCCGTCGCGAGCGGGCCGGGGACTTCCGGGAGGACCGCGCGAGGGGAGCCGCGCGTCCTCACCCGGGGCGGCCGTCACCGAGGTGGCGGCCGCCCCGGGTTCAGCGCTTCTCGTAAGGGTCCGCCGGCTGCCGCACCCGCTCGACCGCGCTCGCGTCCACGACCGGCGGCCAGGCGCCGTCGGTGCCGGGCTTCCCCCTGGGGTGCCAGGTGCCGGTGACGGTGACCCAGGTGTCGACCGTCGGGGCCCCGTTCGCGGCACCGCGGACCTCGATTTTGCTGGTGGTGGCGTCGGCGGCACAGCAGGTGACGGAGAGCCGGGTGAGGTACCAGGTCCCCTCGTCGCCGTGGGTCACGAACCCGGTCATCCGGACCGTACGGCCCGTCAGCGAACGCCCGCTGTCGTAGACGGCCCGCGAGCTGAACTCGCCGAGGGTGAGTTCGACGGGGTTCTGGGCGGGCAGCGCCGGGAAGGTCCCCACGCCCTGGGCCGCCCGTTGGGCCGCCTCACGGTCGGCGCTGTAGGAACCGAGGGCCGGGGGCGGGAAGAGGAGCAGCGCGAGGGCGGGGAGAGTGAGCAGCCAGGCCACCCGGGGCCCTGCGGCACCGTGAGCGTGCCCGTGCCCGTGGTCCTCGTCGTGATCATGGTCGTCCCCGGTCCGTCGTACGACCGCCATCGCGACACCGAGCAGCACCAGCAAAGCGCCGGACACCACCAGGTAGGGCCGCAACGCCGCCTGTACGTACCGCAGATACAGCTCGCTGAAGAGCGATATCCGCAGGACGGCCCCGCCGACCAGGACGAGGAGCAGACAGGACCCGTACCGCCTCACAGCAGCCACCATCCCGCGAGCACGCTGCTCAGCACGGCAACCGCCCAGGTCACGGTGGAGAAGCGGACGGCGAAGGCCCGCCCGAAGGTGCCCGTCTGGAGGGCGATCAGCTTCAGGTCGACCATCGGGCCCACCACCATGAACGCCAGCCGCGCGGTCGGCGAGAAGCCGCTCAGGGACGCGGCCACGAACGCGTCGGCCTCGCTGCACACGCACAGCACGACCGCGAGGACCGCGAGGAGCAGCACCGAGAGCCAGGCCGAGCCGGTGAAGAGGTCCAGCACGGAGCGCGGGACGACGATGTTGAAGGTGGCCGCGGCGGCCGCGCCGAGCACCAGGAAGCCGCCGGCGTGCAGGAAGTCGTGCTGGAGCCCGGCGCCGAAGGCCCGCAGTCCGTGGGCGGAGGTGCCGGTTGATCGTTTCGGCAGCCGCAGCCACTCCTCGCGGCCGAAGCGGGCCCACAGCCACCCCATCACCACGGCGGTGGCGAGCGAGGCGACTAGCCGGCCGAGGACCATCTCCGGCTGGGCGGGGAAGGCGATCGAGGTGGCGACGAGTACCACGGGGTTGATGGCGGGCGCGGACAGCAGGAACGCGAGGGCCGCCGCCGGGGCGACCCCGCGCCGCATCAGGCTCCCGGCCACCGGCACGGACGCGCACTCGCAGCCCGGCAGGACGACTCCGGCCGCGCCCGCGACCGGGACGGCGAGGGCCTGGTTGCGGGGGAGGAGCCGGGTGAAGACACGTTCCGGCACGAAGGCGCCGATCGCCGCGGAGACGACCGTGCCGAGCAGGAGGAAGGGCACGCCCTGGACGACCACCGCCGTGAAGACGGTCCACCAGGCGGCGACGGGCGGGGTGTAGAGGTCGAGCGCGAGGGTGGGTCCGAGCACCGAGGCGACGGTGGCGACGGCGATCAGCGCGGCCCCGCCGAGCACGAGGTACACGAGCACGCGCAGGCCGAACGCGACGAGCCGCAACCCGTCGGCCACCGTCCTCTGGTTCTCCACGCGCCCTGCCCCGCCCTCGGAATGCCCTTGGGCAGGCTAACCGGACATACCTGTGCGGAGGCCTGGAATCGTCGTATAGACGGCTGTGCGAGGGGTGGCGCCGCCCAGCGGCCTCACAGCGGAGGCTGGGCCGGGGCCGGGCCGAGGGTGGTGGTGCCGGGGGCCGTGCGGTGGCCGAGTCCCGTCCGGTACGCGTCGAGCGCGGCCTCGACCCTTCCGGTACGGCGGAACAGATCGCCGAGCAGCCGGCACAGGTCGGCCAGGTCACCGGCGGCGCCGGCCCGCTCCAGGAGGCTCAGGGCGCGGACGTAGTGCTCCTCGGCGGTCTCGGTGTCGCGGGCGTCCTCGGCGATGATCCCGAGGAGGCGGTGGGCGGCGGCGGAGTGCAGGGCGCCGCGCTCGGGGCTGAGGTCGCTGAGCACGTCGTGCAGAAGGGCCGCGGCCTCGTCGGACTTGCCGCGCCGGTGCAGTACGTCGGCCAGTTCGACGGCGGCCTGGCTGGAGTAGAGGGCGGCCCGCCGGGCGGAGAGCATGGCGAGGGCCTGTCTCAACTCGGTCTCGGCGCGCTCCAGTTCGCCGTTCTGGGCGTAGACGTAGCCGCGCATCCAGTGGCAGTTGGCGAGTTCGGTACGGAGCTGGAGCCGGCGGTAGAGCTCGGCGGCCTTGGCGAGGGAGGCGTCGGCCTCGGCGACCCGGCCCTCGGCGAGCAGGGTGCGGGCGACGGACCGGTGCATGCGGGCGACCAGGGCGGGGTCGCCGGACTGCGGGGCGAGCGCGAGGGCGAGTTCGGCGGCCTGGGCGGCGCGGGCGTGGGCGCCCATGTCCATGTAGGGGCCGATGACGCTGGCGTAGAGCAGGAGCAGCGCGTCCGGGTCGTGCAGGCCACCGCGGTTGAGCTCGTCGAGGGCGGACTCCAACAGGTAGACGCAGTAGCGGAGTTCACCGGCGAGGTAGTGGGAGACGGCGCGGCCGCGGAGGGCGGGGACCCGGGCGGGGAGGGGAACGTCGTCGCCGAGGGCCTTCTCGGAGCGCTCGAAGTACTGGCGTGCGGCGCTGAGTTCGCCCGTCTCCACGGCGCACTCCCCGAGTCCGAGCAGGGCGGCGGCCCGTACCTCGGAGAGGTCCAGCGCGTCGGCCTCGGCGAGGAGGCGGGCGTACTGCTCGGCGGACTCCTCGGCCTCTCCGGTGGCCAGGGTGCGCTGGGCCTCGGTGAGGCGGAGCCGGAGATCGGTGACGAGATGGGCGGGACGGCCGGTCGCCAGTTCCTGGAAGTCGACGCCGAGGCGGTCGGCGAGATGCCGCAGCGCGTCGTCGGAGGGGCGCACGCGGCCGGACTCCAGGGTGGAGATGTAGGCCGGTGTGTAGGCCGGTTCCGCCAGCTGTTTCTGGGTCAGCCCGCGGGCGACTCTGAGCTGCTGCACCCGGCGCCCGATGACGCCCGGGTCGTCCCGCTCCGACATGGCCAACTCCCCCAGTCCCTCTTGCCGTTCGGCTCCCCCCGGCCCTAGGTTAAACGGCGTATTAACCCCGCTTAATACGCCGCCACCGCCATGGATTCTCACCGTCACCGCAGCGAGGTCGCCGTGCTCGAACACACCAGCACCACCGCGCGTTACGCCAGGGGTCTCGCCGCCGCGGTCGTGGCCGTGGCCACGCTCGTCCTGGCGGCGAACGCGGGTCCGGCGAAGGCGTCGACACCGCACCCCGCCGAACGGGCCGCGCAGACGGAGCAGGCGGCCGGGCACACCTCGGACTGAGCCGCCGGACCGAGGCATCGGACGGCCCCGCCGGGGCGAGCCGCGACGGGGCCGGGTCCGATGCGAAGGAAAGGCGAAGGAGGTCGGCTCAGAGCTGGAACTCCGCGGGCTGCAGACCCAGGGTCGCGCAGGCGTCCCTGAGGACCGACTGCTCCGCCTGGGAGAAATGACCGTCGGCGCCGGCGATGACGATGCCGGTCTGGATGACCGCGCGCGCCTCGGTGGGCTTCTTGGCGGCCTTGGCGATCTCCTGCATGGCCTCGGCCCTGCCCTGCGGGAAGTTGCGGGTGAGCTGGTCGACATGCTTGTGGAAGCGCGTGCGCAGCTGCTCCGGCGGGAAGTTCTGCAGCACCTCGTTGCCGAGGATCAGCGACTCCATCTGCTGGATCTCGGACGCGTCCACCTGACCGTCCGCCGCCGCGACCAGGGCGCACATCGCCATGCTGGCGTCCCGGTACGCGCCGCTCTTCAACTCGGTCTTGAGGGAGCCGAGCTGTGTCTTCAGCAGACCGACGAGCTGGGCGCGCGAACCGCCGCGCGATCCTCCCTGCGAACCGCCGTGCGCACCACCGCCGAAGCCCGAGCCGCCCTGCCCACCGGCCGCGCCGTGCCCTCCGGTCGTGCCGCGCGCGCCCTGGGCCTGCTGCTGCAGGTTCTTGGCCTGGTCCTTGAGCCGGTCGAACAGTGCCATTGCCGTCACCTCGGTTGTTGGCGGAGCCATTCACCCGCCCAACGCTCACCCCTGAGCAAAGGTTCCCCCAAGCGTCGGCATCCAAGGTCACCTGAGCCGGCCCAAGCCGCCACCGGTGGGACACACCCCCTTGGTCCCACTGGTGGCTCCCACTCGCGGCCCGCGTGGCGTGAACCTCACGCGATGACATCCGCGCCGCGTACGCTGCCGGCGTGACCTCTGCCGCCGCCCGTACCGCGCTGGACCTCACCACCGATCTCCCGGTGTCCGCCCTGGAGGACCTCTATCGGGATCTGCACCGCCACCCCGAGCTGTCCCTGCACGAGCACCGCACGGCCGGGATGCTCGCCTCACACCTCCGTCGGGCCGGGTTCGAGACGGCCGAGGGCATCGGCGGCACGGGAGTCGCGGGCGTCCTGCGCAACGGCGAGGGACCGACCGTCCTCCTGCGCGCCGACATGGACGCACTCCCGGTCGAGGAGCGGACCGGGCTGCCGTACGCCTCCGAGACGCCCGGGGTCATGCACGCCTGCGGGCACGACCTGCACGTGACCTGGCTGGCGGGGGCGGCCAAGGCGCTCGCGGACGGCCGCGAGACCTGGTCCGGGACGCTGCTCCTGGTGGGCCAGCCCGCCGAGGAGGCCGGCGGCGGGGCGGCCGCCATGGTGGCCGACGGGCTCTACGACCGTTTCCCGCGCCCGGACGTACTGCTCGGCCAGCACGCGGTGCCGGGTCCGGCGGGCCTGTACCCGCATGTGCCGGGCCTGATCATGTCGGCAACGACGGACGTCGAGATCGTGGTGCACGGCCGGGGCGGACACGGCTCGCGCCCCGAGACGACGGTCGACCCGGTCGTCACGGCCGCCTACATCGTCACGCGGCTCCAGACGGTCGTCAGCCGGGAGATCACACCGCGCGAGTCGGCCGTCCTGACCGTCGGCCGGATCGAGGCGGGCACGGCCCCGAACATCATCCCCGCCACCGCCCGCATCTCCCTCAACCTGCGCACCCAGTCGGAAACGGTCCGGGACCGGATGCTCGCAGCGATCCGGCGGATCGCCGAGGGCGAGTGCCATGCGGCCGGCTGTCCGCGCGAGCCCGAGGTGACCCTCGGCGGCTCGTTCCCGGCCACGGTCAACGACCCGGAGACCGACGACCGGATCGCTGCCGTGCACCGCGAGGTCTTCGGCGCCGAGACGGTCTTCGATTCCGGTCCGGCGATGGCCAGCGAGGACTTCTCGAAGCTCGCGCTCGGCGAACTCCCGTACTCCTACTGGTTCGTGACCTGCACCCCGGCCGCGGTGTGGGACGCGGCGCCGGGCGCGGACCTGATGGAGAAGTTCGACGCGGTGCCCAGCAACCACAGCCCGCACTTCGCCCCCGACCTGTCGACGGTGGCACCGGGGGTGCGGACGCTGGTGTCGGGGGCGCTGGCGATGCTCGGCTAGAACGGCGTCGCCTGCAACTCCCGCAGCTGCTTGCGCACGTTCTCCAGGGCGCCGGGGCGGCGGCCCGGGACGCGGGTGCGCAACTCGGCGAGCAGGGCGCCGAGTTCCTGGGCCCGGGCCTTGTCACGGACCTGCCCCCACTGGTGGTGGGCCCGGTCCACGGCCTTCTCCACGGCCGGCGAGTCCGGGGCCTGCCCGGCGGCCAGCCGCGTCTCGGCCACCGTCAGCCAGATCCGGCAGCTGCGCGCCGAATCCCTGGCGAACATCGCGAGATCCGCCCGGACCTCGGACCAGTGCAGGGCCTGCTCGGAGGCGGGGCCGTGGGCCTGGCCGGCGGCCTGCTCGTGCGCGAGGGCGAGCGTGTCGGCCTCCTGGTGGCGCCCGGCCTGGACGGCGGCGGTGACCTGGACGTGCGGGTCCACGGGTTCCTGCTGAGGAGGCTGTGCGGGGACTCCCAGCCCGTCCGGCGATTGAGGACGAGGCCGTTCAGGCCGATACGGGGGTCTGGGGGCGAAGCCCCCGGGGACGGCCACCGGAGCAGGCGGCACGGTCAACACCACGTCCCCGTACGCCTCGGGCCCCAGCCTGATGAACGCCTGCTGATGCAACTGCTCGACCGGCGGACGCCACCCGCTGCGCAGAATCGTCGCGATCGTCTTCATGTACGCCGGCGAGGCCACCGTACGCCTCGACGGCGGCGGCGCGATCCGACCGAACACCGCGTTGTTGCGCCCGGAGTCGAGCGCGTGCGTCCGCAGCCACCCCCACATCTCCGCGTCGGCGTGCAAGTCGAGGAAGAGCGTCGTCGAACCCGGTGAGCGCAGCCGGAACTCCTCGCGGATCCACTGCCACGGCAGCGCCGTGTAGCGCACGGTGGCCGGGGTGGTGCGGGCCAGCGCGAGGTGGGGCAGATGCTGGCGGCGGTCCAGGGCGAGCTGGCCGGCCACGAACACGGTCAGCGGCCCCGGTGTGGCAGCGACGGCCCGCAGGCGGGTCAGGACGGCCTGCGGTTCCAGGGGGTCGGCGAGTTCGACGACGTTGGCGGTGTCGGTGCCGGAGAGCACGGCGGGCGGTACGGCCGCGAGGACGGGAAGCACGGACGCCGCGTCCACCAGACAGCTCTTGCCCACCGGTGAGGCGGCGAGCAGCAGCACGGTCCCGGGCATCGGTCCCTCCCCATCCCCCGTCGATCACTTACGGCAGCACGGTAACCGCTGCGGCTGCGAAGGGGAGTTCCCAGGACGGCAAACGTCCCTTTCCTGCCCGCTCGTCTCTCTCGTGCGGTCATTCGACTTGCCAGGGCCTGCCCCCAGGTGTGCTCTGGTAGTCGGGGGTGTACAGGGGTGGGGAGAGAGGAGTGCTCTCATGGCTCACGCGGCACCCACGGGCGGATTCGCCCGGACACCCGATGTCTTCGGCACCAAGGTGCACACGGCCGCCAGGTACGGCATCCCGGTCGTACTCGGGCTGGTCTACGGCTACTGGGCCGCGGCGAACCGTCGTGACGGCGGGCCGATCACCGGCTGGAACCTGCTGTTCGGCTTTGTGACGGCGCTGGCGTTCATCGTGCTGTGCATCGCCGTGGCGACGTTCGCCCCGCTGCTGAAGCGGGAGCTCCACTCCGCCGTGAAGTCCGGTTTCGCGGGCGCGGCGGTCGGGTTCCTGTACAGCCAGACGGGAGAGAGCGTGCTGCGGTCCACGGCCCTGGGCATGGCGGTCGCGGCGGGCATCTTCGTCGTGTTCTTCTACCGCTACTACACGCACGAGGACGGCGAGGGGAACCGGATCCGCTAGCGGACGCGCGTGGACCCCGGCCACGAGGTGGCCGGGGTCCACGGCTTCCCTCATCCCACGCTCCAGCTCCAGGAGCCCGAGAAGCTCCACGAGACGGAGCCGGAGGCCGCCCAGGAGTCGGAACCGGAGTCCCAGCTCGGGTCGTTCCAGTCGGCGTTGTTCCAGCCGCCGTTCTTCCACTGTGGACACGGATCCGCACAGGTCGGCACGGAACGCCAACCGGTGTCGACGAACTCGGCGCTCACCCAGCCCTGGGCACCGGTGAACCAGTACCAGTACGGGTTGCCGTTGACGCGCTGTCCGCGGACCATGCACTCGACGCGGTCCTGACTGCCCGGTGCGAGCCGGTCGACGGCGGCGGAGTGGGTGGTGGGCGCGTCCCGCACGTTGAGCGCGGTGCGGGAGACGATGGTGCCCCAGATCGGACCGCCGTCACCGTGGCCTTCGGTGTGGGTGGGCGGGGCTGCCTCGGCGAAGGTGCCCGCCGCCGTGACGGCGAACGTTCCGCCGGTGAGCAGGGCCACGGCCAGGGTCCGCAGGGCCGTAGTGGTGCGCATGATCGGCCTCCTTCATCCCCTTGATCCATGAGACACCCGTTCGGGTGAACCCTCCACCGGAGGGCGGAATCCGCAGCTCCACGGCTCGCGCGGCCGCCTTCGACGGTTTTGCCTGGAGGGGTGACCTCCCGTGTCCGCGGCGCCCTGTCGGCCGTACTGATCGCGCTGGCCTGTCTCCTCGTGCCCTTCGGCGCGCTGGCGGCCTGGGCCTGCGGCCTCGCCGACACGGGCCGGTACGTCACCGCGATGGCACCGCTGGCCGCCGACCCCGCTGTACGGGACGCCGTGGCGGACGAGGTCGGGGAGCCGCTGCGGCCCTTCGTGCACGACTTCGCCCGCACCCCGGCCTTCCGCACCGCGTGGGACGCCGGCAACCGGGCCGTCCACGACGCCGTGTCGAACGCGCTGCATGACGACGGCCGCCATGAGGTGAGCGTCGACCTCGCCGAGGTGGAGCGGCAACTCCCCTCCGAGCATGTGCCGTCGGACCTCTCCCACACCAGGGTGGCCGTACTCCCGGCCGCCGAACTCGACCGCCTCCGGAAGGGCTACGACGTGCTCGAAGTCGCCGGTTTCTGGCTGCCTGTGACGGCCGCCGCCCTCGCCGTCGCCGGGATCGCGGTGGCCGCCTGCCGCCGCCGCGCGCTCACCGCGACCGCACTCGGCACGGCCCTGGGCGGGGCGCTGCTGGGCCTCGCCGTGGCCATCGGCCGCCACCTCACCCTCACCGACCTGCCCGACCCGGTGCACCGCCCGGCGGCGGGCGCCATCTACGACGCCCTGACCCTCACGCTGCGCCAGGCCTCCTGGCTGCTGGTCGCCGTGGGCCTGACGGTCGCCGTCGGCACCTGGCTGAGCCGGTACGTCCGGGTGCGGGGCCGGGTGGCCGTGGCCGAGCCGCTGAGGGCCGAGGTTGGCGACCTGAAGGTGACCATCACCTCACCGACCGATCTCTCCGGCGCCGCCCAGCCCACCGCGGGGCCGACCGGCCTGGGTTGACGACGGCCTGCCGGACCGGCCCGAGCCCCGCGCGGCCAGGTCCGCGAGGGTGCGCAGCGCCCGCTCCAGGTCCGCCGCGGGAGCCGACGCGAGCCCGAGCCGTACCGCGTCCGGGGTGCGGCTCGGGTCGACCGCGAAGGACGGGCCGGGCGGGACGGCGATACCGAGCGCCGCGGCGGCGGCCGTGAAGGTGTCCGCCCGCCAGGGGGCGGGCAGCTCCCACCAGGCGTAGTAGGCGCGCGGATCGGACCGTACGGCGAACCCGGCCAGGCACTCGGCCAGCAGCCGCTGCCGGTGCGCCGCGTCCGCCCGCTTCTGGCGGACCAGCCGCTCCACGGTCCCGTTCGTCATCCACCCGGTCGCCGCCTCCAGCGCGAACCGCCCGGCACTCCACCCGCCGGAGCGCACGGCGTCCGCCACCGCCTCCACGCGCTGCCGCGGTACGACGAGAAAGCCGACGGTGAGCCCCGGCGCCACCCGCTTGGACAGACCGTCGACGACATGGGTGAGGGCGGGCACCTGGGCCGCGAACGGGTCGTCGCCCTCCGCCAGGAACGACCAGATGCGGTCCTCCACCACCGGGATGTCCAAGGCGCCCACGACCAGGGCGAGTTGACGCCTGCGCTCGGCGCTCATGGTGACGGACGTCGGGTTGTGCAGGGTCGGCTGCACATAGAGGGCCGACAGGGGAGCCGTGCGGTGGGCGGCGGCCACCGACTCGGGGCGCAGTCCGTCCTCGTCGGTGGCGAGCGGCACCAGGGTGATGCCGAGCCGGGCCGCGATCTCCTTGACCACGGGATACGTCAGCTCCTCGACCCCGACCCGGCCGCCCGGGCGCACCAGGGAGGCGAGGGCGGTGGCGACGGCCTGGCGGGCGTTGCCCGTGAAGAGGACCCGGTCCGCGTCGGGCCGCCAGCCGGGGGTGGCGAGGAGCGCGGCGGCGGCCTCACGGGCGGCCGCCGTGCCGGTGGCGGCGGCCGGACGGAGCGCCTCGGTCAGCACGTCGGGGCGCAGCAGGGGCCCGAGGGTGTCGGCGAGGAGCTCCGACTGGCCTGCCACGGACGGGTAGTTGAGCTCCAGGTTGACGGGCGCCCCCGCGTCCTCGATGAGCCCCCGGCCGGACGTCACGGGCACGGCGGCCCGCACGAAGGTGCCGCGTCCGACCTCGCCCACGACCAGTCCCCGCCGTACGAGTTCGCCGTACGCCCGCTCCGCCGTCGACGCGGCGATCCCGTGCCGTCGGGCGAACTGCCGTTGCGGGGGCAGGCGTTGGCCGGGGCGCAGCCGTCCGGCGGCGATGTCGGCGGCTATGCGGTCGGCGATACTCCGGTAGTCGGGCACGTGAACCCCCTGTAATTGCACCGAGGGCAAAGATCTTATTGCACCGAGAAGTCGGGCCGACCTAGGGTCGACGACATGACAGCGATCCCCCTGGTCCTGGTCCACGGCCACCCCTTCGACCACACGATGTGGCACCCGCAGATCGAGGCCTTCTCCGCCTCCCGCCAGGTGATCGCCCCCGACCTGCGCGGCTACGGCACCGCGTCGCGGGCCGCCCCCGTCACCGGCTTCGGCCGGTTCGCCCAGGACATCGAGGCGCTGCTGGACGAACTCGGCGTGTCCACCTGCGTGTTGGCGGGCCTGTCCATGGGCGGCCAGATCGCCATGGACTGCTACGGACGGTTCCCCGACCGCATCCGGGGCCTGGTCCTCGCCGACACCTTTCCGGCCGCCGAGACCCCTGACGGCGTGAAGGTCCGGCACGCCATGGCGGACCGGCTGCTGCGCGAGGGCATGCGCGGGTACGCCGACGAGGTGCTGGAGAAGATGGTCGCGCCCTACGCCTCCCCCGAGGTCAAGGCCCACGTGCACGGCATGATGACGGCCACCCGCCCCGAGTCCGCGGCGGCCGCCCTGCGCGCCCGTGCCGCCCGCCCCGACTACCGCGAGCTGCTCACCCGCGTCACAATCCCCGCGCTGGTCCTCGTGGGCGCCGACGACACCTACACGCCGGTCGCCGACGCGGAGGCGATGCACGCGGCCCTCCCGGACTCGGAACTGCATGTGTTCGCCGGGGCCGCGCACCTGCCGAACCTCGAACAGGCGGCGGAGTTCAACACCGTGCTCGGGAAGTTCCTGGCGAAGGCCGACGCCCGCTCGTAGGCTCGGCACGGTGACCCACCGGCGCCCCGTCATCTGGACCGCTGCCCTGCTCTTCACCTCCGTGAGCGTCGTCGTCGGCTGCCGGCTCGCCGACACGGACGGCATCACCCCCGTCCCCCAGCTCCTCGCCTTCCTGCCCTGGCTCCTCGCACCCGCCGGACTCGGCCTCGCCCTCGCGCTGCTCGCCCGGTGGTGGCCGGGGACGGTGTGGGCGGCCGTCGTCCTCGGACTGCTCGCGTGGTTCATCGCGCCCTACGGCACGGGCGGCGAACCGGACGGCCGGGTGCTCGCCTCGTTCCGGGTGCTGACGTCGAACGTCGAGTTCGGCCGGGCCACCGACGCCCTCGTCACCACCGTCCGTGAGGAGAAACCGGACGTCGTGTTCGTGGAGGAGTGCGAGTACGGCTGCTCGGCGAAACTGCGCACGTCCCTGACCTATCCGTACCGGCAGTCCGTGGAGGACGGCGGCTCGGCCGGGTCCGTCATCCTCAGCCGCTTCCCGCTGACGGCGGCCGCCGGAATCCCCGCGACCATGGGCATGCCGGGGGCGGTCGCCGACGTGCACGGTCACGCCGTACGGCTGCAACTCGCGCACCCGATGCCCCCGCTGCCGAGCCAACTGGACCTGTGGCGCGGCGAGTTGGGCAAGCTGCGGGACTTCGCGGCCGCCAGGGGCTCGACGCCGACCGTCCTGGCCGGCGACTTCAACGCCTCCCAGGACCACGCGGCCTTCCGCGCGATCCTCGACACCGGTCTGCGCGACGCGGCCCGCCTCGCCGGGTCCGGTCGTACCCCGACCTGGCCGGCCCGCACCGCCCTGGCGATCGGCGCGCAGATCGACCACGTGCTGGTGTCGGGGGACTTCTCTGTCGGCGACGCCCGCTTCCTGGACCTGCCGGACACCGACCACCGGGCCCTGCTGGTGGACGTCACGCTGCACGGGCCCGGATGACCTCGCGGTCGACCAGGCGGCGAGGGTACGGGTACGGCGGGCAGCGTTTTGGAGCCACTGCGACAGGAGGTGGCAGCAGCAAGGGCGATCACTGCACCTGCTCAGGGGCGCGAGGAACTGCGCGACCAGCCCCCCACGCACCCGCAGCCGCCCCTACACGCCGATGTCGCCCCCATCCTTGCGCCAAACGGCAACAACAGCAGGCCGCACGATCTTGCCGACCCCGTCAGGCCACGTGCTCGCCGGCTTCTCCACAGTCGCCCCGCTGATCTCCCCGGGATGCTGCACAGCAACCAGCACCCGCCGCCCCTGCACCAGCGGACCGCAGGTCTCCGCCCCCGTCGGTACCGTCAGGAACTGCTTGAGCTCACCCCGCCGATCCCCCTTCGTGGCGACACCGAACAACCCGTCGTGCGACCCCAGCTGGTTGCCGTCGGTCGAGATCCACAGGTTCCCGTGCGGGTCGAAGGCCACGTTGTCCGGGCAGGAGATCGGCGAGACGTCGTCCTTCGGGAACCCGGCGAAGTAGGTGGCGGGATCCTCCGGGTCCCCGGCGACGAGGAACAGCGTCCAGACGAACTTCGTGCTGTCGGCCCGGTTCCACCGCTCGGTGAGCTCCAGGATGTGCCCGTGCTTGTTGGCGTTGCGGGGGTTGGCCTCGTCGGCCGGGGCGTTCGTGCCGACACCGCGGTTGGTGTTGTTGGTGAGGGCGACGTACACCTTGCCGGAGTGCGGGTTGGGCTCGATGTCCTCGGGCCGGTCCATCTTGGTCGCGCCGACCTTGTCCCCGGCGAGCCGCGTGAACACGAACACCTCGTCGGCGGTCATGCCCTCGACGTGCGACACGGCACCCTTCGCGGTGGCGGTCGCCAGCGGGATCCACTCGCCGCTGCCGTCGAACTCCCCGTCGGCGGGCAGCTTGCCGGTGCCGTCGATCTCGATGGCGGGGGAGTCGCCGGTGAGCCGGGCGACGTACAGGGTCCCCTCGTCGAGCAGGGAGAGGTTGTGCTCCCGCACGGCCCTGCCGCTGCCGTGCTTCATCCGCTTGCTGCCGACGAACTTGTAGAAGTAGTCGAACCGCTCGTCGTCCCCGGAGTAGACGACCGGCCGCCCGTCGTGCGTGAGGCGTACGGTCGCGCCCTCGTGCTTGAACCGGCCGAGCGCGGTGTGCTTGCGGGGCGCGGAGGACGGGTCGTACGGGTCGAGCTCGACGACGTACCCGAAGCGATGGGACTCGTTGGGCTCCTGGGCGACGTCGAACCGCTTGTCGAACCGTTCCCACTTGCGCTCGGAGGCGCCCGTCCCGAGGCCGTACCGCTTGTCCGTCGGCCGGCTCGCGTTGGCGAAGTACTGGTTGAAGTTCTCCTCGCCGTGGAGGGTGGTCCCCCAGGGGGTGGTGCCGCCGGAGCAGTTGTTGAGGGTGCCCAGCACCTTCCGGCCGGTCGGGTCCGCGGAGGTCTTCAGCAGGTCGGACCCGGCGGCGGGACCGGTCAGCCGGAACTCGGTGGTGGCGGTGACGCGCCGGTTGAGGTGGTGGCGGGGTACGAGGGTGAGCGCGCCGTTCTTCTTGTTCTCCTCCACCACGACGACACCGAGACCGTGGGCGGCCCAGGCGATCTCGACCTGCTCGCGGGTGGGGTTGGCGGCGTCGTAGCCGCGGAACATGAGCACTTCGTCGGTGTACTCGTGGTTGGCGACGAGCACCTGCCGGCCGCGCTCGCCGGGCAGCGGGAGCAGCGAGAGGAAGTCGTTGTTGTACCCGAACTGGCCGGCCTGGGCGGCGGCGGTCTGCTTGTCCGGGTCGAAGGCGGGGGCCCCGCGCAGGATGGGCTCGCCCCAGCGGACGACGACGTTCTGGGCGTAGCCCGCCGGGATGGTCACGGTGTCGTCGGTGTTGGGCGCGACGGGGGTGAAGCGGAGGCCGCGGGCGCCCTTGCTCTTGCCCTTGTCCTTGGCCGTGCCGCTCAGCTCCGCGGCCTGGGCGTCCCGGGTGGTGACTGCGGTGCCCGCGGCGGCGGCCACGGTCACCACGGCGGCGGCACGCATCATCGAGCGGCGGCTGAGCGCGGTGGCGATGACATCGCCGACGTACGGGTTGGAGGAGGTGTTGGGCGCCGGGTGGAAACAGGCGTCACCACACCGGAAACGGCAGGTCAGGGCGGACCGACCGCCAGGATGCGACTCCGACTTTGTGATCAGCGGCAGCTGTATACGCACTTTTACTCTCCCCTTGCTTCCCCTTGAAGCTCGCGTGACGGACGGTAGGGGCGCGTTTGTGCGGGAGCGGGGCGAGGCGGTGAACCGTGAATGAACCCGGGGTGGACGTAGCGGAGTTGACGTCACGCGCGGGTGAAGTCCGGAAGTAGGTCTTGACGCCCGGGGGCCCGACCCCCTGCCCCTGCCCAAGATCGCAATCCAGGGCCGCTAACCTTACGTGTCCGTCCTGGCCAGGGATTGACGGGCTACAACTCATGCGAAGGGTTGCGCACATGGGCATTCTCACTCTCCTGCGGAACGCGTTCGGCGGCCGATCACGCAAGGGCGCTGCCACCGAGGCAGAGGGTGCGGTTCCTTCGCAGGAGGCGACGGAACCGAAGCTCCCGACCCCGGCGACCGAGCCGACCCCGCCCTCCCCGGTGACGGCCACGGTCCCCGAGCCGCGCACCGCCACACTCTCGACGGAGTCCGAGCACGAACTGGTCTCGGCCGCGTTCGACAAGGTCTCGGTCCCGAAGCAGGGGTCTCCGACGGAGACGGAGGGCACGGCACCGGGCGCGAGCGCGGAGGCGCCGGCCGAGGCCGGCCAGCCCACCGAAGAGCCGCCGGTAGCGTCCGCGAACCAAGAGCTTGGGGAGCCGGTTGCCGAGGAGCCGGTTGCCGAGAAGGCGGTTGCCGAGAAGGCGGTTGCCGAGAAGGCGGGCGCCCAGGAGACCGTTTCCGAGGAGCCCGAGGTCTCCGCAGCGGAGCCGGTGGCCTCGGACGCGGTCACTGACGAGTCCGCCGCAGAGGAACCGGTGGTGGAGGACACGGCCGTAGAGGAGCCGGTGACGGAAGCGCCGGCGCCCGTGGCTGTGGCTGTGGCTGTGGAGGAAGAGCAGCCGCAGGCGACGGAGTCCGCACCGGAGCCGGAAGCAGCGGCGCAGCCCGAGGCCACCCCGGAACCGGAGCCGACGGCCACCGCAGTAGCCGAGCCGGCCACCGAGGAAGCAACTGCCTCGGAGCCCGAGACGGTCGTAGAGCCGGAGCCGGCGCCGGAGCCGGTCGCCCAGACCGCTTCCGAGCCCAAGCCCGAGCCGGTCGCCGAAACGACCCCCGAGCCCGCATCCGAGCCCGAGCCAGTCGCCGAAACGACCCCGGAGCCCGCGCCCGAGCCGGTCGCCGAGACCGTCGTAGAACCGGAGCCCCAGCCGGTCGCCGAAACGACCCCCGAGCCCGCGCACGCGCCCGAGCCGATCGCCGAAACAACCCCGGAGCCCGCGCCCGAGCCGGTCGCCGAGACCGTCGTAGAACCGGAGCCCCAGCCGGTCGCCGAGGTCACCCCCGCCCCCGCCCCCGAGCCCGAGCCGGCACCCGCCGCAGCGGCGAACGCCCCCGCGGCCGCCGACGGCGAGGACGCCCCACAGGGGCCACCCGCAGACGACGACGAAACTGTCACGGGTGGTGCGGGTGGGAACGAAAAGTCCGTACCCCCCACCCTCCGCACGGCCTACACCGCCGCCGCCGCCACCCTCTCCACCCACAACCTGACCGGCACCACAGCCACCACCTACCTCGTCCTGGACCGCTCCGCGAGCATGCGCGCGTACTACAAGGACGGCTCCGCCCAGGCCCTCGGTGAGCAGACCCTCGCGCTCGCCGCCCACCTGGACCCGGCCGCAAAGGTCCACGTCGTCTTCTTCTCCACCGAACTCGACGGCACCGGCGAGCTCACCCTCACCGACCACGAGAACAAGATCGACGACCTGCACGCCGACCTCGGCCGCATGGGCCGTACCAGCTACCACGCAGCCGTCGAGGAAGTCCTCGCGCACCACACCAAGAACGCCCCCGACACCCCCGCCCTGGTCGTCTTCCAGACCGACGGCGCCCCGGACGCGAAGACCCCCGCCACCCAGGCCCTCACGGAGGCGTCGAAGTCCCACCCCACCGTCTTCTTCTCCTTCGTCGCCTTCGGAGACCCGGAGAACAAGGCCTTCGACTACCTCCGCAAGCTCAAGCTCGCGAACACCTCCCACTTCCTCGCCGGCGAGACCCCGAAGGAACTCACCGACACGGAGATCTACGAGGGCATCCTGGCGAACTGGCGGCCGTAGCAGCCAGTACGACCACCACCACGGGGCCCGGAAAACCACCGGGCCCCGTTCCCGTACCGCCAGTACGCTTCCGCCCATGACGTACTACGTCTCCACCCCCATCTACTACGTCAACGACGCTCCTCACCTGGGCCACGCCTACACGACCGTCGTCGGCGACGTGCTCACCCGCTGGCACCGTCAGCGCGGCGAGAGGGTGTGGTACCTCACCGGCACCGACGAGCACGGCCAGAAGATCATGCGGACCGCCCAGGCGAACGGCGTCAGCCCGCAGGAGTGGTGCGACAGGCTCGTCGAGGAGGCCTGGAAGCCCCTCTGGGAGCACCTGGAGATCGCGAACGACGACTTCATCCGCACCACGGAGAAGCGCCACACGGACCGCGTCCAGGAGTTCGTCCAGGACCTCCACGACAAGGGCGAGATCTACAAGGGCGGATACGAGGGCCCGTACTGCGTCGGCTGCGAGGAGTACAAGCTGCCCGGCGACCTCATCGAGGCTGACGACGGCACGCAGCTGTGCGCCATCCACAAGAAGCCGGTGGAACTCCTCAAGGAGGAGAACTACTTCTTCAGGCTCAGCGAGTACGGCGACCGGCTCCTCGCCCACTACGAGGAGAACCCCGGCTTCATCCAGCCCGAGTCGGCGCGCAACGAGGTCGTGAACTTCGTACGCCAAGGCCTCCAGGACCTCTCCATCTCCCGCTCCACCTTCGACTGGGGCGTCCCGGTCCCCTTCGACGACAAGCACGTCATCTACGTGTGGATCGACGCCCTGCTGAACTACGCGACGGCGGTCGGCTACAACGAGAACCCGGCGAAGTTCGAGAGCACCTTCCCCGCCGACGTCCACCTCGTCGGCAAGGACATCCTCCGCTTCCACGCGGTCATCTGGCCCGCGATGCTGATGGCGCAGGGCCTGCCGCTGCCGGGAAGGATCGCGGCCAACGGCTGGCTGATGGTCGGCGGCGAGAAGATGTCCAAGTCGAACCTGACGGGCATCAAACCCCAGGACCTGACCTCCCACTTCGGCGTGGACGCGTACCGCTGGTACTTCCTGCGCGCGATCGCGTTCGGCCAGGACGGCTCGTTCTCCTGGGAGGACTTCTCCGCCCGCTACACGAGCGAGCTGGCGAACGACTACGGCAATCTCGCGTCGCGTGTGGCCGCGATGGTGGGCAAGTACTTCGAGGGGGAGCTGCCCGAGGCGGCGGCCGCGGGCGATGCGGAGCAGGCGGTTCAGGCGGGGCTGGCGGCGGCCGTCTCCGAAGCGGACCGGCGGATCGGCGACGACCTCGACTTCCAGGGCGGAATCCTCGCGGTCTTCGACTTCGTGAAGCAGGTCAACGGCTACCTCACGGAGCAGGAACCCTGGAAGGTGGCCAAGGACGGTTCACCGGAGGGCCGGGCCCGCCTTGCGACCATCCTCTACACAGCCGCGGAGTCGCTCCGCGCGGTGGCGGTCCTCCTCAACCCGGTCATGCCGGAGACCTCCCGCAGACTCTGGGACTCCCTCGGCGCGGAGGCGTCCCTGGGCGCCCTCGCGGACCAGAAGGTACAGGAAGCGGGCGAGTGGGGTCGGCTCCGCCCCGGTACGACGGTCACCAAGGGCGCGGTGCTCTTCCCACGTCTGGAGGAGAAGCCGAGCGCGTAGTGGTTCAGGCCTCGGGCTCGGCCAGCCAGGCGGTCGACTGGCCCGTACGACCGGCGATCGTCTCGAAGTCCCGGTCGTGGTGGAGCAGGGTCAGACCCGACAGCTCGGCGGTGGCGGCAAGGAGCAGGTCGACCGGTCCGGCCGAGCGGTGCTCCCCGTTGTCGGTGAGGAGTTGCTGAACCTCGCGGGCGCGCTGGTAGATGCCGTCGGGCATGAGGGTCCAGCTGAACAGTTGCCGCAGCTCCTCCTGGATGCCTTCACGGTCCGCTCGGCCGCGCGCGGAGAAGAGGATCTCCAACTCGGTCAGATCACAGAGCGCGACCAGCCCGTTGTCGAGCAGCTGCCCCCACTGCTCGTCGTACGCATCGCTGCTGAGCAGGCGCACGGCAGCCGAGGTGTCGACCAGATACGAGACATCACTCATCGGCGGTAGTTCCTCTTGTCCAGGAGGATGTCGAAGTCGCCGCGCGCCCCCCTCTCACGGAGCTTGGCCAGCGCTATGGCCCGGCTGCGCCGCTTGGCGACTTCCAGCAGCGCGGTGTTGACGGTGTCCTTCTTGGTCTTCGTGCCGAGCAGGAGCTGGGCTTCCGCCAGAGCCTCGTCGTCGACCTCGATGAGCAGCTTCGACATGACGGACCTCCATATATAGATGACCTAAATCAAATATATACCACGGGTCCTGGCAATCCTCCCGGTCGACTACGATTTCAGAGTTCGTACGACAGCCCGGCCCCGCAGCCGGCAGCGACCTGGGAGCAGCCCCCGATGGCTCGACACCTCATCACCAGCGCCCTTCCGTACATCAACGGGATCAAGCACCTGGGCAACATGGTGGGGTCCATGCTCCCGGCGGACGTCTACTCCCGTTACCTGCGCCAGCGCGGCCACGAGGTCCTCTACATCTGCGCGACGGACGAGCACGGCACCCCGGCGGAGCTGGCCGCGAAGGAGCAGGGCCTGCCGGTGGCGGACTTCTGCGCGCAGGCGCACGACGCCCAGAAGGCGGTCTACGACGGCTTCGCGCTGGCCTTCGACTACTTCGGCCGCAGCTCCAGCGAGCAGAACGTCGAGATCACCCAGCACTTCGCCCGCCGCCTGAACGAGAACGGCTTCATCGAAGAGCGCGCGATCCGCCAGGTCTACTCACCCACCGACGGGCGCTTCCTCCCGGACCGCTATGTCGAGGGCACCTGTCCCCACTGCGGTTACGACAAGGCCCGCGGCGACCAGTGCGAGAACTGCACCCGCGTCCTGGACCCGACGGACCTGATCAACCCGCGCTCGGCGATCTCCGGCTCCACGGACCTGGAGGTCAGGGAGACCAAGCACCTCTTCCTCCTCCAGTCCAAGCTCCAGCACGAGGTCGAGGAGTGGGTCTCCCGGCACGAGGACGACTGGCCGCAGCTGGCCTCGTCCATCGCCCGCAAGTGGCTCACCGAGGGCCTGCACGACCGTGCGATCACCCGTGACCTGGACTGGGGCGTGCCGGTCCCGGCCGACACCTGGCCGGAGCTGGCGGCGGAGGGCAAGGTCTTCTACGTCTGGTTCGACGCCCCGATCGAGTACATCGGCGCGACGAAGGAGTGGGCGGACCTCGACCCGGAGAACCGGGACTGGAAGTCGTGGTGGTACGACGTCGACGCCGAGGTCCGCTACACGGAGTTCATGGCGAAGGACAACGTCCCGTTCCACACGGTGATGTTCCCGGCGACCGAGCTGGGCGTGCGCGAGCCGTGGAAGAAGGTCGACTACGTCAAGGCCTTCAACTGGCTGACGTACTACGGCGGGAAGTTCTCCACGTCCCAGAAGCGGGGCGTCTTCACCGACCAGGCCCTGGACATCCTGCCCGCCGACTACTGGCGTTACTTCCTGATCGCCAACGCCCCGGAGTCGGACGACTCGTCCTTCACCTGGGAGCACTTCACGGCGACGGTGAACAAGGACCTGGCCGACACCCTCGGCAACTTCGTCAACCGCGTCCTGTCCTTCTCGAAGAAGCGCTTCGGCGAAGAGGTCCCGGCCGGCGCGGAGGCCGGCGAGGCGGAGACGAAGCTGGGCGAGCAGATCGCCGAGCTCCTCGCCGAGTACGAGACCCAGATGGAGGCCCTCCAGTTCCGCAAGGCCGCGGCCGCGCTGCGTGCCCTGTGGTCGGCCGGCAACTCCTACCTGGAGGAGAAGGCCCCCTGGCTGGAGATCAAGACCAACCAGGAGGGCGCGGCTCTGACCCTCCGTACGGCGATGAACCTGATCCACCTCTACTCGGTGGTCTCGGAACCCTTCATCCCGGCGACCTCGGCCGCCATGCGCCAGGCCTTCGCCCTGAAGGACGACACCGCGGCCTGGGTCACGCCCGAGGAGGCCCGCGCCCTCACCGCCGTACCCGCCGGCACCCCCTTCACCGTCCCGCCGGTCCTGTTCGCCAAGCTGACGGACGAGGACCTGGAGACGTACAAGGAGCGCTTCGGCGGCTCCCCGGAGTAAAACCGCTCCCGGAACAGTCCGGATACCGACCCGGGCATCGCCGTGTCCGCGCCAAGCCGTATGGTTTGCGCCATGGCCGTGCCCGGTGTCATTCCTGTCGCCTACGAGCCGAGGCACCGCACCGAGACGATCGGGCGGTATGCGGAGGGTCAGTTCCTGGCGTCGATCACGTACGCCTTCCCCGAGGGGTTCCACCTCGAGGAGGGCTGGGAAGAGCAGAAACGCCTGTACGCGGTCCTGCACACCTTCGACGCGGCAGGCAATTACCGCGACTCGGACATCTGGTGCGCCGGCACCTGGGCGGAGCAGAAGCGCGACCCCGAGGGCGCCGCCTCGCCCCTGACCCGTGCCCAGGTCCACCGCGCGACCCTGCTGCGCAGCCTGCCCCGCCGCTCCTACACGGACATCGCGATCCGCCCCTTCCAGGTCACCCACGAGGGCGTCCTGTTCGGCCTGGTGATCCGCGAGGACGAGGGCGAGCAGTGGGCGGAGCTCTACCCGGACCGCCTCGCCTTCGCGGAACCGTGGGACGGGACGTACGACACATGAGTGCCTCGGTGCGCGGGGGCCGAGGGCTCGTGGTCACCCGGCCCCCGCGCGTCTCGTGTGCTACTTGAGCACGCCCGCGCCGGTCGTCGTGGCCAGCGACGTCGGCAGGTTCTTCACCGCGGCGGCCGAGGACTCCAGGCCCGTCGTCAGGGTGGGGGTCCAGTTGACCGTCGTCTTCAGGTCCTTCGAGGACGCGGCGTTGTAGGCGGCGACCAGGTCCGTGACCGTGCCGTTGACCTGGTTGCCGGAGCCCTTGACCGCGCCGGTGCCGTCGCCGCTCAGGAGCTTCGACACCTTCACCGCGGACGGGACCTTCCAGTAGTTGTCCGCGGCCACGACCTGGGCCTTGGCGCGGGAGTTGATGCTGTACTGCAGCGCGTAGCCGTTCAGGGTCGTGACGTCGTAGTAGTTGTTGTAGATGTGGATCTGGCCCACTCGGGACAGGGGCGCCCGCTGGACGATGCCCTTCCACACGTTGTGGTGGATCGAGACCCGCAGCTTGCCGCTCGGCTCGCTGTCGCTGCTGCCGATCAGCATCGTCTTGTCGTGGTTGGTGAACTGGTTGCGGGAGACGGTCACCAGGTCCGAGCTCTTGGTGATGTCCAGCGCCCCGTCGTGGATCTGGTACTCACGGCCGAAGTACTTCGGGTTCGCGGAGTCCAGGTGCGGGGCGTCCGTGAACGAGTTGTGGTCCGCCCAGACGTGCGTCGCGCCGCGCAGGGTCACGGAGTCGTAGTTGGAGTTCCAGTTGCCCTGGTCGCCATCCGTCGGGTCCCACTGCGGGAAGCAGTCCTCGGTGGCGGAGAAGGAGAGGTTGCGGACGATGACGTTGTCCACGTTCTGGATCTGGAGCATGCCGCCGGAGATCCCGGCGTTCGTGCCCGGCACGCCCACGATCGACGTGTTGGCCGGCACCTTGAAGACGATGTTCGCGGCCTGCTTCTTCTGCGCGGCGGCCCGCGCGGTCTCCTGCGTGCCCGACGGCAGCTTCGAACGGCCGTAGGTCGCCGGGTCGAACGCCTTCAGGTACGACGTCAGCGAATAGCCCGTCCCCGACGCGTAGTTGGCGCACGTCAGCTTCTTGTCGGCGTCGTCCGTGTTGGCGTCGATCGTGCCCTTGACCTTGATGATCCGCGGGGTGGTGTCGGACGCCGAGCCGAGCGCCTTCACGAGCTGCGCCCGCGTGGAGACGGTGAAGGTGTGCGCCGCGTCGGCCTTCGTACCGCCGGTGGTGCCCGTGCCGGAGGAAGCCCAGCCGTCCTTCGCGGCGAGCGTCTGGTGGAACAGGTCGACCGGCTGGGCATTCGCGTTCATCACGACCACACCGGCACCCACGCCCGCGGCGACCACGGCGGCCGAGACGACTAAGGTGCGGCGGGTGCGGAGGGACCGGCGGTGGGAGGCAGAGGCCACGGGGATTCCTTACGAGCGAGGGTGGGACATGTGCGTTTCGTGGAGCACCGGTGAAGGCACTTCCGTCCTCAAGTAGCCGCCCGGATCAAGGGGGTTGCCGCGTCCGCGAAAAAATTTCCGCGACACCGGCGGCACGCTGTGGCACAACAGCGGTGTCAACAAGGGCCGTTCAGGGACCGGGCGAAGTTCGCGACCAGGTGGAGCGGCTACAAGGCGCTGTCCTGACGGATGGTCCCGCCGGTTGCTGACGCCCGTTCAGATGCCGTCGAAGGCGGTCTGCGTCACCATCGCGTACTGCGCGGGCGTACCGGCGGCGGCGATTTTTTTACCTGCCTATAAGGTTTGCTGACTCTCTTACGGAAGGACCACCGTTGGGCAGACACGCCCCGAGACGGGCCGCGCGCTCCGCTCTCGTCTCCGCACTCGCCGTCACCGTCGCGGCCGGCTCGCTCACCCTGTTCTCCGGCACGCGGGACACCGGCGCTCAGGCGGCCACCACCGCCGCGGCCGCCACCACCGAGATCGTCCTGGACGACCCCCGCAGCACCACCCCCCGCACCGAACGCCTGCTCGCCGCGGGCGCGACCGGCTATCTGCACCGGCAGTCGGGGGTCGCGGGCCTGTTGTGGACGGACTACGAGGACGGCACCACCGTCGCCGTCGAGGGCACCTCCGGGGTCTACCAGCCGACCACCACCAGCTGCTACGACATCTCCGCGCGCTGCGCCTCGGGCGTGTTCGGGCAGGCCGCCGACACCGTGGCCCTGCCGCACCGCACCTACGGCGACCCGGTGTCGCTGTGGAGCCCAGGCGGCGGCGCGCTCAGGACCGTGGACCTCCGCCAGTCGGCAGACCGCGTCGGCACCTGGGGCGACACCACCGTCACCATCGAGCGGGACGGCGTCGTCGACGGCCAGGAACTGGAGGGCTACGTCCTGCACCTCGTCGACCTCGTCGACGGCGAGCAGCGCGACCGTGTGGTCACCGGCCTGCCCGCCGACGGCACCTGGGAGGGGAACTTCGGCCGCACCGGCGACACCGAGGGCGCCCTGCTGACCTACCCGGTCCGCGACGAGAGCGGCGCGTTCACCTCGTACACCGTGGGCTACCTCGACTTCGCCACGGCCGAGCTGACCCCGGTCTTCACCGGCCTGTCCCGGGAGACCGTGCCGGAGCTCGTGCTCACCGGGAACCGCGTCGGCTGGTACACCGAGGCGTCCGGCCTGCACCTCAAGCCGCGCACCGACCTCACCGCCGCGGAGACCACCCCGGTGGCGGGCGAGGACCTGCCCGGCACCCCGGTCCCCGTCCTGGTCGGCGACTGGCTGGTCCTCGCGACGAACGGCGGCGCGGTCCGGGCCGTCTCACTGGCCGACGGCACCACGATGACCCTGCTGAGCCGGTCGTACGGCACTCCGCTGGCCGCCCCCGACGGGACCGCGCTGGTCACCGGTGGCACCGGCGCCGCCGACTGGTGGGTCCAGCGGGTCGTCCCGGGCGCGGACGGCACCCCGCAGCTGAAGCAGGTCTCCAAGGTGGCCCCGCTGGAGAACGCCAAGACGGGCATCGCCCTGAGCCGGGGCGGCCTGCGGGTGGCGGAGGAGAACTCCGCGAGCTCCATGGACACCACCTCCGTCCGCACCCTCACCACCAACGGCAGCACGCAGCTGACCGCCTCGGCGGCCACGGAGGGCGACTCGATCCTGGCCGTGTGCCCCTACCCGGGCACCACCTGCTCCGCCCTGTGGGGCAACACCCCCGAGGACGTGCATCTGCAGAAGTTCGACGACACCGACGAGGGCGGCACGGGTGTGTCGGACGCGGACCGTCTGGTCGCCCTCCACGACGGATGGTCCAACTACTCGCTGACCTACGGCACCAAGGACGGCGCGATCGTCGACGCCTCGGACGACTACGCGGTGTACAACTCGGGCGGTACGACCCCGGCGCAGTACATCGGCGAGTTCGGCTACGGACAGCAGCTGAAGCGGTCGGTCCGCGCGGCCGCCCTCAGCGGCTCCGTGCTGTGGAGCGCGACCACCACCCCCGGCCGACTGACCTCGTACAGCCTGACCACGAGGAAGACCCTCGCCACCGTCGACGTCCCGGACCTCGGCTGTGTGCCGAGCGAACTGCAGGCGGCGGGCCGCTGGGTGTACTGGTCCTGCGGCGACACCTCGGCGGGCGTCTACGACACCAAGGCCGCGAGGTCGCTCACCGTGCCCCCGGGTGACGTCCTGCTCGGCGACGGGTTCACGGTCCGCCACGACCACGAGGCCGACCGGTTGGTCCTGACGGACGCGACGACGGGCGCCACGCGTGTGGTCGCCTCCGGCCTCCCCGACTCCGGGCTCCCCGTGGACCGCCGCTTCCGGTGGACGGTCGACGAGCAGACCGGCCTGGTCGGCTGGTTCGACAGGTTCGAGCAGACGCACATCGCCACCACCGGCGTCACCCCGTCCGCCGTGACGGCGGTCCGCACGGAGACCGCGAACTACGTCGACCCGGTCTCGATGCCCTGGACCGGCGAGTGGACGCTGTCCCGCCCCGTCACCTCCTGGTCGCTGACCTTCACCTCGGTGCAGAGCGGTGCGACCGGCAAAGGCACCCGCACGCTCACCGGCGGAGCGACCCCCGCGGTGGTCACGGCGGGCTGGGACGGCAAGACGGCGAGCGGGGTCCGCTTCCCCAACGGCTCGTTCACCTGGACCCTGAGAGCGACCGGCCTAGCCACCTCCGCCCCGGTCACCGTGACCTCCGGCGAGGGCTTCCTCCAGCGGGGCTCCCCGGCCGTCCGGGACTTCGTCAGCGTCGACGGCCCTGACGGCCGCGGCGACCTGTTCACCCTCAACTCCTCCGGCGGCCTGACCTTCCACAGCGGCACCGGAACGGGCAGGTTCGGCGAGAAGATCTCCGGCAGCGGCTGGCCCACCACCCTCAAGGCCGTCCCCTTCGGCGACCTGAGCGGCGACCGCTGCAACGACGTGCTGATACGGCTGAGCAGCGGCGCCCTGCGCCTGTACAAGCCCGGCTGCGGATCCGCGGTCAAGCCCTCGACGCCGTACACCACACTGAGCACCAGCGGCTGGAACCAGTACGACGTCCTGACCTCGCCCGGAGACATCAGCGGCGACGGGCGCCCTGACCTGATCGCGCGAGGGGCGTCCACCGGCACGGTCTACCTCTACAAGGGCACCAGCACCGGCAAGCTCTCCGCGCGCGTGAAGCTCTACGACAACTGGAAGGGCTACAAGAAGATCGTCGGCGCCGGCGACCTCAACGGCGACGGCCGCGGCGACCTGCTCGCCCAGGACACGTCCAACACCCTCTACCGCTACGAGGGCACCGGCACGGGCACCTTCAAGGCCCGCGTGAAGCTCTTCACCAACTGGGGCGGGTCCTACAACGTCATCGTCGGCGTCGGCGACATCACCGACGACGGCAAGGCCGACATCGTCTCCCGGGACACCGGCGGCACGCTGTGGCGCAACAGCGGTGACGGCAAGGGGTCGTTCGGCGCGAGGGTGAAGATCGCGACCGGCTTCGGCAGCTACAAGTTCCTTTCCTAGGGGGAGTTCACGTGCGCAGATGGAGTGCGGCCGCGGTACACGGGGGCGTGCCGGGTGACTTCAACGGTGACGGGTACAAGGACGCCGTGTACGGCTCCGCGACGGGCATCGCACCCGAGACCGCGCCCGTCGGGATCACGCAGAACACCGCCGGCGTCCCCGGCGCGAGCGAGAAGGGCGACGCCTTCGGCGGAGCGCTGACCGTGGCCGACCTCAACCGGGACGGCCTCGCCGACATCGTGGTCGGCTCGCCGTACGAGAACCTCGCGAAGAACCGCGCCGGCCAGGTGACCGTGATCCCCGGCCGCGCCTCGGGCGCCCTCGGCACCGGCTCGTACTCCTTCTCCCAGGACACCGCGGGCGTCCCGGGAGCCTCCGAGACCGACGACTTCTTCGGTACGACGGTCTCGGTCGGGGACGTCAACAAGGACGGCAGGCCGGAGCTGTTCGTCGGCGCGGCCGGTGAGAACAACGGGACCGGGGCGGTCTGGGTCCTCCCCGGCGGCTCGGCACGGCCGACAACCACCGGCAGCAAGATGTTCACGGCGTCGTCCGTGGGCCTCTCCCAGCCGTACGGCACGATGCTCGGTGGCGACGGGCTGCTCTTGATCATCTGAAACAGCCGAAGGCGCCCGGGACTTCAGGGTCCCGGGCGCCTCTTCACGCGCCGATCAGATCGACGTGCCGTCGTTCGTCGTGTCCGGGTCGACGCCCATCGTGAGGGAGCCGATGACACCCTTGGCGATGTTCTTCCTGTTGTACTTCAGCCTGAGCAGACCGCCCGTGGTGCCGCTCTGGTCGTAGATGGTGTCTTCGGTGAGCGTGGTGCGCTCGGTCGTCGAGGTGGAGTACGGCTCGACCTCGGCGGAGGCCAGCACGGACTCCTCGTCGAAGAAGAACTGCCCGGTGTGACAGGTGTGCCCGCCCTCGTAACCGGCGTCCGTCCACTCGCCGCCCACGTGCACCTTGGTGTGGATGTGGACGGTACGGCCCCGGTACCAGCCCGGGAAGATCGTCTTGAAGGTGACCCGGCCCTGCTTGTCCGTCCGCCAGGTGCCACGCAGATACCGCTCCTCGTCGGTGGGCTCCTCGTGGACCCCGCCGCCGGTGCCGCCGGAGGGCGCGCCGGACGGCGGCTCACCGGTGGGCGTGCCGGACGGGGCGTCGGTGGGGGGCGTGCCGCCACCGCCCGTCGACAGACTCTCGTAGCCCGAGTAGATGCCGAGTGCGTCGCAGTGCCAGACGTCCACGGCGGCGTTGCGGATCGGCTTGCAGGTCTCGGAGTCGATCACCCTGAGGTTCAGGACGAGCGGGATGCCCTCCTTGTCCTCGGTGATGTCCTGGCGGAGCTTGTCGGCGTCGATGTAGTACGGACCCTCGGTGGTCTCCGAGGTGAGCCGGTAGCAGACCTCGGCGGTGCTGCTCGCGGAGGCGGAGGCGGTGCCCGTCCCCTCGTCCGCGAACGCGCCCGTGGCGAGGGCGGCGCCCGCGCCGACCGCCACGGCGGCACCCGCTCCCGCCACGACGACCTTACGGCGCGTCAGATCCCTTTTGTGTTGCGGCGCTTGGGCCGTCTGGTTTCCCGTCATGCCGCGCAACGCTAGGTAAGAGGGCTGTAAGGAGCGTGGGCGTGAGCTGTGGGTGGCTGTAGAAACCGGAAGGGCCCGGAACCGATCACGGTTCCGGGCCCTTCGCTCAGCCGCTCACTACTTCGGCTGCGGCTTGCGCACCGACAGGTGCAGTTCCCTCAGCCGGGCCTCCTCCAGCTCCGTCGGCGCGCCCATCATCAGGTCCTGGGCGTTGCCGTTGAGCGGGAAGGAGATGGTCTCGCGGATGTTCGGCTCGTCGGCGAGCAGCATCACGATGCGGTCGACGCCGGGGGCGATGCCGCCGTGCGGCGGGGCGCCGAAGCGGAAGGCCCGCAGCATGCCGGCGAACTTCTCCTCGACGGTCTCCCGGTCGTAGCCCGCGATCTCGAACGCCTTGAGCATGATGTCCGGCTCGTGGTTCCGGATCGCACCGGAGGACAGCTCGACGCCGTTGCAGACGATGTCGTACTGCCAGCCCAGGATGTCCAGCGGGTCCTGGGTCTCCAGAGCCTCCAGACCACCCTGCGGCATGGAGAACGGGTTGTGCGAGAAGTCGATCGCGCCGGTCTCCTCGTCCTTCTCGTACATCGGGAAGTCGACGATCCAGCAGAACCGGAAGACGTTCTCCTCGAAGTGCCCGGCACGCTTGGCGGCCTCGACGCGAACCGCGCCCATGATCTTCGAGACCTCGTCGAACTCGCCCGCGCCGAAGAACACCGCGTGCCCGGCGGCCAGCGACAGCCGCTTGGTCAGCTCGGCGACGTTCTCCTCGGTGAGGAACTTCGCGATCGGGCCGGACAGCGAACCGTCCTCGGCCACCCGCACCCAGGCCAGGCCCTTGGCGCCCTGCGAGACCGCGTAGTCACCGAGCTGGTCGAAGAACTTCCGCGGCTGAGCGGAGACATCCGGCACGGCGAGCGCCCGCACGTGCTTGCCGGCGAACGCCTTGAACTCCGAGCCCTCGAAGACGTCGGTGATGTCGACGAGCTCCAGCTGGGCCCTGAGGTCCGGCTTGTCGGAGCCGTACTTCAGCATCGACTCGCGGAACGGGATCCGCGGGAAGGGCGACGTGACGTGACGGCCGTTGCCGAACTCCTCGAACAGCTCGGTCATGAGCTTCTCGATCGGCTGGAAGACGTCCTCCTGCTCGACGAAGCTCATCTCCACGTCGAGCTGGTAGAACTCGCCCGGCGAACGGTCCGCGCGCGCGTCCTCGTCACGGAAGCAGGGCGCGATCTGGAAGTAGCGGTCGAAGCCCGAGATCATCAGCAGCTGCTTGAACTGCTGCGGTGCCTGCGGAAGGGCGTAGAACTTGCCCGGGTTCAGGCGGGAGGGGACCACGAAGTCACGGGCGCCCTCGGGGGAGGTCGCCGACAGGATCGGCGTGGCCATCTCGTTGAAGCCGAGGGCGACCATCTTCGAGCGGATCGAGGCGATCACCGACGACCGCAGCATGATGTTCTTGTGCATGCGCTCGCGGCGCAGGTCCAGGAAGCGGTACTCCAGGCGCCGCTCCTCGTTGACCCCGTCCTCGGTGTTGATCGTGAACGGCAGCGGGGCGGCCGCGCCGAGCAGCTCGACCTCGCCGACCTCGACCTCGACCTCACCGGTGGGCAGGTCCGCGTTGACGTTCTCGGTGCCGCGGGAGACGACCTTGCCGTCGACGCGGACCGTGGACTCCTTGGTCAGCTTGTCGAGGGCCTCGTAGGAGGGCGTGCCGGGACGGGCGACCAGCTGCGTGATGCCGTAGTGATCGCGCAGATCGATGAAGAGGATGCCGCCCAGGTCGCGCCGATTGTGCAGCCAGCCACTCAGTCGGACGTCGGTGCCGACGTCAGAGGAGCGGAGCTCGCCGCAGGTGTGGGACCTGTACCGATGCATCGTCGTTCATCCAGCCTTCGCGGATCGGGGTGTGTTTCACGTGAAACTGAGCCCCAGCCTACCGGGGCCCCCGCGATCGCCTTCCCATCATTACGACTCGGCCAACAGTGGCACTCCCGCTTCTCCTGTTCTTAAAGTGGGGCAATGCGCACTGGTGAGCCCCTGCCCGCCGTGGGGGACGTCCTCACCGCCCTCGCGACCGGCCTGTGGCATTGGGACACGGCCACCGAACTGGTCACGGTCGACGCGGAGGCCGCTCGGCTGCTGGGGCTGCCCGCCGAGCGGGCCACCCTCACGGAGGCCCAGGCCAGGGCCCGTCTGCACCCGGTCGACTGGAACGAGATCATCAGCGTCGTCGGGCTCGCGGTCACCGAGGACACGCTCGCCGAGGTCCGGATCAGGATCATGGACGAGCGGGGCCTGGTGGTCCGTACCGTACGCAGCCGCTCCAAGCCGTCGTACGACGCGGACAAGAAGTCGTTCCGGCTGATCGGCACCCTGCAAGAGGTCACCGAGCCGACCCCCGGCACCCCCGCCGGCCGCACCGCCGTCACCGGCGACTGGCGGCGCTCCCGCGAGGCCTTCCTCCTGGACGCGGGCCGCGCCCTCGCCGAGGCCCGCTCGACCGCCGAGGTGCTGCGGGTGGCCGCGGGCCTGTCCATGCCGGGCTTCAGCCCCGACGGTCTGGCCGTCTTCGGCGTCGAAGGCGACCGTCTGACGATCATCGGACACCACGGCCAGCAGCCCGGTGACGAGAGCCCCTTCTCCCACATGTCCCTGGAGACGGACTATCCGGCCGCCGAGGTCGTACGCACCGGCCGGGCCGTCTATCTCTCCAGCCCCGAGGCCTACCGCTCCCGCTATCCGGTCACCTGGCCGCTCGCCCAGCGCTTCGACCGCCAGTCCTGGGCGTTCCTGCCGCTGACGGTGGCCGGCCGCACGATGGGCGCGTGGATGGCGGGCTTCGCCTACCCGGTGGCGTTCACCCCCGACGAGCGCTCGGTCCTGACGACGGTGGCGCGGATGCTGGCCCAGGCACTCTCCCGCGCGGGCCTCGCCGAATCGGAACGCGAGCTGACCGACGGCCTCCAGCGCTCCATGCTCCCCACCCTCGGCCCCGAGATACCGGGCATGACCATCGCCGCCCGCTACGTCCCCACCGGCGGCGGCCTCCAGGTCGGCGGCGACTGGTACGACATGATCCCGCTGCCCGGCGGCAGCTCCCGCACCGAGTCCGGAGGCGGCCGCTTCGCCCTGGTCATCGGGGACGTCCAGGGCCATGACGTGCGGGCGGCCGGCCTGATGGGCCAGCTCCGCATCGCCCTGCGCGCCTACGCCTCCGAGGGCCACCGCCCCGACGCCGTCCTCTCCCGCGCCTCCCGCTTCCTCAACGGCATGACATACGGCGACGACCCCTCCGACACCCGCTTCGCGACCTGCCTCTACGTCGAGGCCGACCCGGTGACCGGCGTCCTGGAAGTGGCCCGGGCCGGCCACCCCGACCCGGCGACCCGCAAGGCCGACGGCACGGTCCTGGCCCGCCGTACGGCCGGCGGCCTCCCGCTGGGCATCGACCCGGACGCCGACTACCCCACCACCCGGATCGTCCTGGAGCCCGGCGAGACGCTGATGCTCTGCACCGACGGCCTGATCGAGACCGGCGGCCACGACTTCGAGACCGGCTGGAAGCGCATCCGCACCATCCTGGAGAGCCACGACGGCGACCTGGAGGAACTCGCCGACGCCCTGGTCCAGGCCGTTCACGGCCCCTCCTCCCACCACACCACGGGCCCCCTCGCCGACCGCCGCGAGGACGACATCGCGGTCCTGCTGCTGTCCCGGCAGGGCCACGACTCCGACGACACCGTCACCTCCCCGTCGCTGCCAGTCCGCCGCACGATGCTCTCGGTGGCCCAGGCGGAACCCGAACGCGTCGGAGTGGCCCGCCAGCAACTGCGCGAACTGCTGCACGACTGGTCCTCCGCCGACCAGGTCGACTCGGCGGTCCTGCTGCTGTCCGAGATGCTGACCAACGTCCTGGTCCACACCGACGCGGACGCGCTGCTGCTCGCGGAGGTCCGCGGTGAGGCCGGGGAGCGCCGGATGCGGATCGAGGTCACCGACACCAGCGACGACCTCCCGCACAAGCGCCGCCCCGGCGAGCTGGCCTCCTCGGGCCGCGGCGTGATGCTGATCGAACTCCTCGCCGACGTGTGGGGCGTGGACCCCCGGGGCGAGGGCAAGAGCATCTGGTTCGAGCTCTACGAGTCCCCCGACGAGGCCTCCGCATAGCGCTCCCGCACCTCGTGTACGACGCCGAAGGGGGCCGCGGTTACGGTCGGCGGCGAGGTGGACCTTGCTTGTCTGTCCACCCCTGGAGCGTCTGAGGAGAGCGGTTGTCCTCGCCCAGGTGCATCCCGGCAGCGTCATGGTGAGCTCGCGCGGTGGTGGAGTCCACGCTGACCAGGGGTAGATCCACCTCACCCCGCTTCACGGCCTCCGCGATCAGGCCCTCCATCAGCCTCGAAGACGCCCCTCCTGTAAGGGCCGATCCCACAGACTGATCACGCCCGCGCCCTAACGGGCGAGGAACGGGCCCAGTACCGCGCTGAGTTCGGTCGGCGCGTCCATGGCGATGAGGTGGGCGGCGGTGGCGAACTCGACCAGGGTGGTGCCGGGGATCTCAGTGGCGTAGCGGCGGGCGATGTCCTGGAAGTCGACAACGTCGAGCTTGCCGACGCCCACCAGCGTGGGGACGGAGACAGCGGCGAGGTCGCCGGTTGCAGGACCCTGGGAATGCTGCCCCACGAGGGCCTGGTTCACCAGCGATGTCCGCAGCGGACCGCGGAGTTGGTCAGACAGCCCGTCAGCCACGTCATCCCAGCTGCGAGAAGGCCCGCGCAGCCACATGTCCAGGTTGATACGTACGGCGGCGTCCAGATCGCCCGCGTCCAGGGCTGCCGTCTCGGCCTCGTCGTACGCGATCATGTCTGCGGACCAGTGGTACCGAGGCCATGGTGCGGCGAGCATCGCCAGGGAGTGCACCCGCTCCGGGTGGGTGAGCGTGAAGTCCACGGCCACGCGGCCACCCCAGGACGCGCCCACGAGCCGACCCGTCCGTGACCGAGGTGGTCCAGGAGACGGCGCAGGTCGTCGGTCTCGCGGAACGGCCCGGTCGGGGGCGCGGACTCGCCGAAACCGCGCAGGTCGTACCGGATCACGGTGTGCCGTTCTGCGAGAGCGGGCACGACCGCTTCCCACATGCGGTGATCGGCGACACCGGCGTGCACGAGCACGACGGGCGGGCCGCCACCAGCTATGTCGTAGGAAAGGTGTCCAAGGTCATCGTTGAGCGTGAGCATGCGCGGATGATCGCAGGACAGCAGCTCAGGGGCCAACCAGGGCGCGTATCACTGCGACACCCTTAATCTGACCATGCGTCAGATGCGGCATCGCCCGTAGGCGCCCGAACGAGTCGCCCGATCGACCGCTCCGCTCTTCGCTCGGATGCGGCGGCAAACTGTCGAGCGAGCCGAGCGCTCCGCACGCACTTCAGCTATCAGCCTCACGGCTGCGACGCTCCGTCGCCATCGCTTAGCGTTCGCGGTAACAAAACAACCCCGGCCGGGTGTTAGCAGCACCCGCCGGGGTCTCACCACAGGATCGACAGGACCGATCTCATGGATACCAGCGACTCTAGCCCTGCCCTGCCCACTCCCGCAGGCAGGCCGCACGTAGTGACCGGCATGGCGCAGCACGTAGGGGTGTACGTACGCCAATCCGAGCGTCGCGCCACTGGCAGCGAGGCCAGCACAGCCGCCCAACGCGAAGAATGCCTGAAGGCCCTGGAACAATGGGCGATTCAACCGGCCCACGTCTCGGTGTATGAGGACCTGGGGATCAGCGCCTTCGACTCTTCCTGGACCGAGTAGAAGTGCGTAAGGCCTACCGCTATGCAGGCCAGAGCGTGCCTGCCGAGTCACGCGTCAGCATCACCTGGGCAGGCGGCATCAATCTCGACGGGCTGCCCTAGCGACAACAGAGGAACATGCCTGAAGCCGCAGACAAAGTCTGCGGCTTCAGGCAATGACTGCTCCGACGGAGCAGCGCGCCCTTACAGCCCGCCCTCAGTCATTCCATGCACCGCCGGCACCGTCCCGAGTCGCCCCTTCTGGAAGTCCTCGAACGCCTGCTGGAGTTCCTCACGGGTGTTCATGACGAACGGGCCGTAGTGCGCCATGGGCTCGCGGATCGGCTGTCCGCCCAGGAGCACTACCTCCAGGTCCGGCGCGTTGGAGTCCTGCTTCTCGTCCGCACGGACGGTCAGAGAGGAGCCGGAGCCGAAGACTGCGGTCTGGCCCAGGTGGATCGGGCGGCGCTCGGCACCGACGCTGCCGCGACCCGCGAGGACGTACGCGAGAGCGTTGTACTCCTCGCTCCACGGCAGCGTGATCTCCGCACCCGGCGCCAGCGTGGCGTGGATCATCGTGATCGGCGTGTGCGTGACGCCGGGGCCCTGATGCCCGTCGAGCTCACCCGCGATCACCCGAAGCAGCGCGCCACCGTCCGGCGAGGTCAGAAGCTGGACCTGGCCACCGCGGATGTCCTGGTAGCGGGGGTCCTTCATCTTGTCCTTGGCCGGGAGGTTGACCCAGAGTTGCAGGCCGTGGAAGAGACCGCCGGACTTCACCAGCGACTCGGGCGGGGTCTCGATGTGAAGGAGACCCGAGCCGGCCGTCATCCACTGGGTGTCCCCGTTGGTGATGGTGCCTCCACCACCGTTGGAGTCCTGGTGGATGAAGGTGCCGTCGATGATGTACGTGACCGTCTCGAAGCCACGGTGAGGATGCCAGGGAGTCCCCTTCGGCTCGCCCGGAGCGTAATCGACCTCCCCCATCTGATCCATCATGATGAACGGGTCGAGATGCCGGTAATGGATCCCGGCGAACGCCCGGCGCACCGGGAAACCCTCCCCCTCGAAGCCACTCGGCGCGGTCGTCACGCCGAGGACGGGACGGGCCACCGCGTCCGCCGTCGCGGCCACGCGCGGCAGGGTCAGCGGGTTGTCGACAGTCACTGCAGGCATGTCGGTACCTCCTTGTGGTTCGAGTTTAGTTGAGCATTGAACTTTCTGCCACCTCCAACGACAGAAGCCCGGAGGGCATTCCCTCCAGGCTTCTCCGACCTGGCCGAAGTGCGGACCTGACCGCACATCCAGCACCTAGCCGTACATCCGCCGCATCGCGAACTCGACCATCTGCTCCACGGCCTTCGCGTCGAAGACGATCCGGTGCTCGCCCTCCATGTCGAGCACGAAGCCGTACCCCGTCGGCAGCAGGTCGAGGACCTCCGAGCCGGTGATCACGAAGTACTTGGACTCCTTGCCCGCGTACCGCCGCAGTTCCTTGAGCGTGGTGAACATGGGGATCACCGGCTGCTGGGTGTTGTGCAGGGCGAGGAAGCCGGGGTTGTCGCCGCGCGGGCAGTAGACCTTGGAGGTGGCGAAGACCTGCTGGAAGTCCTCGGCCGACATCTGGCCGGTGGTGAACGCCCGCACCGCGTCCGCGAGGGACGGCGGGGACGGCTCGGGGTACAGCGGCGGCTGCTGGCCGTACCCGCCCACACCGCCGGTCATGGGCTGCTGCGGCGGGACGCCGTACTGCTGCTGGGCGCCAGCGTTCTGGTCGTAGCCGTACATGGGCGTAAGCGTACCGAGAGGGGTGAGGGCCGTGGGCAGCTACCGGCACCCGGAAACCGACAGTGACCTGACAGCGGCCGGCTCTGGGATTCGGGCGGCCGTCGCTCGTAGCGTCGACTCATGAGCGGACATCAGGATGACGAGACGCATGAGCACGACCGAGGGCTCTCCTACGACCTTCCCGTGCTCGCCCGCCGGCGGATGATCCGGCTCATGGCCGGAGCGGGGGCGGCCCTGGTGCCGCTCGTGGGCTGTACTGCCGACGGCTCCTCCTCTTCTGCGGCCACGGCTGCTACGGACACGACGGCGCCCTCCTCCACCGGCGAGGCGTGCGCCACCGTCCCCGAGGAGACGGCCGGGCCCTATCCCGGCGACGGTTCGAACGGCGTGAACGTGCTGAAGGAGAGCGGGGTCGTGCGCGCCGACATCACCCGCAGTTTCGGCGATTCCGCGGGCGGCACCGCGCGGGGCGTGCCCCTGACCGTGACGCTCACGGTCGTGGAGGCCGCGTCGGGCTGCGGGACCCCGAAGCGGGGCGCCGCCGTCTATGTGTGGCACTGCGACCGGGAGGGCGGCTACTCCCTGTACACCGAGGGGGTGACCGACGAGAACTACCTGCGCGGTGTCCAGGAGACCGACGAGAAGGGGCAGGTCACGTTCACCACTGTCTTCCCCGGCTGCTACACGGGCCGCTGGCCGCACATCCACTTCGAGGTCTACGGCAGCCTGGAGGACGCGACGAGCGCCACCGCGATCACGAACACCTCGCAGCTCGCCCTCCCGAAGGACGTGTGCGACACGGTGTACGCCACCGAGGGCTACGAGCGGAGCGTGGACAACCTCGGCCGGCTCTCGCTGGAGTCGGACATGGTCTTCAGGGACGGCCACGACCACCAGCTGGCGGCCGTGAAGGGGAGCGTCCAGGAGGGGTACGCCGCCACGCTGACCTTCGCGGTGTGACTCCTCACAGATGGCCGGATCGGGGTTGCGACTTATTACCGACGGGTAGCATCATCGTAGCTACTTGTTGGTACGTGAACTAGCGCGAGGAACCAAGTGCCTCGCCGAACTCTTAACGGAGCCGTCGCCATGGGGCACTACAAGTCGAATCTGCGCGACATCGAGTTCAACCTCTTCGAAGTACTCGGGCGCGACAAGCTGTACGGCACCGGTCCGTTCGCGGAGATGGACGTCGAGACCGCGAAGAGCATCCTGGAGGAGCTGACCCGCCTCTCCGAGAACGAGCTCGCGGAGTCCTTCGCGGACGCCGACCGCAACCCGCCGGTCTTCGACCCGGAGACCAACACCGCGCCGGTCCCGGCCTCCTTCAAGAAGAGCTACAAGGCCTTCATGGACTCCGAGTACTGGCGGCTGGGCCTGCCCGAGGAGATCGGCGGCACGACGGCTCCGCCGTCCCTGATCTGGTCGTACGCGGAGCTGGTCCTCGGCGCGAACCCGGCCGTGTGGATGTACTCCTCCGGCCCGGCGTTCGCCGGGATCCTCTTCGACGAGGGCAACGAGGTCCAGAAGAAGATCGCGCAGATCGCGGTGGAGCGGACCTGGGGTTCGACCATGGTGCTGACGGAGCCCGACGCGGGCTCCGACGTCGGCGCGGGCCGCACCAAGGCGGTCCAGCAGGAGGACGGCTCCTGGCACATCGAGGGCGTCAAGCGCTTCATCACGTCCGGTGAGCACGACATGGAGGAGAACATCCTCCACTACGTCCTCGCGCGGCCCGAAGGTGCCGGTCCGGGCACCAAGGGGCTGTCCCTCTTCCTCGTCCCGAAGTACCTCTTCGACTTCGAGACCGGCGAGCTGGGCGAGCGCAACGGCGTGTACGCGACGAACGTCGAGCACAAGATGGGCCTGAAGGCCTCCAACACCTGCGAGATGACCTTCGGCGACCAGCACCCCGCCAAGGGCTGGCTGATCGGCGACAAGCACGACGGCATCCGCCAGATGTTCCGGATCATCGAGTTCGCGCGGATGATGGTCGGCACGAAGGCGATCTCGACGCTGTCGACGGGCTACCTGAACGCGCTGGAGTACGCCAAGGAGCGCGTCCAGGGTTCCGACCTCGCGGCCTTCGGCGACAAGACCGCCCCCAAGGTCACCATCACCCACCACCCCGACGTGCGCCGCGCGCTGATCACGCAGAAGGCGTACGCGGAGGGCATGCGCGCCCTCGTCCTCTACACCGCGTCGATCCAGGACGCGATCGCCGTCAAGGAGGCCGCGGGCGAGGACACCAAGACCGAGCACGCGCTGAACGACCTGCTGCTGCCGATCGTCAAGGGCTACGGCTCCGAGAAGGGCTACGAGCAGCTCGCCCAGTCGCTCCAGACCTTCGGCGGCTCCGGGTTCCTCCAGGAGTACCCGATCGAGCAGTACATCCGCGACGCCAAGATCGACACCCTGTACGAGGGCACCACCGCGATCCAGGGCCAGGACTTCTTCTTCCGGAAGATCGTCCGCAACCAGGGCGCGGCGCTGAACTCCCTCGCCGAGGACATCAAGAAGTTCCTGGCGCTCGGCACCGGCGGCGAGGAGCTCGCGGGCGCCCGTGAGCACCTGGCCAAGGCGGCCGTAGAGCTGGAGTCGATCGTCGGTCTGATGCTGACCGACCTCGCGGCCACCGAGCAGGACGTCAAGAACATCTACAAGGTGGGCCTCAACACCACCCGCCTGCTGATGGCCTCCGGTGACGTGGTCGTCGGCTACCTGCTCCTCAAGGGCGCCGCGATCGCCGCCGAGAAGCTGGAGACCGCCCCCGCGAAGGACAAGGCCTTCTACACCGGCAAGATCGCGGCGGCGAAGTTCTTCGCAGCCAACGTCCTGCCCGGCGTGACGCTGGCCCGCAAGGTCGCCGAGGGTGTCGAGCTGGACCTGATGGAGCTGGACGAGGCCGCGTTCTGATCCGACCGGTCGTTGGCCCGCCGTGGCGGCGGCCCGCTTCCCCTGACGGGGAGCGGGCCGCCGCCGTTTTGGTGTCGGCAGAAAAATCTCCGGGACGGGTGCGACACAAGCGGTGGGCCGGAGCGTCTACCGGGTGTGGAGGAGCTGACGGCGAGGAGAGGGCGGAACCGAGTGTCGACTGCCAACGCTCTGGACGAGTTCCAGGGGTTCGCCCGCGCCCTCACACCGCGCCTCTTCCGCACCGCCCTGCTGATGAGCGGCGACTGGCACCTGGCCGAGGACCTGGTGCAGACGGCCCTCGGAAAGATCTTCTCGTCCTGGTCCCGGGTGCGGCGCACGGACAGCCCGGAGGCATACGCCCACACCGTGCTGATGCGCACCTACATCTCGCACCGACGGCTGCGGCGCTCCTCGGAGCATCCCGTGGCGGCACTGCCCGAGCACGCCTCGACCGGCCCGGACAGCGCCCTGCGCGTCACCCTGCTCGCCGCACTGGCCGAACTGCCGCCACGTGATCGTGCGGTCGTCGTCCTGCGCTACTGGGAGGACCGCAGCGTGGAGGAGACCGCGTCCGTGCTGGGCATGACCAAGGGCTCGGTGCGCAACCGCAGCAGCAGAGCCCTCGCCAGACTGCGCCGGACGATAGGGGACGGACAGGACTCGATCGCCGTGCACTGACCCCGATCCCGGCCCCGGCGGCCGGACCCGCCCCGCATCCCGGACCCCGCGACACCGGAAAGGACGGTGCACCCATGCGGCACGACGAGTCCACACCCTTCGACGACGACCTGCGGTACGGCCGCGAGTTCTCCCGCGCCCTGGACACCGCGCTGAACGACCTCCCGCTGCGCACCGAGTTCCTGGTGGCGGGCGCGGTGGCCCGGGGCACCCGCACCCGGCGCCGCAAGCGGGTGGCGCTGTGGAGCACGTCCGTGTCGGCGGCGGCGGCACTGACCGCCGCGGCGCTGCTCCTCGCGCTGCCCGGACAGCGGGGGGACGCGATGCAGACCGTCGCGCTGCCCGACTTCTCCGTCGGCAGCGACTCCGCCCCGCCGGGCAAGGAACCCGTGACGGGTGCCGCCACGGTCGCCCTGCTGGCCGAGCTGCTCCCGGACCGGCCCTCGGTGACGAAGACCGAGTCACGGGACAGCGACCCGGCGTACACCGCCGTGCAGACGTACGGCAAGGTCACGCTGGCGGAGGGGGGCACGGTGGCCGTGTGGCTGCAGGGGGGGTTTGTCCAGAAGCCGCAGAGGAGCGGCCAGGACGGTGACGCGTGGCCGGGAAGCCGTCAGTCGAGCAAGCCCGAGGTGACGGGTCCGACCCATATGCCCTCGGTCGACGGCCTGGGCCGGCACTACTCCTGCCCGGAGGGGGACGACGGCTGCCGGATCGCCAAGCTCGGTGACGGGTCGGTCCTGCTCTTCAAGGAGCGTGGCAGCGGCTCCGGCGCCGAACTGACCGCCGACGTCCTGCGCTCGGACGGCACGCGCGTGGTCGTGACCGCGACCGGGACCGGATACCGGGCGGCCCAGGTGCAGGCCCTCGCGACGAGCAAGCGGTGGCAGCAGTGGGTCGATCCGCGGGTGAACGACGCCGCGGAGAAAGCGGGCGGATGAGGCGCCCGTCCGCCCTCTCCCGCTTCAGCCGTCACAGCGGGCACAAGATTCCCGCCAGAGTCCTTCATTCCGCATACATGGAACTTCGTATTCCATCAGGGGTCATTCCATGGTCAATCGCAACATACCGGGCGATGATTTACATCGCCACCACCCCCGCAAACACGGATGGTTGATCGCTTTTCAGACACTCCCAAAAGGAATAGAGAGGCCGCCCGGCGAAGCACGACCTACTCTGGGGAACGCGAATTCGAGGCAGCAGTCCGCGCAATGGGCAGATCCTCTCGGCCGTTCTCAGCAAGAGTCACGTCCCGTTCCACCTGTCCCGAATTCGCAGCGGCAGCACAGCGAGAGGCTGCCCTTTCTTGTGAGCGTATCCGGAGTAATCCGAACCGCAACGGAAAGGGATCGGCATGCGAATCAGGAAACTCATCGCGGCGACCGCGGTGGTGGGCGGCGCACTGGCCGCCGGACTGGTGACGGCGGCACCGGCGTCGGCCGCGATCGACTACGACTGCGGCGAGGGCGAAGTCTGCCTGTACTACAACTCCAGCAGCTATGGCTACGGCGCGGTCTACGTGCAGTACGACAAGGTCCGGGACTACGCGGGCCGCTACTTCAGCAGCGGGAGAAACGGCAGCGCGGGAGCCGGCGTCGAGGTCAAGAACCACGCCGCCGCCGTGGACAGCTGGATCAGCTCGAACTTCCGGGTCTACTACAACAGCGGCTACAGCTGCGCCGTTGCCTGTCAGACCATCTCGCCTTACGCCACGGTCGACCTCAACTCGCAGCTGAAGAACAACAACGCATCGGGCCAGAACGTCTGAGTCCCGTCCGAGTGATGCGGGGGTGCGGGCACCTGCTCGCACCCCCGGCACGGGAACCGGGCCCGGAATCGGAACTCCACTCAGAAGAATCGGAAGAAGCCACCATCGTGTCTCGTGCAATGCGCCGCTTTTCTGCTCTCCTGGTCTGTGTGCCGCTTCTGCTGGCCGGCTGTTCGGACGGCGAAAGCTCTTCGGCGGAATCGAAGGGGAATCCCAAGGCACCTCCCGCCGTGGCCGAAATCCCGAAGATCACCAACGCCAATGACAAGTCGATGCCCCTGGACACCTACCTGCTGAACCCGGAGCAGAACGAGACCATCAACAACGCCTACGCGGGCATCCTGACCGACTGCATGAAGCGCTTCGGATTCGACTACACGCCCCCGGAGGCCGAGTTCACCGCGTCCTCGGGTGACGCCCCGACCACACGGACCGACGGCCGCTTCGGACCCCAGAGCGCCGAAAAGGCGGAGGAGTGGGGTTACCACCCGGCGGGCGGCGTGGAGGACGACAGCCCCTGGGGGAACAAGGGTCAGAAGATGACGGCCGCGATGCAGACGGCCGAGCGCGGATCGGACGACCCCAAGCAGAAGTTCGGGTCCGGCGGACAGGTCATCAACGGCCAGAAGGTACCGGACCACGGGTGTGTCGGAGAGGGGCGCAAGAAGCTCACCGGCTCGGTCAACGGGAACACGGGTGACGCGAAGGTCGCCACCGACCTCAAGTTCGACACCCTGACGAAGGCCCAGCAGGACAAGCGCACCCGCGCGGTGTTCGCCAAGTGGTCGACGTGCATGAAGGACAAGGGCTTCGACTACACCGACCCGCTGGCGGCCCTCGGCGACCCGGAGTGGGCGAAGACCCCGCAGCCGACGCGGCACGAGATCCAGGTCGCCACCGCCGACCAGGAGTGCCGTGCGAAGCACAACGTGGTGGGTGTCTGGTTCGCGGTCGACTACGCCTACCAGGAGCAGGCCGTGGAGCAGAACGCCGAGGCCCTCGCCGACGTCAAGAAGAACATCGACGCCATGCTCAAGGCCGCCGCGTCCGCGCAGGCCGGGTGAGCGATGGATCATCAGACGCGATCCGAACCGGAGCGGCTGCAGTCGGCGCCGGGCACGGAGCCGACCGCGAGGGCCCGGATGACCCGCCGCCGGTGGGTGGCCGCCGTCTCCGTGGGGTCGACCCTGCTGGCGGCGGCCGGCTTCGCCGCCTCACAGGTCATCAAGTCACCGGCCCAGGCCGCGGCCGACACGAAGCCCCCGGCCGCGGACGTGCTGACCGCGCCGGTGGAACGGCGGGTGCTGAAGGAGACCGTGGTGCTGCGCGGCACCGTGGCGGCCGGACAGTCCGTGACCGTGACGCCCGTCGCGTCGGGCGGTGAGGGCGCCGCCGAACCCGTGGTGACGAAGCTCCCGGTCAACACCGGGGACACGATCCGCGCCGGTCAGCTCCTGCTGGAGGTGTCCGGCCGCCCGGTGTTCGTCCTGAAGGGCGAGCTCCCCGTGTACCGGGACCTCAAGCCGGGGGCCAAGGGCGACGACGTGGCCCAGCTGCAGAAAGCGTTGCGCGACCTCGGGCACGGCACCGGCAACGACCCGTCCGGCACCTTCAAGGCCGGTACGAAAGCGGCGCTCCAGGCCTTCTACGCCGGGCTCGGCTACGACCCCAGGCCGGCGGTCGACGACGAGGGCCAGGCGGTCAAGGCGGCGGAGGAGGGCGTACGGTCCGCCGAACGCGCGCTGGAGCAGGCGCAGTCGGCCGCCGACGCGGCGGAGCCGTCCCCCTCGGCGACACCGGCCGACGGTGAAAACAACACAGACGCAGGTGATGGCGCCGCCGAGGCCCGGCGCGCCGTCGAGTGGGCGCGGGAGGACCTGCAGACGGCCCGCCAGAACCTGACCGACGCACAGTCCGCCGCCGGTCCCATGCTGCCCGCAGGCGAGGTCGTGTTCCTGCCCGGTTTCCCGGCCCGGGTGGACTCGGTGTCCGGGGCGGTCGGCACTCGGGTGACGGCCGGCGTGATGAAGGTGTCCGCGGGCCGGCTCGTCGTCCGGGGATATCTGCAGGAGCGCCAGAAAGGCCTGGTCAGGGCCGGTCAGCGGGTCGAGGTCCTCGCCGAGCGCTCCGGGACCACCGTCCCCGGGAAGGTGCGGTCCGTGTCTCAGACCCTGGACGCGGGCCAGGAGCAGGACGGCACCACCTCCGAGGACGGGTCGGACGGCGAGCGCGCCCCGGCCGCGGCCCAGGGCTATCCGCTCGTGGTGGAGCCCGACAAGCCCCTGGACCGCGCACTGGCGGGCCAGGAGGTGCGGCTGACCGTCGAGGCCGGTTCCACGGACGGCAAGGCACTGGTGGTGCCGGTCACCGCCGTGTCCGTGGGCTCGGACGGCAAGAGCGCGGTCACCGTCGTGGCCGCGGACGGCACACAGCGTCGGGTGCAGGTCCGGGCCGGCACCCAGGGCGACGGGTACGTGGAGGTGGTTCCCGTGGCCGGTGGCCGTCTGGACCCCGGCGCCCTCGTGGTCACCGGTATACGGCAGGCCCCGGGAGGCGGTGCATGAGGCTGCGCGCCCACACCCGCCGCCGCGGCTCACCGCAGGCGCCCGGGCCGGGGCCCGAGGTTCCGGTCATGGAGTTCCGCGGGGTGGGGCTGACCTATCCCGGCCCGCCACCCGTCACCGCGCTGCGGCCCTGCGACCTGGTCGTGCGGCGGGGCGAGTTCGTCACCGTGATCGGGCCGTCCGGGTCGGGCAAGTCCACGTTTCTCAACGTGGCGGGGCTGCTCGACGCGCCGACCGAGGGCTCGTACCTCCTGGACGGCATCGATGTCGCCGGCGCGGGCGAGGCGGCCCGCGCCGCGCTGCGCGGGCGGCACATCGGGTTCGTCTTCCAGTCGTTCCACCTCATGCCGCACCGCAGCGCGCTGGAGAACGTCACCCTCGCCATGGTCTACAACCGCTCCGGCCGCGCCGACCGCACGGCACGCGCGCGTGCCGCCCTGATCCGGGTCGGGCTCGGTCACCGGATCGACGCGGTGCCGACGCGGCTGTCCGGCGGTGAACGGCAGCGGGTGGCGATCGCCCGCGCCCTGGTGGCCAGGCCCTCGCTGCTGCTGTGCGACGAGCCGACGGGCAACCTGGACACGGCGACGGCCGAGAGCGTCCTGGCGCTGCTGGACGAGCTGCACGCCGAGGGCATGACCGTACTCGTCATCACCCACGATCCGGCCGTCGCCGCCCACGGGGAACGCACCGTCGCCATCCGGGACGGCGTCCTCGCCGAGCAGCCCGGCCGAGGCCCCCGGCGGGCCCTGTCGGCGGAGGGAGTCGCCGAGTGACCGACAGGCGAAGACGACTGCCACGGCTGCGAAGCCGCCGCCGCTCCCCCGAGCCCTCGCTCTCCGCGTTCTCGTCCTTCTCCCCCCGCGACCTGTTCGGCGAGGCCCTCGCCGGGATGCTGCAACGGCCCGCGCGTTCCGCGCTCACCGGCCTCGGCACCGTCCTGGGCGTCGGCACCTTCGTCGCCGTGCTCGGTCTGACGGCCACCACCTCCTCGCAGATCGACTCGCGCTTCGACCTGCTCAGCGCGACCGAGGTGACCATCGAGGACGTGGGCCGCCAGCAGAACGAGTTCGCCGGTTACGCCTTTCCCGACGACGCCGACGACCGGATCGAGGCGTTGAACGGCGTCGAGCACGCGGGCGTGTACTGGCAGGTACGGCTCACCGGCACCGACACGGTCCGCGCGTCCCCGCTCGGTGACGCCACCGGTGAACGGGCCCAGATCCTGGCCGCCTCACCCGGAACGCTCCAGGCCGCGCTGCCCACGCTCGCGCAGGGGCGGCTGTACGACGGCTTCCAGCAGGACACCTCGGCCCAGGTGGCGCTCCTCGGCTCCGGGACGGCCGCCCGGCTGGGCATCACCACACTGGACACGCGGCCGGCCGTCTTCATCGACGGTGAGCCGTTCGCGGTGATCGGCATCATCGACGACGTGCAGCGCAAGGCCGACCTCCTGCTGAGCGTGGTCGTCCCGAGCAGCACGGCGGAGCGGCTGTGGGGGGTGCCCGAGGAGGGGGGCGCCAAGATGCTGGTGGCCACCAGTACGGGGGCGGCCGCCCAGGTGGCCCACGAGGCGCCGACCGCGCTGCGGCCGGACCACCCCGAGTACCTCAAGGCCACCCCGCCGCCCGACCCGAGGTCCCTGCGCACGTCGGTCACCTCCGACCTGGGCCAGCTCTTCCTGCTGCTGGCCGCGATCTGCCTGGTCATCGGCGCGGTGGGGATCGCCAACACGACCCTGGTGGCCGTGCTGGAGCGCACGGGCGAGATCGGTCTGCGCCGAGCGCTGGGCGCTCGCAGCCGCCACATCACGCTCCAGTTCCTCACGGAGTCGGGCACGCTGGGCGCGCTGGGCGGCCTGGTCGGCACCAGCGTCGGTGTGATCACGGTGGTCGCGGTGGCGGTGGTACGGGACTGGACGCCGGTCGTCCACCCGGTCACCCTCGCCGCCGCCCCGGCCGTGGGCCTCGCCACGGGCCTGCTGGCAGGCCTCTACCCGGCCTGGCGTGCGGCCCGCATCCAGCCGGCGGAGGCACTGCGCCGCTGACGCCGCGCCGGCATCACGGCCCCCGGGACCACCACGGAAGGTCCCGGGGGCCCGGACGGTCCCGTCCGCGAAACGGCATACGCCTCCGGCCCACCGCTTTCCGATCAAATCCGCCTCCGCGGTGGCACGATCCTTCACGGAACCGCGGCTCGACACGGCTGCACGGCACCTTAGGGTGGCTGCCATGAGCGAACCCTCCCGCTTCGACCGCGGTCACACCGACGACCTCATGTCCTTCCTGGCAGCGAGCCCCACGCCGTACCACGCGGTGGCGAACGCCGCCGAGCGGCTGGAGAAGGCAGGCTTCCGCCAGGTCTCGGAGACGGACGCCTGGGACGGGTCGAGCGGCGGCAAGTACGTACTGCGCGGAGGCGCGATCATCGCCTGGTACGTCCCCGAGACGGCCACGCCGCACACGCCGTACCGGATCGTCGGCGCGCACACCGACTCGCCCAACCTGCGGGTCAAGCCGCTGCCCGACGCCGGCGGACACGGCTGGCGCCAGGTGGCCGTGGAGATCTACGGCGGTCCGCTGATGAACTCCTGGCTGGACCGTGACCTGGGGCTGGCCGGCCGGCTGACCCTGCGGGACGGTTCGACGCGGCTGGTGAACGTGGACCGGCCGCTGCTGAGGGTGCCCCAGCTCGCCATCCATCTGGACCGCGCGGTCTCCTCCGAGGGGCTCAAGCTGGACAAGCAGCGGCATCTGCAGCCCATCTGGGGGCTCGGCGACGATGTGCGCGACGGCGACCTGATCGCGTTCCTGGAGGAGGAACTGGGGCTCGGCGCGGGCGAGGTGACCGGCTGGGACCTGATGACGCACTCCGTGGAGGCGCCCGCCTATCTGGGCCGGGACAAGGAGCTGCTGGCCGGACCGCGGATGGACAACCTGCTGTCGGTGCACGCGGGCGTGGCCGCCCTGGCCGCGGTCGCGGGCGGCCCGGAGCTGTCGTACATCCCCGTCCTCGCCGCCTTCGACCACGAGGAGAACGGTTCGCAGTCGGACACGGGCGCCGACGGGCCGCTGCTCGGCGGGGTCCTGGAGCGTTCGGTGTTCGCACGCGGCGGGTCGTACGAGGACCGGGCGCGGGCCTTCGCGGGGACGGTCTGTCTGTCCTCCGACACCGGGCACGCCGTGCACCCCAACTACGCGGAGCGGCACGACCCGACGCACCACCCGCGGGTCAACGGCGGGCCGATCCTCAAGGTCAACGTCAACAACCGCTACGCCACGGACGGTTCGGGCCGGGCCGTGTGGGCCGCCGCCTGCGAGAAGGCCGGTGTGCCTTTCCAGTCCTTCGTCTCCAACAACTCCATGCCCTGCGGCACGACGATCGGGCCGATCACCGCGGCCCGGCACGGCATCAAGACCGTCGATATCGGTGTGGCGATCCTGTCGATGCACAGCGTCCGGGAGTTGTGCGGCGTGGACGACCCGCATCTGCTGGCGAACGCGCTGGTGGCGTTCCTGGAGGGGTAGTTCGCCCGGAGTGGGGGTACCCGCGAGTCCGGACCGGAACGACCGGCCCGGACAGGGAGGCGACACTCATGGGCTTGGGCGGATGCATCATCCTCATCGCCGTGGGAGCCATCCTCACTTTCGCGACCGACTGGCACATGAACGGGGTCAACCTCGACCTGGTCGGGGTCATTCTGATGATCGTGGGGCTGATCGGCGTGACGACGTTCAGCAGCATCGCGCGGCGCAGGCGGGTGGTCATGCCGCCCACGGCGCCGACGGTGATCGAGGAGGAGCGGCACGGACGCCGTGACGGATACTCCGACGGATACGGCGTGTAAACCGGATACGGCTCTCAAGTCGGATACACAGTCAACCGTGAGCAATCCGTGATCCAGGTTGACTTGTCTGCTTGTGTGGAAATAGTGAAGACTCGGGATCCTTGAGAGCCCGGGGGGTCTGCAGTGCCGGGCGTGAACCATCAGCACACCCGGGGGCTCCCCGTGCTCCACTCCACGACGACACTTGAGGCGACGTCACCCGCGGCGCACTATCCGCGCTCACCGCGCCCCCACCGGCACGCGGCGCGCCGCGCCCACGCCGCCCCCGACGAATTCGACGGCCCCACACGCCTGGTGGCGCTGATACCGGCCCACAACGAACAGGACCGCATCGCCGACGCGATCCAGGGCCTGTGGCGGCAGACCCGGCGCCCCGACCTGATCGTCGTGGTCGCCGACAACTGCACCGACGCCACCGCCGAGATCGCCTTCGCACAGGGCGCCCAGGTCTTCGCCACCCAGGGCAACACGCACAAGAAGGCCGGCGCCCTCAACCAGGCCATCGCCTGGGTGCTGCCCCATCTCGAGGACCGCGACCTCTTGTTGGTGCAGGACGCCGACACCGTGCTCGACCCGTCGTTCAACGAGACGGCGATCGGCACCTTCAACCGCAAGGTCGGTGCCGTCGGCGGGGTCTTCTACGGCGAGGACGGCGGCGGTCTGCTCGGCCTGCTCCAGCGCATGGAGTTCCACCGCTACGCCTGGGAGCTGGAGCGCACCGGCGGCAAGGCCCAGGTGCTCACCGGCACCGGCACCATGTTCCGCGCCCGCGTCCTGCGCGAGGTGCGCGCCGCCCGCCGCGACGGAGTGATCGGCGGCGGCCACGCCTACTACAGTCTCGCCTCGCTCACCGAGGACGACGAGATGACCAAGGCGGTCAAGACCCTCGGCTACCGGACCATGTCCCCGGCAGGCTGCGCGGTCACCACCGAGGTCATGCCCACCCTGGGCAAGTTGTGGCACCAGCGGCTGCGGTGGCAGCGCGGAGCCCTCGAGAACCTGCGCGACTACGGCTGGACCCGCGTCACCGCCCGCTACTTCGCACAGCAGTTCCTCATGGGCTTCGGAGCGCTGTCCTTCCTCATCTACCTGACCTACATGGGCACCTACACCACGCTGTACGGCTGGCCCGGCTACTCGCCCTTCTGGACCGCGATCGGGCTGGTCTTCGTGGTCGAGAAGACGGTCTCCGTACGCCGGGCCGGGCCACGTGCCGTGCTGGTGGCGGCGCTGATGATCCCCGAGATGCTCTACGACCTCTTTCAGCACGCCGTCTACTTCTCCTCGCTGTGGGGGCTGTTGCGCCGCAGCGAGGAGAAGTGGGTGGCTACGTAACCCTCATGGAAACCAACACAGGAGAAGCGCGATGTACGGAAGAGTGATCGGCGCCGGTACCACCGGGGCCGGAGGCGCCACGCTGGCGGCGACCGGGCTGTGGCTCAACAGCATGGCGATGGTCGTGGCCGCCACGACCCTGGTGGCGGCAGGCGTCGCGGTGTTCAAGCTGGTCCCGCGCAGGCGGTAGCCGTCGGACGGGTCACCGGTGCAGCGCGTGGCCCGTCGTCACGTCCACATGGGCCGGGATCTCGTCATGGCGGTCGCCGACCGTCGAGGTGCCGGTGGGTTCGAGCAGGAGGATGTCGGTCGGGACGGGGGCGTACGGCTTGTGTTCGACGCCCCGCGGGACCGTGAAGACGGACAGCCTCGGCAGAACGACCGTGCGCTCGCCGGCCGGCTCCCGCAGCGAAATGTGCAGCTCGCCCTCCAGGACCAGGAAGAACTCGTCGGTGTCGTCGTGGACGTGCCAGAGATGCTCGCCCTCGACGTGCGTGACGCGGACGTCGTAGTCGTTGACGGCGCTGACGATGCGGGGACTCCACTGCTCGGTGAAGGAGGCCAGCGCGGCGGGCAGGGAGACGGGTTCGGTGGTCATGAGGTCATCGTGCGGGTGCCTCGTTCACCGCACGAGTGCTAGAAATCGCACATGGCGCAAGAATCCTCTCACCGTGTCGTCCTGCTGGTCGACGAGAACTCCAACCCCTTCGAAATGAGCTGCGCCATCGAGGTCTTCGGGCTGCGACGGCCGGAACTGGGGCGGCAGCTGTACGACTTCACGCTGTGCGCCGCCGGGTCGAGCACCCGGATGCGGGACGGCTTCTTCACGCTGACCGGGGTCGCCGGTCTGGAGGCGGCGGACGAGGCGGACACGCTGATCGTGCCGAACCGGCCCGACACCGACACCCCGCGCTCACCGCAGGTGCTGGACGTCGTACGACGGGCACACGCGCGTGGCGCCCGGCTGGTCGGCTTCTGCTCGGGCGCGTTCACCCTGGCGGAGGCCGGGCTGCTGGACGGACGGCGGGCGGCCTGTCACTGGATGTGGGCCGACTCGTTCCGGGCCCGCTTCCCACGTGTGCGGCTGGAGCCGGACATCCTCTTCGTCGACGACGGCGACATCCTCACCGCGTCCGGCAGCGCCTCGGCGCTCGACCTGGGGCTGCACCTGGTACGACGGGACCACGGCGCCGAGATCGCCAACCACGTCTCCCGCAGGCTCGTCTTCGCCGCCCACCGCGACGGCGGCCAGAAGCAGTTCGTCGAGCGGCCCGTGCCCGACGTACGGGACGAGTCGCTGGGTCCGCTGCTCGCGTGGGCGCAGGAGCGGCTGGGGGAGCCGCTGACGGTGGCCGGCCTGGCGGCCCGCGCGGCTGTCTCCCCGGCGACCCTGCACCGCCGCTTCCAGGCCCAGCTCGGCACGACTCCGCTCGCGTGGCTGACGGCGGAACGGGTGGCGCTCGCCTGCCGGCTCATCGAGCGCGGGGAGGAACGCCTCGACGTGGTGGCCGCGAGGAGCGGTCTGGGCACGGCCGCCAACCTCCGCGCGCGCGTGCGGCGCGAGACCGGCCTCAGCCCGTCGGCCTACCGGCGGCGTTTCGGGACGGGCGCCGGGGAAGCGGTAACGGCATGAGATTCCTCGTACGCGACCGGCTCCTCGGCATCGGTGACGACTACTGGATCGAGGACGACCGGGGCAACAAGGTCTTCCTCGTCGACGGCAAAGCCATGCGGGTCAGGGACACCTTCGAGCTGAAGGACACCCACGGGCGGGTCCTGATCGACATCCGCCAGAAGATGTTCGCCCTGCGCGACACCATGGTGATCGAGCGGGACGGCGAGCCGCTGGCGAAGATCAAGCGGAAACGCCTGTCGCTGCTGCGCAACCACTACCGGGTGGCGCTCGCCGACGGCAGGACCGAACTCGACGTCAGCGGCAAGATCCTCGACCGTGAGTTCGCCGTCGAGTACGACGGCGAACTGCTCGCCGTGGTCTCCCGGCGCTGGCTGCACGTCCGTGAGACCTACGGCGTCGACATCGTCCGCGACGACGCGGACCCGGCGCTGCTCATCGCGGTGGCGGTGTGCGTGATCCACCTCGCGGAGAAGGAGCGGGAGGACGACTGATCCCCTGGGCCGTTGCCCCGGGTCTCAGAGCACCCGGTCCTTCAGGGCCGGGAACTGCTCCCTGGTCACGGCCACCTTCCCGGGGTCGAACTCCACCGTGAGGACCTCCTCGTCGGCGCCCGCCTCCGCGAGCACCTCGCCCCACGGATCCACCACGATCGAGTGACCTGCCTGTGGAACTCCCGCGTGCGTCCCGGCCGTTCCACAGGCAAGCACGAACGCCTGGTTCTCGACCGCCCGCGCCCGGGCCAGCAGCGTCCAGTGCGCCCGGCGGCGCTCCGGCCAGCCCGCCGGGATCACCAGGGTCTCGGCGCCCGCGTCGACGAGACCACGGAAGAGCTCGGGGAAACGGAGGTCGTAACAGGTGGCGACGCCGACGGTCGTCTCCGGCAGACGGACCGTCACCAGGTCCTCGCCGCGGCCCATCAGCACGGCCTCGCCCTTGTCGAAGCCGAAGCGGTGGATCTTGCGGTAGGTGGCGGCCAGTTCACCGGCGGGGGAGAAGAAGAGGGAGGTGTTGTAGAGGGTGCCGTCGGGGGCCCGCTCGGGGATCGAGCCCGCGTGCAGCCACACGCCCGCGTCGCTCGCGGCCTTCGCCATGGCCTCGTACGTCGGCCCGTGAAGCGGCTCGGCCTCGCTCCCGAACTCCTCGAAGGCGAACGCCCCCGTGCTCCACAGTTCCGGCAGGACGACGAGGTCGGCTCCGGCCTGATCGCGTACCAGCGACGCCACCCGACGCCGACGCGATTCGACCGATTCGCCCTCATCCACGGCGATCTGGATCAAAGAGGCGCGCACACTACCACCGTCCTGGCATTCGAGCCGTCCGTTACGGGCCTACGATCGTCACACGAAAGCACTGCCGGGGTGCCTCGCAGCAGCGTAACTTAGCGTTCCAAGACACCCGCCGACAGCCACCACCTCCACTGGCAACGCCGCCACCACCAGCCCGTGCTCCGACCGCCGAGGGGTCCCGTTCCGTGAGTCTGCATCCCACTCTCCAGCCCTACGCCGACGCCTGGACCCACTCCATCGACGCGATATCCGAGCTGGTGACGCCCCTCGTCGAGGGTGAGTGGAACCGTCGTACCCCCTGCCCCGGCTGGTCGGTGCGGGACGTGGTGTCGCATGTCATCGGGCTGGACTGCGAGATGCTGGGCGACCCGCGCCCCATCCACACCCTCCCCCGCGACCTGTTCCACGTCACCAACGACCACCAGCGGTACATGGAGATGCAGGTCGACGTCCGCCGCCACCACACGGCGCCGGAGATGACGTCCGAGCTGGAGTACGTCATCATCCGCCGCAACCGCCAGCTGCGGAACGAGTCCCGCGACCCCGGCACGAAGGTGCGCGGCCCGCTCGGAACCGAACTGACGCTCGTGGACTCCATGCGCCAGCACGCCTTCGACGTCTGGGTGCACGAACAGGACCTGCGCACCGCCCTCGGCCGGCCCGGCAACCTCGACTCCCCCGGCGCGCACATCGCCCGGGACGTGCTGCTCGACGCCCTCCCCGACATAGTGGCCACCAAGGCGAACGCGCCCCGCAGTTCGGCGATCGTCTTCGACATCCACGGCCCCGTCGAGTTCCTGCGCACGATAAGGGTCGACATCCAAGGCCGCGGCACACTGGAGACGGCTCCCGCGCTCGGCCCCGCCGCCACCCTCACCCTCGACTGGGAGACCTACGTCCGCCTGGCCTGCGGCCGCGTGACCCCGGAGTCGGCGGCGGACCGCGTGAAGGCGGACGGCGACCCGGAACTGACGTCGGCGATCCTGCGGAACTTCACGGTGACGCAGTAGGAATCGGGTGTGAGACCTGCGTAGCTCCCGCGGCTACGCAGGGACGTGCACCGTCTCCACCCGGCTCGCCACCAGCCGCTCCCGCTCCCTGCGCGCCGCCCGCCTGCGCAGCCGCAGGATCTGGCTGACGCCGAGTGCCTGGAGCACGAAGACGGACGAGAAGGCGACGGTGTAGTTGTCGCCGGTCGCGTCCAGGAGGACACCGACGGCGAACAGGGTCGTCATCGACGCGACGAACCCGCCCATGTTGGTGATGCCGGACGCGGTGCCCTGCCGCTCCGGCGGGTTCGCCGGGCGCGCGAAGTCGAAGCCGAGCATCGAGGCCGGCCCGCACGAGCCGAGCACCACGCACAGCACGATCAGCAGCCACATCGGCGCGTGCTCGCCGGGGTAGGCCAGCGTGCCCGCCCACAGCAGCGCCGTCGCGGCCACGGTGCCGAGCGCGAGCGGCAGCCGCGCCGCGTGGTGCCGGGCCACGATCTGGCCGTAGACCAGGCCGAAGACCATGTTGGACAGCACGACGAGCGTGAGCAGTTCGCCCGCCACCGCCCGGGACAGCCCCTGCGCCTCGACGAGGAACGGCAGGCCCCACAGCAGCAGGAACACCATCGCCGGGAACTGCGTCGTGAAGTGCACCCACAGCCCGAGCCGGGTGCCGGGTTCCCGCCAGGACGCGGCGATCTGGCGTCGTACGTAGGCCGCTCCCCGGTGCGGGAACGGCTCCGGCTCGTGTCCCTCGGGGTGGTCCTTGAGGAAGAGGAGCAGCAGGACCAGCACCACCACACCCGCGAGCGAGCTGCCCGCGAACGCGGCCGTCCAGCCGATGCCGTGCAGCAGCCGGGCCAGGACCAGGGTGGAGACCAGGTTGCCCGCCATGCCGGCCAGCCCGGCGAGCTGCGCGACCAGCGGGCCGCGGCGGGCCGGGAACCAGCGGGTGCCGAGCCGCAGCACGCTGATGAAGGTCATCGCGTCGCCGCAGCCGAGCAGCGCGCGCGAGGCGAGGGCGGTGCCGTACGACGGCGAGAACGCGAAGCCGAGCTGCCCCGCCGTGAACAGCACCACGCCCAGGGTCAGCACCTTCTTGGTGCCGAGCCGGTCGACGAGCAGGCCGACGGGGATCTGCATGCCGGCGTAGACGAGGAGCTGGAGGATCGAGAAGGTCGACAGGGCCGAGGCGTTCACATGGAACCGCTCGGCCGCGTCGAGGCCGGCGACCCCGAGGGACGTGCGGAAGATGACAGCGACGAAGTAGACGGAGACGCCGATGCCCCACACGGCCATCGCGCGCCGGCCGCCCGGAGGGTCACCGGGAAGCGGGGAGCGGTTCATCGGACCTCCCCCCGCGCCAGGTTCGAGAACCACTCGACATGCCCGTGAATCAGGCCTACGACCGCCTCCGCGTCGCCGGAGCGCAGGGCGTGAAGGATCTGCTCGTGCTCGGTGAGGGTCTTGGTGATGCGGTCCGGGTGGGCGTGCATCACGGCGACGCCCATCCTGAGCTGGCGGTCGCGGAGCTGGTCGTAGAGCCGGCTGAGGATCTCGTTGCCGCCGCTGCGGACGATCTCGGCGTGGAAGCAGCGGTCGGTCACGGCGGCGCCGGCCAGGTCCCCGGCCGCGGCCTGCTCCTTCTGCCGCGCGAGCAACTCCTCCAGGCGTGCGAGGAGCTGCGGGGACGCCGGCACGGCCTTGCGGGCGGCGTGACCCTCGACGAGCTGGCGGGTCTCGACGACGTCCGCGATCTCCTGGGCGGAGACGGGCAGGACCAGCGCTCCCTTTTTCGGGTAAAGCTTGATCAGCCCCTCGACCTCGAGACGGAGCAGCGCCTCACGCACCGGTGTGCGGGACACCCCGACGGCCTCGGCGAGCTCGCCCTCGGTGAGCAGGGTCCCGCCCTCGTAGCGACGGTCCAGGACACCCTGCTTGACGTGGGTGTAGACGCGGTCGGCGGCGGGGGGCTGTTTCACGGCCAGGCTCATGCCCACAGCATAGATACAACACGTACGCATGATGAGCCCCGTCCAGCATGCGGACCCCCGGCCGTCACCCTCGTCGCGGAAATCGACACCCGCCCCAGCGACTGCACAACCTTCCGTGCTATCTACGTGTCAGACACATGCGGCCTCAACCTCGTTCCCCTTCAACTCGGCCGCACTTTCAGGGGCATTCGACGTATTCGGGGTATTTCAGTTGATTACCGCCATCAAGGGCCTCCGCGTCCGCAGAGCCGCAGCCGTCGCGATCACGACCGGCGCAGTGCTCGCCACCGGGGCTCTCACCGCGGCACCCGCGCAGGCGTTGACCACGCCGACCATCACCGCCAAGGGCGGTTTCCTGATGAACAGCGCCACCGGCACGACCCTCTTCAGCAAGTCGCCCAACACCAAGCGGCTCACCGCTTCCACCACGAAGATCATGACCGCCAAGGTCGTGCTCTCGCAGTCGAACCTGAACCTGGACGCCAAGGTCACCATCAAGAAGGCGTACAGCGACTACATCGTCTCCAAGGGCGCCTCTTCCGCCCACCTGATCGTCGGCGACAAGGTCACCGTCCGTCAGCTGCTCTACGGAATGATGCTGCCGTCCGGCTGCGACGCCGCGATGGCACTGGCCGACAAGTTCGGTTCCGGCTCGACGGTCTCCGCGCGCACGAAGTCGTTCATCGCGAAGATGAACACGACGGCGAAGAACCTCGGTATGACGAACACGAAGTTCGACTCGTTCGACGGAATAAGCAATGGTTCGAACGCCTCGACTCCGAAGGACCTCACGCTGCTCGCCCGCAACGTGATGAAGAACTCGACCTTCAAGTCCGTCGTGAAGACCAAGTCGTACACGGCGAAGACGATCACGAAGACCGGCAGCACCCGCACCATGGGTGCCTGGAAGAACACCAACACCCTGCTCGGCTGGAACGGCACGCTCGGCATCAAGACCGGCTCGGGCTCCGACTCCAAGTACTGCCTCGTCTTCGCCGCCACGAAGAACGGCGAGTCCGTCATCGGCGCGGTCATGACCTCCTCCTCGGCGGCCAACCGCACGACCGACGTCAAGAAGCTCATCAACTACGGCTACGCGAAGATCAGCTGACACCGACTGTCACGTAGGGGTCCGTTGCCGATGGGCGACGGGCCCCTTCGTCATGTCGGGGTGCCAGGCGCAAGGGGAACAAAAGAACTTCCCTCGCATTGGTGAATGAACGAACCGAGCGCCCGCAGGTAGAGAGTGGCGACGAGACCTGAACGTCATCTACGTGCTCGACCGGTCCTGATCGGCCCGTGAAGGCGTGAAGGGACGGCCGCAACCCAAACTTGCGGCCGTCCCTTCACCGTTGAACAACCTGTCCGGGCCGGACAGGTCACGCCCAGGTGATGAGTTTCTTCGGCTGTTCCAGGATCGCCGCCACGTCGGCCAGCACCTTGGAGCCCAGCTCTCCGTCCACCAGGCGGTGGTCGAAGCTCAGCGCCAGCGTGGTGACCTGGCGGGGCTTCACCTTGCCCTTGTGGACCCACGGCTGGAGCTTGATCGCACCGACCGCGAGGATCGCGGATTCGCCCGGCGGCAGGATCGGCGTGCCGGTGTCGACGCCGAAGACACCGACGTTGGTGATGGTGACCGTGCCGCCCTGCATCGCCGCAGGAGAGGTCCGGCCCTCCTTCGCCGTGGACACCAACTCGCCCAGTGACTCCGCCAGTTGCGGCAGCGTCTTCGCGTCGGCGTCCTTGATGTTCGGGACGATCAGGCCACGCGGAGTGGCCGCCGCGATGCCCAGGTTGACGTAGTGCTTCTGCACGATCTCCTGGTTCGCCTCGTCCCAGGACGCGTTGATGTCCGGGTTCCGCTTGATCGCGACCAGCAGGGCCTTGGCGATCAGCAGAAGGGGGTTCACCCGCAGCCCCGCGAACTCCTTGTCCTGCTTGAGCTCCTCGACCAGCTTCAGGGTGCGCGTCACGTCCACCGTCACGAACTCCGTGACATGCGGGGCCGTGAACGCCGAGCCGACCATCGCCAGTGCCGTGGCCTTGCGGACGCCCTTGACCGGGACACGGGTCTCGCGGACGGAGTCGTACGACGCCGCAGGGGCCGCCGGAACCGGGACCGGGGCCTGTGTCACCGGCGCGGGCGCGGGCGCCTCGGTCGGGCCGGCCGCCGCGTGGACGTCCTCGCGGGTGATGATGCCGTCCGGCCCGGATGGGGTCACCGTCGTGAGGTCGACGCCCAGGTCCTTCGCGAGCTTGCGCACCGGAGGCTTGGCCAGGGGACGGGACTCCACCACGGGAGCCGCCGGGCCATGGCCGTTCAGCTCGGTCTGGACGGCCGCCGACGCCTGCTGGGCCGGGACCTCGGGCCCCTTGCGGGGGCGGCGCTTGGTCGAGGAGGTGGCCACGCCGTAGCCGACCAGGACCGGCTGGCGGCCTTCCGGCTTCGGCTCCTGGAGAGCGGGGGATTCAGGAGCAGCGGGTTCAGGAGCAGCGGATTCAGCGGGCGAGGCCGCCCCGCCCGACACGTCCACCGCGATGATCGACGTGCCCACGTCGACCGTGGTGCCCTCGGGGAAGTGCAGAGCGCGCACCACCCCGTCGTACGGGATGGGCAGTTCGACGGCCGCCTTGGCCGTCTCCACCTCGCACACCACCTGCCCGTCGGTGACGGTGTCCCCCGGCTGGACATACCACTTGAGGATCTCCGCCTCGGTGAGCCCCTCGCCCACGTCGGGCATCTTGAACTCGCGTACGGACGCCTGTGTCATCGTCGTCACGACCCTCTCCTCAGTACGCCAGGGCACGGTCGACGGTGTCGAGCACCCGGTCCAGACCCGGCAGGTACTCCTCCTCCAGACGCGCCGGCGGATACGGGGCGTGGTAGCCGCCGACCCTGAGCACCGGGGCCTCCAGGTGGTAGAAGCAGCGCTCCGTGATCCGGGCCGCGATCTCCGCGCCCGACCCGAAGAACACCGGCGCCTCGTGGACCACGACCAGGCGGCGGGTCTTCTCCACCGAGGCTTGGATCGCGTCGAAGTCCAGCGGCGAGACGGAGCGCAGGTCCAGGACCTCCAGGGACTTGCCCTCCTCGGCGGCCGCGTCGGCGACCTCCTTGCAGAGCTTCACCATCGGGCCGTAGGCGACGAGCGTCAGGTCGGTGCCCTCGCGGACCACCTGCGCCTTGTGCAGCGGACCGGGAATGGCCTCGGTGTTGACCTCGCCCTTGTCCCAGTAGCGCCGCTTGGGCTCGAAGAAGATCACCGGGTCGTCGCTCTGGATGGCCTGCTGCATCATCCAGTACGCGTCCGACGCATTCGACGGCGAGACCACCTTCAGGCCCGCCACGTGCGCGAACAGCGCCTCCGGGGACTCCGAGTGGTGCTCGACCGCGCCGATGCCGCCGCCGTAGGGGATGCGCACGACGACCGGCATCTTGACCTTGCCCAGCGACCGCGCGTGCATCTTCGCGAGCTGGGTGACGATCTGGTCGTAGGCCGGGAAGACGAAGCCGTCGAACTGGATCTCCACCACCGGCCGGTAGCCGCGCAGCGCCAGGCCGATCGCGGTGCCGACGATGCCCGACTCGGCGAGCGGGGTGTCGATGACCCGGTCCTCGCCGAAGTCCTTCTGGAGGCCGTCGGTGACCCGGAAGACACCGCCGAGCTTGCCGACGTCCTCGCCCATGACCAGGACCTTGGGGTCGGTGTCCAGGGCGCGCCTGAGCGACTCGTTGATCGCCTTGGCCAGTGCCATCGTTTCCGCTGCCATGATCAGGCCCCTTCCCCATCCGCGAACGACGCCTGGTAGGCGGCGAACCCGGCCCGCTCCTCGTCGACGAGCGCGTGCCCGTCCGCGTACGCGTGCTCGAAGAGAGCGAAGCGGTCCGGGTCCGGCATGGCACGCACCGCCTCACGCACTCGCCTGCCCAACGCCTCGGACTCGGTCTCCAGTTCCGCGAAAAATCCCTCGTCCGCGTGGTTTGAGGCCTCCAGGTACCGGCGCAGGCGCAGGATCGGGTCCTTCGCCTCCCACGCCTCGCGCTCCTCGTCGGCCCGGTACTTGCTCGGGTCGTCGGAGGTGGTGTGGGCGCCCATCCGGTAGGTGTACGCCTCGACGAGCGTCGGCCCCTCGCCGCCGCGGGCCCGCTCCAGCGCCCACTTGGTGACGGCCAGCGACGCGAGCACGTCGTTGCCGTCGACCCGTACACCGGGGAAGCCGAAGCCCTGCGCGCGCTGGTAGAGCGGCACGCGGGTCTGCTTCTCGGTCGGCTCGGAGATCGCCCACTGGTTGTTCTGGCAGAAGAACACCACCGGGGCGTTGTAGACCGCGGAGAAGGTGAACGATTCGGCCACGTCGCCCTGGCTGGAGGCGCCGTCACCGAAGTACGCGATCACGGCGCTGTCCGCGCCGTCCTTGGCGACGCCCATCGCGTAGCCCGTGGCGTGCAGGGTCTGGGAGCCGATGACGATCGTGTAGAGGTGGAAGTTGTTGCTGTTCGGGTCCCAGCCACCGTTGTTCACACCGCGGAACATGCCGAGCAGGTTGGTCGGGTCGACCCCGCGGCACCAGGCCACGCCGTGCTCGCGGTAGGTCGGGAAGACGTAGTCGTCGTCGCGCAGCGCCCGCCCGGAGCCGATCTGGGCGGCTTCCTGGCCGAGCAGCGAGGCCCACAGGCCCAGTTCGCCCTGGCGCTGCAGTGAGGTGGCCTCGGCGTCGAAGCGGCGGGTGAGCACCATGTCGCGGTAGAGGCCGCGGAGCTCTTCGGGGGTGATGTCCGCGACGTATTTGTCGTAGGTCGCGTTCTTGACGCGTTTGCCCTCGGGCGTCAGCAGCTGAACCAGTTCGGGCTTGGTGCTCGGGGACTTCCTCGTCCCGGCGCTGCGTCGCGGCTTGCGCGCGGCAGTGCTCTCCACGGTCACGTGTGCTCCTCCGTCGGTCCGGCCCCCGGGATTGCCGGGTACCAGTGCGGCTCGCCTGCTTCCGACACCCGGGGCACGGGGTGGGTGCCACTCGGCCGGAACAGGCGTGACAGGTGCCCCGGCGAGCGCCCTGCAAGAATCACGTTACCCAGTGCTCCACATTTCTGTGAAACCCCCTTTGACCTGCGATTTTGCTTGGATTTCCAAGTAAATCGGAAAAGAGCCGAAGGGGCGCTGGTCACAGCCTTGCAGCAGGCCGGAGCAACGGCACGTTATCCCGTCCACCCAGGCCACCGGAAGACTTTCCGTGTCTGACTTGCCGAGCGCGCGAAGACGGAGAAATCAGGGTATTCCTCCTCGACGACCTCGACGTACGGTGGCCGGGTACGCCTCTTCGAGAACACACCGTGACTGAATATGACCTGCTGTGACAACGCCCAGCTCACAGCCCTGTTCCGTGCCCTAGCATCTGGCGCGTGCCGCGCTCTCCTGTACCACCCCTGATGCCTCACGCGCCCCCGCTGGGCGCCCTCCTCCGCCAGTACGGCGCAGGGTCCGCCCTCGCCTGCGACCCCGTCGACCAAGGGCTCCTCAACCGCGGCTACCGGCTCCGCACCACCCGCGGCCACTACTTCCTCAAGCACCACTTCGACCCCGAGACGGCCGCCCCGGAGGCGATCGCCCGCCAGCACCGGGCCACCCGGCGCCTGGCCGATCTCGGCGTCCCGGTGGCCCCGCCGCTCCCCGGCCAGGACGGCCGCACGGTCGCTGTCGTCGGCGGCCACGCCTACGCCCTCCATCCCTGGATCGACGGCCGCCACCACCACGGCACCCAACTCAGCACCGACCAGTGCGAACGGCTGGGCGCACTGCTGGGGGTGGTGCACGCGAGCCTGGAGCGGGTGATGCCGGTGGAGGCCGGTGCGGTGCCGAAAGGGGGCGTACGAGCGGATGCGGGAGTGCGCCGGGATGAGGGCGCGCCGGGTGCCGGGCCCGCCGAGACCGGCACCGACCCCGCCGTCACCTTCGCCCTCATCGACGACCTCCTCGCGCGTGTGCGCCGGCACCGGCCCGCCGACTCCTTCGACGAACTGGCCCGGCACCGCCTTCTGGAGCGGCGTGCGCTGCTCGAACAGCACGCGGGGCGGCGGCCTCCGCACAGTGGGCCGGTGGGCTGGGTGCACGGGGACTTCCACCCCTTCAACCTGCTCTACCGGGGCGACGCGCCCGCCGCGATCGTCGACTGGGACCGGCTCGGCGTGAAGCCCCGCGCCGAGGAGGCCGTACGCGCTGCCGCGATCTTCTTCGTACGGCCCGCGGGGACGCTCGACCTGCCGAGGGCGCGGGCCTACGCGCGCGCGTACCGCCGTACCGCGGGAGCGACCCCCTCGGAACTCGCGGCAGCCGTGCACCGCGTGTGGTGGGAGCGCCTCAACGACTTCTGGATGCTGCGCTGGCACTACGAACGCGGCGACACCCGCGCGGACCCCCAGTTCCCGGCGGCCTCGGCGCTGGTGGTGTGGTGGACGCGGGAGTACGACGCGGTGTGCGACGCGTTCGTCGGCTGACGTCGGCGCCGTACGAGCAGACAAACGGCACGCACGCGTGGGGCCCGTTCCAAGGACCCACGCGTGCGTGAGGGGTTCAGCGGTTCAGGAGTCCTCGTCTCCGCCGGTGGGCCCTGAGATGACGCCACCGCCCCCGGTCGGTTCCGCCGTGTCGCTGGGCTCCGCCGTGTCCGTCGGTTCCGCGGTGTCCGTCGGCTCCGTCGCAGTCTCAGTCGGCTGGGTGGGCGTAGGAGAAGGCGTGTAAGAGGGTGTGTACGACGGCGTATAGGACGGTGTGTACCCCGAGCCGCCCGAGCTGCCGCTGTCGTCGGTGGACGTGTCGGTCGACTCGTCCGTCGCCGTCTCGCTCGGCGTCTCGCTGGCCGACTGGTCGTCGGTGGTCTGCGAGGTGGTCGCCGTCGGCGTGATGTCGGTGCCGGCACCACCCCCGCCCCCGCCGTTGAGCGCCAGCGCGACGCCCGCCGCGACGGCGATCACCGCGAGGACGGCGAGGATCCACAGCTTGCCGCGGCCGCTGCCCCGGTTGCCGTGCCCCTCGAAGCCGCCGTCGTCCCCGCCGCCGTAGCCGCCCGGCAGGATCGGCTGGGGGATCTGGGTGGTGCCGGAGGCGGCGCCGGGGTGCGGAAGCACACTGGTGCTCGCGAAGCCCGCGGCGGGCGTGCCGCGGCCGTCGTGCACCGTCACCGGGCCGGTGTTCCAGGTGCCGGTGTGGCCGCCCTGGTCGTACAGCATCTGGAGGCCGTACTGGACGAGCCCGCGCATCTCCTCGGCGGTCTGGAAGCGGTCGTCGGGCTCCTTGGCGAGCGAGCGCATGACCAGGCCGTCGAGCTCCGGCGGGACGGCTTCGGAGACCTGCGACGGAGGTGTCGGGATGTCCTGGACGTGCTGGTAGACCACGGAGAGCGGGGTCTCGCCCGTGAACGGCGGCCGCAGCGCGAGGAGTTCGTAGAGGAGACAGCCCGTGGCGTAGAGGTCGGAGCGGTGGTCGACCGCCTTGCCGAGGGCCTGCTCGGGGGAGAGGTACTGCGGGGTGCCCATGACCATGCCGGTCTGGGTCATGGTGGTGGACGCGCCGTGCAGGGCGCGGGCGATGCCGAAGTCCATCACCTTGACCGCGCCGTTGTGCGTGATGATCACGTTCGCCGGTTTGATGTCGCGGTGCACGATGCCGTGCTGGTGCGAGTAGGCGAGGGCCTCCAGGACCCCGGAGACGATGATCAGGGCCTGCTCGGGCCCGGGCGCCTCGGCGTTGATCAGCAGGTCACGGATCGTCCGTCCCTCGACGATCTCCATCACGATGTACGGCACCGACTGGCCGCCCACGAAGTCCTCGCCGGAGTCGTACACGGCGACGATCGCGTGGTGGTTGAGGCCGGCCACGGACTGGGCCTCGCGCGTGAAGCGGGCCTTGGAGGTCGGGTCCTCGGCGAGGTCGGCCCGGAGCAGCTTGACCGCCACGGTGCGGCCGAGCCGAACGTCCTCGGCGGCGAACACCTCGGCCATGCCGCCCCGGCCGAGTCTGCGGGTCAGCCGATATCGGCCGTCCCCCACCAGTCCGCCGTTACCCCACAGCTCCGGCGCATCTGACATTCCGCCGCCAGTCGCCTCGGGGTCGGACGGGCCCTGAGCGCGCTGCTGCTGTGCCATCGGTCCTCGCCGTCGTTTCTGCCCGCGGTGCGCGCGGTGTTGTTACGGTCTCCGTCGGCCACGCTACAGCCTTCGCGCAAGCCGCCGGTCCGGGATGAGCCCGGGGGCCGGCCCGAGACGGACCGGCCATCAAACCTGTACTACGTCTCGGCGTGCAAATCCTGTGTACCGGCGGTAGGGCACCTGTAACGCCCGCGCCACCTTTCTTTCGCGTACGGTCACGGAACGGGCACCGCGTCCGACGCGTCGGCGGCCGGTTCCCGGCGGGGCTTTCGTGGCCAAGGTCACGCCCGCCGGTTTCGCCGGGGCGCCGAAGAAAAACCCGAACGAGCGTTTCCCACAGGCGAAGTGAAGGGCCCGGCGGCATCGGCCGCCGGGCCCTTCGTCGGTTCAGGGGGTTTACAGGTACGGTCCGCCCGTGCGGCCGCCCGCGCGCGGGTCACCGCCGTCCTCGTGACCGCCGACGCCCGGCGGGAGCGCGCGGCGCATCTGCTCCAGCTGGGCCCGCGCGGCCATCTGCTGGGCGAACAGGGTGGTCTGGATCCCGTGGAAGAGGCCCTCCAGCCAGCCGACCAACTGGGCCTGCGCGATGCGCAGTTCCGCGTCGCTCGGGGTCGAGTCCTCATTGAAGGGCAGAGAGAGCCGCTCCAGCTCCTCGACGAGCTCGGGGGCGAGCCCGTCCTCCAGCTCCTTCACCGAGCTGTGGTGGATCTCCTTGAGCCGGGCCCGGCTGGCCTCGTCGAGGGGAGCGGCGCGCACCTCTTCGAGCAGCTGCTTGATCATGCTGCCGATCCGCATGACCTTCGCGGGCTGCTCGACCATCTCCGTGACCGGAACCTCGCGGGAGTCGTCGTCCCCCCCGCCGCCCAACGCCATCCCGTCCTGGCCCACGACCAGGATCTGGGGGCTTTCCGGCGAACCTTCGTTCCTCGGCATCTCCATGCCGCCATTCTCTCGCACCCGTACACCTCATCAGTGGGGTGCCCCCGGTGTGTGCTGATCCACCGTTCACAGAGCAGATCAACACCAGGGCACCACCCGGAATGCCGGGATCTCCATGAAATGCCAGTCTTGTTCCGTGACTCCCTGGCTGCGCGCGACGGTACTGGCGGTGGTGCTGGTGGCGAGCACGGCCGTCGGACCGCTGGAGAGCTGGTGCTACGGGGTAGAGCAGGGCTACGGCGGCGGTCGGGGGTACGGCACGCAGCAGAGTCACGGCAACGGGTCGGCGTACGGCGCAGAGCCGGTTCGGCGCAGCGGATCCCTGACCCGTGCCTCCTCCCCTTCCGGACGTCCGCCAGATCCGGCGCCGGGACCCAGGTCGGCATCGGCGTCGATGCCGGCCCGTGGACCGGAGGCCACCGCCGGAGCGTCCTCACCCTTCCGGCCGTCCGGCGCTCCCGTGAACTCCTCGCCACCGCATGGGCCGCTCCGGGCCTCCCCGTCGGCCTCCCTCGCCCCCACCCCGTCCGCCGCCACGCCCTCCCGGGCCGGGAGCCGGGCCGGTGAGGGACGGGAGCGGCCGGGGCGCCGTGAGAAACCGGAGGAGACGGATGCCGCCGGTGCCGACCCGTCCGGCGCCGGCGACGGCCACGACGACGGCGACCTCGCCGCCGTATCGGATCCGCCCCGGGAGACCGCCGTAGCACCGCCGTCACGACCTGCGAAGCAGCCCGCGGGGCAGTCCGCGGAGCGCCCAGTGGCGAGCCCCAGAGTGTTCATCCTGCCGCTCGGCACCGGCCTGGTGCTGGTCGGGCTGGGCCTGGGGATCGGCCTGTTCGCGCTGCGGATACGACGCGGCTAGGACCGACCGGCCCAACCGCACCGGACTCACACCGTGACCAGCAGGACCTTGCCGATGTGGCCGCTCTCCTCGACCACCCGGTGCGCGGCCGCGGCCTCGCTCATCGGCAGTTCGCGGTCGACGACGGGACGCACGTGCCCGGCGTCCAGCAGGGGCCACACATGCTCGCGCACGGCCGCCACGATCGCCGTCTTCTCGGCCGGCGGTCGCGCCCGCAGCGAGGTCGCGCTGATCGCGGCCCGCTTGTTCAGCAGCGTGGCGATGTTCAGCTCGCCCCTGATGCCGCCCTGCATGCCGATGATCGCGAGCCGCCCGTTGACGGCGAGCGCCTTCACGTTGCGGTCCAGGTACTTCGCGCCCATGTTGTCGAGGATGACGTCGGCGCCCGCCCCGTCGGTGGCCTTCGCCAGCTCCTCGACGAAGTCCTGCTCGCGGTAGTTGATCAGGATGTCCGCCCCCAGCTCGGCACAGCGGTCCAGCTTCTCGCGGGTGCCCGCGGTCACGGCGACCTTCGCGCCGACAGCCTTGGCGAGCTGGATCGCCATCGTGCCGATGCCGCTGGAGCCGCCGTGCACGAGGAGGGTCTCGCCGGGGCGCAGGTGGGCGATCATGAAGACGTTCGACCAGACCGTGCAGACCACCTCGGGCAGCGCGGCCGCCCGACGCGCGTCGAGGCCCTTGGGCACGGGCAGCAGCTGCCCGGCCGGCACGGCGACCTTCTCGGCGTAGCCGCCGCCCGCGAGCAGCGCGCACACCTCGTCGCCGACGGCCCAGCCGGAGACCCCGGGGCCGACCGCGGCAATCCGCCCGGAGCACTCCAGGCCGGGGTAGGGGGAGGAGCCGGGCGGCGGGTTGTAGAAGCCCTGCCGTTGCAGGATGTCGGCGCGGTTGACGGCCCCGGCCACCACCTCGACCAGCACCTCGCCCTCACCGGCCACGGCATCCGGCACCTCGCTCCAGACCAGCGCCTCGGGCCCACCGGGTTCGGGAATCGTGATCGCATACATGGGCCCGACGCTACTCCTCGGTCTCAGGTCGCAGATCTCTCCGTCCTTGGACCGGTCCTGCCGAAAACCCCGTGCACGACCGATGAGTTTGCGCGACGGTAAAGGTCTCCCCATGCGTAACCCAAGTACGCGGAAGGAAACCCACCCATGAGCCAGCACACGTCAGGCCTGGCCATCGAGACGGCGGGCCTGGTCAAGACGTTCGGCGAGACCAGGGCGGTCGACGGGGTCGACCTCGCGGTGCCGGCCGGCACGGTCTACGGCGTCCTCGGCCCGAACGGCGCCGGCAAGACCACCACCGTGAAGATGCTCGCCACCCTCCTGCGACCCGACGGCGGCGAGGCCCACGTCTTCGGCCACGACGTCGTCCGCGAGGCCGACGAGGTCCGCGGCCGGGTCAGCCTCACCGGCCAGTACGCCTCCGTCGACGAGGACCTCACCGGCACCGAGAACCTGGTCCTGCTGGGCCGCCTCCTCGGCCACCACAAGAAGGCCGCACGCGAGCGTGCCGGACAGCTCCTGGAGGCCTTCGGACTCACGGAGGCCGCCGGAAAGCAGGTCAAGCACTACTCGGGCGGCATGCGGCGCCGTATCGACATCGCCGCGTCCATCCTCAACACCCCCGAGCTCCTCTTCCTGGACGAGCCGACCACCGGCCTCGACCCGCGCTCCCGCAACCAGGTCTGGGACATCGTGCGCGCGGTCGTCGCCCAGGGCACCACCGTGCTGCTGACCACGCAGTACCTGGACGAGGCCGATCAGCTGGCCTCCCGGATCGCCGTCATCGACCACGGCCGGGTGATCGCCGAGGGCACCAAGGGCGAGCTGAAGGCCTCCGTGGGCGCCGGAACCGTACATCTGCGTCTCAGGGACGGCGGACAGCGGCCCGAGGCGGCGGAGATCCTGCGACGGTCCCTGGAAGCGCAGGTGCAGCTGGAACCGGACTCGGTCGCGCTGACGGCCCGGCTCGGTTCGGCGGCCAGTGACACGGCCGCCGAGCAGGCCTCCCGAGCCCTCGCCGAACTGGCACGCGCGGGCATCACCGTCGACAACTTCTCGCTGGGCCAGCCCAGCCTGGACGAGGTGTTCCTCGCCCTCACCGGACATCCCACCCACGAGACCGAGGAGGCGGCGGCATGAGCACCGTGACGCAGACCGAGGCCAAGGACCTCGCCCCTGTCAGTGCCGAGTCGCTGGCCGCGCTGCTCGTCGCCGGGGAGCGGCCGCCGCGCCCGAGCGCCTTCTCGGCCTCCCTCACCTTCGGCTGGCGGGCCATCCTCAAGATCAAGCACGTGCCGGAGCAGCTCTTCGACGTCACCGCGTTCCCGATCATGATGGTGCTGATGTACACGTACCTGTTCGGGGGCGCCCTGGCCGGGTCCCCGAAGGAGTACATCCAGTTCCTGCTGCCCGGCATCATGGTGATGTCGGTCGTGATGATCACGATGTACACGGGCATCTCGGTGAACATCGACATCGAGAAGGGTGTCTTCGACCGCTTCCGGACGCTGCCCATCTGGCGGCCGTCGACGATGGTCGGCTATCTGCTCGGTGACGCCCTGCGCTACACGATCGCGTCCGTGGTGATGCTCACCGTCGGCCTGATCCTCGGCTACCGCCCGGACGGCGGGGTCGGCGGCGTACTCGCCGGGGTCGCGCTCCTGGTCGTCTTCTCGTTCGCGTTCTCGTGGATCTGGACGATGTTCGGGCTGCTGCTGCGCACCGAGAAGTCGGTGATGGGCGTCAGCATGATGGTGATGTTCCCGCTGACCTTCCTGTCCAACATCTTCGTGGACCCGAGGACCATGCCTGGCTGGCTCCAGGCCTTCGTCAACAACAGCCCGATCACCCATCTGTCCTCGGCGGTGCGCGAGCTGATGGCGGGCGGCTGGCCCGCCGACGAGATCGCCTGGTCGCTGGGGTGGGCGGGCCTGTTCGTCGCGGTCTTCGGGCCGGTCACGATGCGGCTCTACAACCGCAAGTGATCACTGCGAGGGCATCGGGGGAAGCGGGCGGGCGTCGGGTGCCACCTGGGTGCCCGGCGTCGCCCGCACGATGGTGATCAGCCGGTCCGTCAGTTCCAGCGTCCCGATGGCCGGATCGTCGTAGCCGAGCACCCGGTGCCCGCGCAGGACGCTCACCACCAGGTCGTCCGTCTCCCTCGGCTTCCGTCCCACCTCGGCCTTTATGACCGGGCGTTCGACGAGGTCGAGCCCGCTGCCCTGCTGGATGAGGTCCTCCATCACCATGCCGGCGGCGGGGCTGAGCACCGAAAGACCGAGGAGCCGGCCGGCCGCGCTGGCGCTGGTGATGACGGCATCGGCGCCGGACTGCTTGAGCAGCGGCGCGTTCTCCTCCTCGCGCACGGCGGCCACGATCTTGGCGCCCTTGTTGAGCTGCCGGGCGGTCAGCGTCACAAGGACCGCCGTGTCGTCGCGCTGGGTCGCGATGATGACCTTCCGCGCCCTGTGCACCTCGGCGCGCTTGAGCACCTCACTGCGTGTGGCGTCCCCGATGATCCCCGTATAGCCGTCGGCGGTCGCGGCGTCGATCGCCTTGCTGCTCGGATCGACCACCACGACCTGTTCCTTCTTCAGTCCCGTCGCACAGACGGTCTGGATCGCCGACCGGCCCTTGGTGCCGAAGCCGATGACGACGGTGTGGTCGCGCAAGGTGGACCTCCAGCGGTTGAGTCGCCATTCCTCCCGGGTGCGTTCGGTGAGAACTTCGAGCGTCGTGCCGACCAGGATGATCAGGAACAGCACGCGCAGGGGCGTGATGACGAAGATGTTGGTGAGCCGGGCGGCGTCACTGACCGGGGTGATGTCGCCGTATCCGGTGGTGGAGAGGGTGACGGTCGCGTAGTACCAGGAATCGAGGAAGTCGACGGACTTGTCGGAGTTGTCGTTGTAGCCGTCGCGGTCGAAGTAGACGATCAGGGCGGTCGCCGTGAGGACCAGCAGGGCCATCAGCACCCGCCTGGCGACCTGGCGGAACGGATGCTCCACCACCTTCCGAGGCAACTTCACCTTGTGGGTCACGAGATGCTCGTCCGCCTGGCGGGCGATCGCGTCATGGCCCGGAAGTTTCACGTGAAACACACCCCGATTCCGGCGGACGCCCAGGGCAGATCGAGCAGTTCAGCCTCCTGCCCCGGCCGGGAGCCCCCGGGCGGTACGACGGCGAGGGCGTCGGCGGCCGCGATGCCCCGCAGCATCGCCGGGCCGTTGTAGTGCAGCGGGATCGCGCTGTCGCCACGCAGGACGACCGGGACGAGCCGGGTGTCGTACGGGTGACCGTGCGCCTCGTCCCGCAGAGGCAGCGTGTACGGCTCCGGGGCCGGGCGTGCGGCCAGGGTGCGCAGCAGTGGCTCGGCGAGCGTGAGCAGGCCGGAGACGGCGGCCAGGGGGTTGCCCGGCAGACCGACGAGGTGCTGGTTCTCCTTGGTGCGGGCCAGCAGCATGGGGTGGCCGGGGCGCACCTTGACGCCGTCGACGAGGAGTTCGGCGCCGATGCGCTGGAGCGTGGGGTGGACGTGGTCGACGGGTCCGGACGCGGTGCCGCCGGTCGTGACGATCACCTCGGCCTGGGAGGTGGTGACCGCCTTGTGCAGGGCCTCGGCGGAGTCGCCCAACCGGCGTACGGCGGTGACCTCGGCGCCGAGCGCGCGCAGCCAGGGCGGCAGCATCGGGCCGAGCGCGTCCCGGATCAGGCCGCCCCTCGGGGTGCCCTCGGTGAGCAGCTCGTCGCCGAGGACGAGGACGTCGACTCGGGGGCGGGGGACGGCGGCGAGGGTGTCGTATCCGGCGGCCGCGGCGAGTCCGAGGACGGCCGGGGTGACCAGGGTGCCGGGCGGCAGGAGCTGGTCGCCACTGCGGCACTCCTGACCGCGCGGGCGGATGTCCTGACCGGGCACCACCTCTCGCGTGGCGTGCAGCCGGCCCTTCTCGTCGGTCTGTCCGTGCTCGCTGCGCAGGACGGCGGTGGTGTCCGGGGGGATACGGGCGCCGGTGGCGATCCGGGCCGCCTCTCCGTCGGTGAGGGGCGCGGGCTCGGCGTGCCCGGCCAGCACCCCCTCGTCCCGCACGGCCCAGGGGCCCGGGCCCGCGACCGCCCAGCCGTCCATGGCCGAGGTGTCGAAGGAGGGGAGGTCGGTGAGGGCGTCGAGGGGAGCGGCCAGGGTGAGACCGAGGGCGTCGTCGAGCCGTACGGAGACGGGGGCCCGGTGGGCGCTCCGGTTGACCGCGCGGGCGGCTCGGGCGGCGCTCGCGCGGGCCTCGGGCCAGGGGGTGGCCTTGTGGTGGGCGTCCCGCCGGGCTGCCGGGCCGGAGCCCTGAGGTGGGGGCGCGGGAGGGCGGTGGCCGCCCTGGTGGGTGCTGCCGTTGTCGTCCCTCACGAGGGCCAGCGCCTCCTCGACGTCGAGTTCGTCGGCGTCCTCGGTCCGCCCGGCGTTCTCGTCGCTGCGCAGGGACCGGGCCGTCATCCGGCGTCCGGGCGGGTGTCGGCGGGCCCGTCGGACGCACCGCCGCTGTCCGCGGCGTCCTCGGCGTTCTCGTCGGCCCAGCGCAGGGCCAGGGCGGCGGCCTTGCGGGAGGCTTCGGCGACCGCCTCGGGTCCGCCGCCCGCCTGTGCGGCCGCATAGCCGACGAGGAAGGTGGTCAGCGGTGCCGCGGGCCTGGCCACGCCGTGCGCGGCGTCACGGGCGAGGTCGAGCAGTACGCCGGTGTCGACGTCGAGGTCGATGCCCAGCTCGTCCTTGACTGCGGTAATCCATTCATCCAACACGTGCCCATGCTCCCTGATGCGTGCCCTGGCGGTGGCGATGTCGTCCCAGGTGTCGCAGTCGAAGGACGCGACGGGGTCGGGGACGCGGGTGAGGTCGAGCGCGGCGGTCAGCCTACGCAGCGGCAGCCCGGTGAGGGTGCCGTGCTCCTTCGTGAGTGCGGTGAGCTCGTGGCGCAGCGAGGGCGCGCGGTACGCGGCCACCAGCGGCTGGTCGCGGCCGTCGGCGTCGGTGAGCAGCACGCCGTCGGCGCCGCCCGTGCGCAGCACGGTCAGCAGCAGTCGTGCGGTGGCCTCCTGGAGGAAGGGCAGGTCGGCGGAGAGCACCAGGACGTACCGCGCGGTGGTGTGCCTGAGGCCGGCGTCCAGGGCGGCCAGCGGGCCGCCGCCGGGCGGGTCCTCGCGGGCCCAGGTCACCGGGCGGGCGGTGGGGCGGGGGGCGGCGACGACGACGGTGGTGTCGGCGTCGGCGCAGGCGGCGAGGACCCGGTCGAGCAGCGGGCGTCCCCCGACGCGCACGCCGGGCTTGTCGGCGCCGCCGAGCCGCCGGGCGGCACCTCCGGCGAGCACGACGACGTCGTATGCGGTCACCCCCCGAGTATGCGGGCCGAGGCGATCACAGGGAACGTGCGGGCGGCGGCGCGGGCGCTGGGCGGGTCGGGCGGCATGGCGGTCACAGGGTGCGCAGCAGGACCGCTGGCTGTTCCACGCAGTCCGCCACGTACCGCAGGAAGCCGCCCGCGGTGCCGCCGTCGCAGACCCGGTGGTCGAAGGTGAGCGAGAGCTGGACCACCTGGCGCACCGCCAGCTCGCCCTCGTGCACCCACGGCTTGGGGACGATGCGGCCGACGCCGAGCATGGCCGCCTCGGGGTGGTTGATGATCGGCGTGGAGCCGTCGACGCCGAACACGCCGTAGTTGTTCAACGTGAAGGTGCCGCCGGTGAGTTCCGCGGGGGTGAGGGTGCCGGTGCGGGCGGCCTCGGTGAGCCGGGCGAACTCGGCGGACAGGGACTCGGCGTCGCGCGCGTGTGCGTCCTTCACCACCGGCACGACCAGACCCCGCTCGGTCTGCGCGGCGAACCCGAGGTGCACGGCGTCGAGCCGCACGATCTCCCTGGCCGCCATGTCCACGGTGGAGTTGAGCTCGGGGAACCGGGCGAGGGCGGCGGTGCAGATCCGGGCGAGCAGCGCGAGCAGGGAGATCTTCGGTCCCCCGGCGGCGTTCATGGCGGTTCGCGCCCGCATCAGCTCCGTGGCGTCGGCGTCCACCCAGCAGGTCGCGTCGGGGATCTCGCTGCGGCTGCGGGAGAGCTTGTCGGCCACCGCGCCCCGGACGCCCTTGAGGGGGATACGGGTCCCTGCGGGGGTGGTCGCAGGGGCTGGTGCCGGGGCGGTGGCCGGTTCGGGCGCTGTGCGCGTCGGTACGGCGGCGGCCCGCAGGGCGTACTCGACATCGGCCCGCAGGATCAGTCCGTCCGGGCCGGAGCCGGTGAGCTCCTTGAGGTCGAGGCCGTTCTCGCGGGCGAGTCGACGGACGAGCGGGGAGATCACGGGAACCGGGCCGTCGGCCACGCCGAGACCACCCGCCTGCCCGTCGCCCCCGCCTGACACGGTCGCCCGGCTCGGCGCGTCCGCCGCGTCCGGCCGCCCGTCGAGCGACTCCGCCCTGCCCGACGACCCGTTCGCCGCTCCGGCCGATGCCGACACCGGCTGCTCTGGACGTACCCTCCTCCTGCGTGCCGGGGGCTCCGAAGTGCCGTATCCGACAAGCACGTTGCCCGAACCCTTGGCGTCCGGAGCCTCGGTCGAACCGCCGGAGGACGCCGCTCCCACCGCCACCGTGATGAGCGGTGACCCCACCGGGAGCTCGCTGCCCTCCTCGCCGAAGCGGGCCGTGACCACGCCGGCGTAGGGGCAGGGCACGTCGACCATCGCCTTGGCCGTCTCGACCTCGACGACCGGCTGGTCGACCGCGACGACGTCGCCGACCTCCACCAGCCAGCGGACGATCTCCGCCCCGGTCAGGCCCTCGCCGAGATCCGGCAGCCTGAACTCCAGCACCTGGGCCATCAGCTCTCCGCCTCCCACTGCAGACGCCCCACGGCGTCCAGGATCCGGTCCACGCCGGGCAGGTGGTGACGCTCCAGCATCGGCGGCGGGTAGGGGATGTCGAACCCGGCCACGCGCAGCACCGGCGCCTCCAGATGATGGAAGCACCGCTCCGTGACCCGGGCCGCGATCTCCCCGCCCGGTCCGCCGAACCCACCCGACTCGTGCACGACGACCGCTCGCCCGGTCCGCCGTACCGAGGCCGAGACCGTGTCGTCGTCGAACGGCACCAGCGAGCGCAGGTCGACGACTTCGAGGTCCCAGCCCTCCTCCCGCGCGGCCTCGGCGGCTTCGAGGCACACGGGTACGGACGGCCCGTACGTGATGAGCGTGGCGCTCCGGCCCGAGCGCCGCACCACCGCGCGGCCGATCGGTTCAACGCTCTGGGGATCCTCCGGGTTCCAGGAGTCCTTCGACCAGTACAGCCGCTTGGGCTCCAGGACGACGACCGGGTCGTCGGAGGCGATGGCGGCGCGCAGCAGTCCGTAGGCGTCGGCGACAGTCGCGGGCGTGACGACATGGAGCCCCGGAGTCGCCATGTAGTACGCCTCGGAGGAGTCGCTGTGGTGCTCGACCCCGCCGATGCCGCCGCCGTAGGGGACCCGGATGGTGATCGGGAGCGGCATCGCGCCGCGCGTGCGGTTGCGCATGCGTGAGACGTGCGAGATCAGCTGCTCGAACGCCGGGTAGGCGAAGGCGTCGAACTGCATCTCCACGACCGGGCGCAGCCCGTACATCGCCATGCCGACGGCCGTGCCGAGGATTCCCGCCTCGGCGAGCGGGGTGTCCGTGCAGCGGTCCTCGCCGAACTCCTTGGCGAGGCCGTCGGTGACGCGGAAGACACCGCCGAGGGTGCCGACGTCCTCGCCCATGACGTGCACGGTGGGGTCCGCCGCCATCGCGTCGCGCAGCGCGCGCGTGAGGGCCTGCGCCATGGTGGCGGGCTTGAGGGCGACGGTGGTCATCGGGTCTCCCCCTCCGCCGCGAGCTCGGCCCTCAACCGGTCCCGCTGCTCGCGAAGTTGCGGGGTGGGCTCGGCGTAGACGTGGGCGAACAGGTCCATGGGGTCGAGGACCGGGTCCTGGTTCATGCGCTCGCGCAGCCCGGCGGCGAACTCCTCGGCGTCCTGGCGGACGGCCTCGATGCCGGCCTCGTCGATGAGGCCGCGCTCGGTCAGTTCGTGCTCCAGGAGGGCGATCGGGTCGTGTCCGCGCCAGGTCTCGACCTCGGCGTCGCCGCGGTAGCGGGTCGCGTCGTCGGCGTTGGTGTGGGCGTCCACGCGGTAGGTGATCGCCTCCACCAGGGTGGGGCCGCCGCCCGCGCGCGCGTGGCGTACGGCGGCGGTGAGGACCTCGTGCGCGGCGGCCGCGTCGTTGCCGTCGACCAGACGCCCGGGCATGCCGTAGCCGACGGCCTTGTGGGCCAGCGACGGGGCCGCGGTCTGCTTGGCGAGCGGGACGGAGATCGCGAAGCCGTTGTTCTGGACCAGGAAGACCACCGGAGCCTGCCAGACGGCGGCGAAGTTGAGCGCTTCGTGGAAGTCGCCCTCGCTGGTGCCGCCGTCGCCCACCATGGCGAGCGCGACCACGTCGTCGCCCTTGAGGCGGGCCGCGTGGGCGAGGCCGACGGCGTGCGGGAGCTGGGTGGCGAGGGGGGTGCACAGGGGGGCGACGCGGTGCTCGCGCGGGTCGTAACCGGTGTGCCAGTCGCCGCGCAGCAGGGTGAGCGCCTGGACGGGGTCCAGGCCCCTGGCGACGGCGGCGAGGGTGTCGCGGTAGCTGGGGAAGAGCCAGTCGCGGTCCTCCAGGGCCAGCGCGGCGGCGACCTCGCAGGCCTCCTGGCCGGTGGTGGAGGGGTAGACGGCGAGACGGCCCTGCTTGGTGAGGGCGGTGGCCTGCGCGTTGTAGCGGCGGCCGCGCACCAGCTCGGCGTACAGGCGGCGCAGCAGGGCCGGGTCGGCCCCGGCCGCCGCTGCCGTGCCGAGGACCCGGTGGGGCTCGGCGTCGGGCAGCAGCGGCGCGGGGTCGGTTCGGGGCTGCCAGGCGGGCGGCGGCGACGGCCGATACGCGCCCCGCTGCTCCATGACCGTCATGACGGCACCTCCTCGTGGGAGACGGCTTCGGGCGCGCCACGGGTGTGAGGCGCCTCACCTACCGATTGTTCGGTCGTCGGCACATTTTGGCTACCGGCCCCCTCAGGCTGTGGACAAACGGTTCTCCACAGCCTCCAATGAACGCAGTACGTCCATGACAGGGAGGCAGGGGGACATGGCACCTGAACAAATGGCCGACGGCCCGGAGAGCGGTGCCTCCCTCCCACCCCCACGCCCCCTAGACGCCATCGATCAGGACATCCTCCAGATGCTCCAGGCGGACGGCCGCGCGTCGATAAGGTCGGTCGCCGAACGCGTCCATGTCTCACGCGCCAACGCCTACGCCCGTATCAACCGGCTCCTGGAAGACGGCGTCATCCGGGGCTTCGGCGCCCGTGTCGACCACGAGCGGGCGGGCCAGGGCACCTCGGCCTACATCACCCTGAAGATCGTCCAGAACTCCTGGCGCACGGTCCGCGAACAGCTCACCCAGCTGCCCGGCGCTTCGCACATCGCGCTGGTCGGGGGCGACTTCGACGTCCTGCTCCTCGTCCACACCCCCGACAACAGATCCCTGCGCGAACTGGTCCTCACCCGCCTCCAGGCGATCCCGGAGGTGCTGAGCACCCGCACCCTGCTGGTCTTCGAGGAGGAGGATCTGGAGCCGCAGGGCTGAGGTCAGGAGCCCCGGAGCCAAGGGTCGGCTTCAGGAAGCTCTGCGCAGGCCCCCGAAGATCAACTGGACCACCGCGTCCGACACCTCGCGTTCGTTCATGCCGCGGCCGTCCGGGCGGTACCACTCCACGATGGAGTTGATCATGCCGAAGACCAGGCGGGTGGCGAGGCGTACCTCCACGTCAGCGCGTACGTCGCCGTCCGCGGCCGCCGCCTTCAGGAGCTCGGCGACCCGGTGGTCGAAGTCGCGGCGGCGCTCCATGGCCCAGCGCTCGGTGCCGGTGTTGCCGCGCACACGCAGCAGCAGGGTGACGTACGGCAGGTCGGTGATCAGGACCTCGACCATGCGCCGCACGACGTACTCCAGCCGGTCGGAGGCGCGGCCCACGCACGCGTGCTCCTCGTCGAGGATGCCGAAGAGGCCGTCCAGGGCCCGGCTGACGGCCCGGCGCAGCAGCTCCTCCTTGCCGGTCACATGGTGGTAGATCGACGACTTGGAGATGCCGGCGGCCTTGGAGAGGTGCTCCATGGAGGTGCCGTCGTAGCCGCGCTCGTTGAAGACCTGGACGGCGACGGACAGCAGCGTCTCGGGGGTGTACGTGTCGCGCTTGGCGGTCGTCATGAGGTGCTGCCCTCCCGCTTGTCGGAGGCGTACGCGTGCCGGTACAGCGCGAGCGAGGGCGCGTACCGCCCGGAGGGGTCGCGCATGTGCAGGTCGTCGAGGAGCGCGTAGGCCCAGTTGCGGCCGAGCCTGCGGCTCCACTCGAACGGGCCCAGGGGGTAGTTGACCCCGAGCCGCATCGCGGTGTCGATGTCCTCCTCGGTGGCCACCCCCTTGGCGACCGCGTCATGGGCGAGGTCGACGATCCGGGCGACCGTACGCGCGACGATCATGCCGGGCACGTCCCCGATGACGCTGACGTCCTTGCCGAGCGCCTGGAAGAGCCCGACCGCTTCGGCGAGGGTCTGCTGCGAGGTGTCCTGGGAGGCGGACAGCGCGATCCGGGTGGCCCTGCGGTAGTCCAGCGCGAGGTCGAAGTAGACGACGTCCCGGAACTCCACCGAGGTCTGCCCGTCGGCGAGCGCGAGCTGGCCGCCGCTCGGCATGACCAGCCGGGTGCCGTGGTCCTCCTCGTCCTCGCGGACCGGGATGCCCGCCTCGCGGATCAGGGCGAGCAGTTCGGAGGCGGGGCCCAGGTCGCCCTCGGCGACGACGTACGCGGGCGCCTGGGCCGGTTCCGCGGTCTGCGGCTCGTCGCGCTCGGCGCCGTCCGTGTAGTCGTACCAGCCCTGCCCGCTCTTGCGGCCGAGCCGGCCCGACTCGACCAGGCGCTGCTGGGCGAGGGAGGGCGTGAAGCGCACGTCGTGGAAGAAGGCCCGCCACACGGAGTGCGTGACGGACTCGTTGACGTCCTGCCCGATCAGGTCGGTCAGTTCGAACGCGCCCATCTTGAAGCCGCCGCACTCGCGCAGGACGGCGTCGATGGTGGCGGGTTCGGCGCCCTGGGCCTCGTAGACCGCGAAGGCCTCGGCGTAGTAGGGCCGCGCGATGCGGTTGACGATGAAGCCGGGGGTGTCGGCGCAGGCGACCGGCGTCTTGCCCCACGCGCGTGCCGTCTCGTACGCGCGCGTGGCCGACGAGACGTCGGTGGCGAACCCGGAGACGACTTCGACGAGGGGCAGCAGCGGCGCGGGGTTGAAGAAGTGCAGGCCCACCAAACGCCCCGGGTTGCGCAGGGCGCCGCCGATGGCCGTCACCGACAGGGAGGAGGTGTTGGTGGCGAGCAGCGCGTCCTCGCCGACGATGTCCTCGAGCGCGCGGAACAGTTCCTGCTTGACGTCCAGCCGCTCCAGGACGGCCTCGACGACCAGGGTGCAGTCCGCGAGGTCGGTGAGGTGCTCGGCGGCCAGCAGGCGGGCGCGTGCCGCGTCCCGGTCGGCGGCGGTGAGCCGGTCCTTCTCGACGAGCCGGTCGAGGCGGGCGCCGATGGCGTCGACCGCCTCCCGGGCACGGCCGGGCACGGCGTCGAACAGCCGCACGGGGTGCCCGGCGACCAGCGCGACCTGGGCGATGCCCTGGCCCATGGTGCCGGTGCCGACGACGGCCACGGGGCTGCTGAGGTCGAGTGCTGTCATGTGCGCGATCCTCCCGCACGGGGTTTTCCACAGATGCGGCGGACCCCCTTGTCCCGACCGATCGTTCGGTTACTCTAGCCCTGTCCGTCTGTTCCTGCCCAGGTTTCTGCCCAGGTCATGAGCTCGACGAAGAGTTCGAAAGACGAGGAGTTGGTCCCGCATGGCCGCCGAACTGACCGCCCACCAGCTGATCGCCGCGCACCGGCCGACCCTCGACCAGGCGCTCGAAGCGATCCGCACGCGTGCGTACTGGTCCCCGCACCCCGAACACCCCAAGGCCTACGGCGAGCACGGCAGCCTCGACATGGCGGCGGGCAAGGCCGCCTTCGACGCCCTCCTGGGCACCCGCCTCGACCTCGGCCAGCCCGGCACCGACGGCTTCGTGGGCGGCGAGGTGTCGCCGTACGGCATCGAGCTGGGCGTCGAGTACCCGCACGCCGACGTGGACGTGCTGCTGCCCGCGATGAGGGCGGGCCAGAAGGCCTGGCGGGACGCGGGCGCGGAGATCCGCGCGGTGGTGTGCCTGGAGATCCTCAAGCGGATCAGCGACCGCACCCACGAGTTCGCGCACGCGGTCATGCACACCAGCGGCCAGGCGTTCATGATGGCGTTCCAGGCGGGCGGCCCGCACGCACAGGACCGCGGCCTGGAGGCGGTGGCGTACGCGTACGTGGAGCAGGTCCGCACCCCCGACACCGCCGAGTGGACCAAGCCGCAGGGCAAGCGCGACCCGCTCGCGCTCACCAAGCAGTTCACGCCCGTCCCGCGCGGGATCGGCCTGGTCATCGGCTGCAACACCTTCCCGACGTGGAACGGCTATCCGGGCCTGTTCGCCTCCCTGGCGACCGGCAACGCGGTCCTGGTGAAGCCGCACCCGCGCGCGGTGCTGCCGCTGGCGCTCACGGTCCAGGTGGCGCGGGACGTCCTGCGCGAGGCCGGCTTCGACCCGAACCTGGTCGCGCTCACCGCCGAGCGCCCCGGCGAGGGCATCGCGAAGACCCTGGCCACGCGTCCGGAGATCCGGATCATCGACTACACCGGCTCGACGGAGTTCGGCGACTGGCTGGAGGCCAACGCCCGCCAGGCGCAGGTCTACACCGAGAAGGCCGGCGTCAACTCCGTTCTCGTGGAATCGGCCGGGAACTACAAGGGGATGCTCGCCAACCTGGCCTTCTCGCTGTCCCTGTACAGCGGCCAGATGTGCACGACCCCGCAGAACCTCCTGATCCCCCGCGACGGCATCCGCACCGACGAGGGTCCCAAGACCTTCGACGAGGTGGTCGCCGACCTGGCCCGCTCGGTCGACGGCCTGCTCGGCGACGACGCGCGCGCGAACTCGCTGCTGGGCGCGATCGTGAACCCGGACGTCAAGGCCCGCCTGGAGGCAGCGGCGGGGCTGGGTGAAGTCGCCCTGCCCTCAAGGGAGATCAGCAACCCCGAGTTCCCGGGCGCGGTCGTCCGTACGCCCGTCGTCGTCAAGCTGGACGGCGCCAAGCCCGACAACGAGGCCGCCTACATGAGCGAGTGCTTCGGGCCGGTGTCCTTCGCCGTGGCGGTGGACTCGGCCTCCGACGCGGTCGAGCTGCTGCGCCGGACGATTCGCGAGAAGGGCGCGATGACCGTGGGCGCCTACACCACCGACGAGGAGGTCGAGCAGGCCGTCCAGGAGGTCTGCCTGGAGGAGGCCGCCCAGCTGTCGCTGAACCTGGTCGGCGGGGTCTACGTCAACCAGACGGCCGCCTTCTCCGACTTCCACGGGTCGGGGGGCAACCCGGCGGCGAATGCCGCGCTGACCGACGGGGCGTTCGTCGCGAACCGGTTCCGGGTGGTGGAGGTCCGGCGCGAGGCCTAGGAGCCGGTGAGGCTCCAGTGGTACAGCGTCATCGCCACGCTCGTCGCCAGGTTGTAGCTGGAGACCTGCGGACGCATCGGAAGGGCGACCAGGTGATCGGCACGCGCGCGTAGCTCGGGCGACAGCCCGCTGCGCTCGGAGCCGAAGGCGAGGACGGCGTCGTCCGGGAGCTTCACCGCCCGGATGTCGTCGCCCTCCGGGTCCAGCGCGAACACCGGGCCGGACGGCAGCTCGGCCACGGTGAGCCGCTCCACGGCGGTCGCGAAGTGCAGGCCCGCCCCGCCGCGCACGACCGTCGGATGCCAGGGGTCCAGGGTGCCGGTGGTGACCACACCGGTCGCCCCGAAACCGGCGGCCAGCCGGATCACGGCCCCCGCGTTGCCGAGGTTGCGCGGATTGTCGAGGACCACGACCGGGGCGGTACGCGGTGTGCGGGCCAGCGTCTCGAGGTGGACCGTACGGGACGGTCGTACGGCCAGGGCCGCGACAGCGGTCGGATGCGGGCGCGGCACGAGGGACGTGTACGACGACTCCGGGATCTGCGTCAGAAGCGCGTCCAGACGATCCCGTACGTCCGGTGCCAGCTCGTCGGCGAGACCGAGCACCGCAGGACGGTCCACGGCGACCGCCACGGGGATCTCCGCCCCGAAGCGCACGGCGTGCTTGAGGGCGTGGAAGCCGTCGAGCAGTACGGCGGTGTCGGCGAGCCGGTGCCAGGCGCTCACGGGGTCGTTCATGCCGTGAAGCCTACGTGCGTGTGCTCGGGGTTCTCCGGGGCCCGCTGCCCCGGCAGCCTCGCGTCCGGACCGTCCCCGCCCGCGAACCGTGCCCGCAGCCGGGCACGCGCGTGTGCGGCTCCGGCGCCGAGCCGGCGCAGGAACGACGTCGGCAGGAAGACCGAGTCGGCGGCGATCATGGCCAGCGAGAAGAAGGGCAGCCCGAGGACGACCGCGATCACCGCGTGCTCAGTGATCATCGCCGCCAGCAGGACGTTCTTGACCCGCCGGTTGAACAGCGTGAACGGAAAGGCGACCTGCACGGCGACCGTGCCGTACGTCACCAGCATCACCATGACGCCGTTGGCCGACAGCAGGTCGGCGAGAGCGGGCCAGGGCGAGAAGGACTCCAGGTGGAGGGGGTAGTAGACGGCGGTGCCGTCCTGCCAGCGGGAGCCCTGGATCTTGTACCAGCCCGCTGTCGCGTAGATCAGACAGGCCTCGGCCATGATCACGAGCAGGGCGCCGTTGTGGACGACGTCGGCGATCACGTCGAGCATGATCCGCGGCTGACCGGACCGGGCGAAGCGTCCGACCGCCCACCACAGGGCCTGCGCCAGCCACAGGGCCCACAGAAGCGCCGGGACGAAGAGGTCGCCGTCCAGCTTGTCCAGGAACGTCGCCGACACCAGCACCAGCCCGAGGACGCCCCACAGGGCCGGGCCGACCCGGTCGACCACGAGCTCCCCACGCGCGCGTGCCTCCCGCGTACGCGTGGCCCGGCGCTCGTCCAGCGACCAGACTCGGCCGCAGCGTGTGAAGACGAGGTAGATGCACATCAGGTGCAGGACGTTGTCGCCGCCGTCGCCCATGAAGACACTGCGGTTCTGCAGCGAGAGCACGCCGACCATGAAGAGCACGGACATCGTGCGGGTGCGCCAGCCGAGCAGCAGCAGGAGGCACGACAGAACGGCGAGCACGTACACCGTCTCGAACCAGAACCGGCTGTCCGACCACATCAGGGCCGTGAAGGCGCCGTTGGTCGAGATCAGCTGCTCGGCCAGGTTCCAGCTCCACGGGCCGTCGGGGCCGTACAGCTCCTGGCGGTGCGGGAACTCGCGCAGCAGGAACAGCAGCCAGGTCGCGCTGAAGCCGATGCGGATCATCGCGGTCTGGTAGGGGCCGAGGGCGGACCCGGTCACGCGGGCGATGCCGTTCGACACCAGGAGAGCGAATCGGTTCACCGGGCGCTCCCCTCGGTGTCGTCCGCCGTCACGGCCCACCACGGCAGCTCCCGGTAGACCGGCTGCACAGAGACCTTCTCCTCGCTCCACTTCGGCGGTGGCACGTTGGCGGTCCTGGAGCGGACCTGGACGCTCACGAGGACGCCGCCCGGCGCGGTCGCGTCCTCGCGCTCCAGGCGCAGCACCACGATCCGGCGCAGATAGGTCTCGGACAGGGTGCCGCGCAGGCCGATCGGACGGTTGTCGGTGCCGTGCGTGGCGACGAACAGGTCCCAGGAGCGACGCAGCTCGTTCTGCTGGGTGTGGCTGGGCAGCGGGTTGCCGTCTATGGCCCGGCCGTCCTGGGCGGACAGGTCGTACCACCCGGTCGTACGGCTGCCGCCGTCGGCGCCGCGGATCCGGGCTCGCACCTGCACCGCGATGTTCTGCTGCAGCGGGTTCGGCGCGAACAGCTTCCAGTTCTGCTCGAACTCCGGGTAGATCCAGTCGTCGACCGCCTCGCCGTGCTGCTTGGTCACCGTGTTCGGCGGCGCGACGTACAGAAACACCATCCCGATGTGCACACAGACGGCGACCGCGACGACGGCCAGCGCCAGAGCGACACCGATTTGATAGCGGAGGGAGAGGGCGGCTACGCCGGAACGGGGGCCGGGGGCGGTCCGGGGTATCGCGTCGAGATCAGGGGCGGGGCCGGCAGGGCGCGGGACGGAGGGGCGAGGGGCTGCGAGCCCGGCGTACGGATCATCGGGGGCAGCCGACCGCACATCGGCGGGCTCTCGGTCGGGACGAGGAAGGACCTTCTGCGGCTCGGTCGGCTCGGTGACCTCCGGTTCGGTCACGTTGTCGGACTCGGTCGAGCCACTCCGCTCCGTCAACCCTTCCGACCCGTCCGACCCGCCCGACTCGGGGACACCGCCCGGCCCGTTCGAAGCGTCCGGTCGCCGCCGGGCGTTCGAGCCTCCGTCGTACGCGTCCATTCCGCCCCGTTCCCGATTCCGGTCCGTCCTCCGGCCGCACGGCCGCACAGCTGCGGGCGCCGCAGAAGCCGGTGACCGATGCCCGTGCCCGCGATGCCCGTGCCCGCTCGCCGCACCCGCCTCACCGCGGCGGCTCGCACCGGCACGGTACTCAGGCCCGACCGCCCCGCACAGCCCCTTTCGACCCGGTCCCGCCGTGGCCGTTCTCACTCCCGCCCCGTTTTCCACAGGCGGCGACCGCGGGTTTTCCACAGCGGTGGACACCCTACGGCGCCCGACCCATCATGGAATCGCACGAACCGAATGATCGGTCGGTATGGGGTTCCGGTTCCCGGCACGTGGACCCCGGCAGCCCGTTCCCTTCTTCTAGAACCTGTTCTATCTTGACGGACCGTCAGATCGGCCGACCGTCGGAAGGACAGGAACCGTGGACTTCACCTTCAGCGAGGAGCAGCAGGCGGCGGCCGAAGCGGCGCGGGGGGTGTTCGCCGACGTCGTCCCGGACGCGGTGCCGAGTCCGGCGCTGACCACGGGTGCCGTCGCCGACGAGTTCGACCGCGCGCTGTGGTCCAGGCTCGCCGACGCGGACCTGCTGAGCCTGCTGACGGCCGAGGAGTACGGCGGGGCGGGCCTGGACGCCGTCGCGCTCTGCCTGGTGCTGCGCGAGTCGGCGAAGGTGCTGGCCCGGGTGCCACTGCTGGAGAACAGTGCGGCCATGGCGGCCGTACAGGCGTACGGAAGCCCGGAGTCGAGGGCGGCGCTGCTGGAGCGGGCAGGGCGAGGGGAGGTCGTACTGACCGTCGCCGCGAGCGGCCGCACCGGACACGACCCGGCCGAACTCGCTGTCACCGCACGGCAGGAGGAGGGGGAGGGCACCGACTGGATCCTGGACGGGGTGCAGACGGCGGTGCCGTGGGCGTACGACGCGGACTTCGTCGTCGTACCCGCGCACACGCCCGCCGACCGGACCGTCCTCGCGCTGGTGCCCCGGCTCCATGACGGGGTCGCGCTCGGCGAGCAGTTCTCGACCAGCGGGGAGCGGCTGGGTGAGCTGCGGCTGGAGTCGGTGCGGCTCGCCGCGCGGGACGTGATCGACACCGAGGGCGCGTGGGAGTGGCTGCGGGAGCTGCTCGTCACGGGGACCTGCGCGCTGGCGCTCGGTCTGGGCGAGCGGGTGCTGCGGATGAGCAGTGAATACACCAGCAAGCGGGAGCAGTTCGGGTTCCCGGTCGCCACGTTCCAGGCCGTCGCGGTGCAGGCCGCCGACCGTTACATCGACCTGCGCGCGATGGAGGTCACCCTCTGGCAGGCCGCGTGGCGGATCGCCTCGGGGGCGCGGGGCGCACTGCCGGTCTCCGGGGATGTCGCGGTGGCGAAGATCTGGGCCTCGGAGGGGGTACGGCGGGTGGTGCAGACGGCACAGCATCTGCACGGCGGCTTCGGCGCCGACGTGGATTACCCCCTGCACCGGTACCACGCCTGGGCCAAACACCTGGAGCTGTCGCTCGGCCCGGCGGCGGCGCACGAGGAGGCGCTGGGGGATCTGCTGGCGGCGCATTCCCTGGGGTGAGGCGGAACCAAGAGTCGGAACCAAGAGGGCTTGATCGGCGACTGAGAGGATGACGGAACCCCGACATCAGAAGGAGGCCGGGCATGATGGTGCTCGTCCTGTCCGGCGTCCTCGTGCTCACCCTCGCGGGATGTGCCTGTGTCTGGTGGGCGGCACGGGGCGGCCCGCGCTGGACGCGCGCGGTGTCCACCGCGACCCTCGCGGCGGGCGAGCTGGCCCGCCGCGCGAGCCGTTACGACCGGAACCCGAGCGGCGGTGAGGACTGAGCCCCGCCACCCGAGCCGGGACCGAGCCCCGCCACCCGAGCCGGACCGGAACCGCCTGCGGCTAGAGCACGAACCCCGGTCGGCCGTCGTCCGTCACCACGGGGCGGCCCACCTCGGCCCACAGCTGCATGCCACCGTCGACGTTCGCGGCGTCGATGCCCTGCTGGGCCAGGTACATCGTGACCTGGGCCGAGCGTCCGCCGGAGCGGCAGATCACATGGACGCGGCCGTCCTGCGGCGCGGCCTCGGTCAGCTCGCCGTAGCGCGCCACGAACTCACTGATGGGGATGTGCAGCGCCCCTTCGGCGTGACCCGCCTGCCACTCGTCGTCCTCGCGGACATCCAGCAGGAAGTCGTCGTCCTTGAGGTCTGTCACCTGGACCGTGGGCACACCAGCACCGAAGTTCATGGGCCCGACGCTACCCGACGCCCGTGAGGGGACGGCAGGTCACTCCTGGGCGAGCAGCTGAGCGAGTTCCGCCTCGCGCGCGGAGACATCGGCGAGCAGCTTCTCCGCGATCTCCTCCAGGAGGCGGTCCGGGTCGTCCGGAGCCATCCGGAGCATCGAGCCGATCGCGCCCTCCTCCAGCTCCCGCGCGACAACGGAGAGCAGCTCCTTGCGCCGGGCGAGCCATTCGAGACGGGCGTAGAGCTCCTCGCTGGGGGTGGGGCCCGGCTCCGGGGGCTTCGGCCCGGCGGCCCATTCCTCGGACAGTTCGTGCAGGAGTGCCTCGTCACCGCGGGAGTAGGCCGCGTTGACCCGGGTGATGAACTCCTCGCGCCGCGCCCGCTCGGTGTCGTCCTGCGCGAGGTCCGGGTGGGCCTTGCGGGCGAGCTCACGGTAGAGCTTGCGGGCCTCGTCGCTGGGGCGGACCCGCTGCGGGGGCCGCACCGGCTGGTCGGTGAGCATCGCGGCGGCCTCCGGGAACAGGCCCTCGCCGTCCATCCAGCCGTGGAACAGCTCCTCCACGCCGGGCATCGGCATCACCCGGGCGCGGGCCTCGTCCGCCTTGCGCAGGTCCTCGGGGTCGCCGGTGCGGGCGGCCCGGGCCTCGGCGATCTGCGCGTCCAGCTCGTCGAGGCGGGTGTACATGGGGCCGAGCCGCTGGTGGTGCAGGCGGGAGAAGTTCTCCACCTCGATGCGGAAGGTCTCCACCGCGATCTCGTACTCGATGAGCGCCTGCTCCGCGGCCCGCACGGCCTGCTCCAGCCGCGCGGTGCCTGCGCCTGCGGCGGCTGTGCCGTCGGTTTCCGGGGACGTCATCCGAACAGCGTAACTGTGTCGGTGTGGGGCAGGCGCCATCCTGGGTGCCGGGTCGGGTACAGGCTCAGTGCGGCTGGTCGCGCCCACGCGGCGGAGCCGCATATCGGCACAGCCCCGCGCCCTCTTCGGGTGAGTGCAGCCACGCCGGCAAAAAGCCCCCGTCTCCTCACACCCCCGCCTCCTCACACCCCCGTCTCCGCCGCCACCCTCCCCGCCCTGATCCCCGCCACCAGCTCCCCGTGATCCGCTTCCGTGCGGTCCGCGTAGGTCACGGCGAAGGTGGCGATCGCCTCGTCGAGTTCGTCGTTCTTGCCGCAGTAGCCGGAGACGAGGCGCGGGTCGGCGCTGTGGGAGTGGGCGCGGGCCAGGAGGGCGCCGGTCATGCGGCCGTAGTCGTCTATCTGGTCGGCGGAGAGCGCGGTGGGGTCGACGCTGCCCTTGCGGTTGCGGAACTGGCGGACCTGGAAGGGGCGGCCCTCGACGGTCGTCCAGCCCAGCAGGATGTCGCTGACGACCTGCATCCGCTTCTGGCCCAGGACGACCCGGCGGCCCTCGTGATCCACGGACGGCACCTCGAAGCCCGCGGTGACCAGGTGCGGCAGCAGAGCGGAGGCCCGCGCCTCCTTGACCTGGAGGACCAGCGGTTCGCCGCGGTGGTCCAACAGCAGGACGACGTAGGAGCGGGTGCCCACGCTGCCCGTGCCGACCACGCGGAACGCCACGTCGTGCACCGCGTGGCGGGCCAGCAGCGGCAGCCGGTCCTCGGAGAGTGTGCCCAGGTAGTGCTCCAGGGAGGCGGCGACCGCCGCGGCCTCCGCGTCGGGCACCCGGCGCAGCACGGGCGGGGCGTCCACGAAGCGGCGGCCGCCGTCCTCGGTGGGCTCCGTCGACTTCGCCGCGAAACGCCCGCTGGTGTTGGCCCGCGCCTTCTCCGAGACCCGTTCAAGGGTGCCGACCAGGTCGTGGGCGTCCGTGTGCGAGACGAGCTCCTCGTCGGCGATCGCGTTCCACGCGTCCAGCACCGGGAGCTTGGCCAGCAGCCGCATGGTGCGCCGGTACGCGCCCACCGCGCCGTGCGCCGCCGCGCGGCAGGTGACCTCGTCGGCGCCGATCTCCCGGCCCGCGAGGACCAGGGAGGCGGCGAGCCGCTTGAGATCCCACTCCCAGGGGCCGTACACCGTCTCGTCGAAGTCGTTCAGGTCGATGACCAGGTCACCGCGGGCGTCGCCGTACAGGCCGAAGTTGGCCGCGTGCGCGTCGCCGCAGATCTGGGCGCGGATCCGGGTCATGGGGGTGCGGGCGAGGTCGTACGCCATCAGACCCGCGGCGCCGCGCAGGAAGGCGAACGGCGTGGCCGCCATCCGGCCCACCCGCAGCGGTGCGAGCTCGGGGATGCGGCCGCGGCTCGACTCCTCGACCGCGCTCACCGCGCCGGGTCGGGAGATGTCGAGGTCGAGCGCGCCATGGGCGCTGCGCGGGACGCTCTGGCGCAGGGCCTTGCCCTGCTTCTTGGGCGAGTCCTCATGCGAGTCCTCGACGGGCCAACGGGCGAAGCCGGGCACGACGGGCCGCCGTGCCGAGCCCCCGACGGACTCCGCCGGCATCCCGGCCTTCGCCTCCACACCGGCCTCGGACACACCGACCGCCTCCCCCGCACCTCGCTCCACGCCGGCCGGGTGTCCGGTCCGCGCGTCAACAACATCAACTCGTGCAGACCGTACAACCACCAGCCGAAACGCGTCAGACCCTGTGGACAACTCCACAGCTGTGGACAACCGGCGCCCACAGCCACAGCGTGAGGTCACCCCGTCCCGAGCGCCGCAGGCGACGTCACGCCCGCAGATACGCGAGCACCGCCAGCACCCGTCGATGGGTCTCGTCCGCAGGCGGCAGGTCCAGCTTCGTCAGGATCCCCCCGATGTGCTTGCCCACCGCCGCCTCCGACACGACCAGCTCCCGCGCGATCGCCCCGTTGGACTTGCCCTCCGCGATCAGCGCCAGCACCTCCCGCTCGCGTGGGGTGAGCCGCTCCAGCGGATCGCGGCGACGGCGCAGCAGTTGCCGTACGACCTCGGGGTCCACGACCGTGCCGCCCTCGGCCACCTCGGACAGCGCGTCGACGAACTCCTCGACCTGGCCCACCCGGTCCTTGAGCAGGTAGCCGACGCCCGTGCCGTCGCCGGAGTCGAGGAGTTCGGCGGCGTAGGTCCGCTGCACGTACTGGCTGAGCACCAGCACCGGCAGGGCGGGGCGCTTCTCACGGAGGAGGACCGCCGCGTGCAGACCCTCGTCCTGGAAGCCGGGCGGCATACGGACGTCGGTGACGACGATGTCCGGGCCGTGCTCCTCGACCGCCGCGATGAGCGCCTGCGCGTCACCGACGGCCGCGACGACCTCGTGGCCGCAGCGGCCGAGCAGACCTGTGAGGCCCTCGCGCAGCAGCACACTGTCCTCGGCCAGGACTACGCGAAGCGATCGGCCGCCTCGCTCAACTCGGTCGCCTCGCAAGGGAACTCCACACGCAGCAGGGTCGGCCCACCCGGCGGGCTGGACAGGGAGAGTCTGCCATCCAGGACCGACACCCGGTCCGCGAGTCCGGTCAGTCCGCTGCCCCCGGAGGCGTCGGCGCCGCCGCGGCCGTCGTCCCGCACCTCGAGCACCAGCCGGCCGTCCGCATGCCCGCCGCGCACCTGCGCGCGGTCCGCCCCGCTGTGCTTGGCGATGTTGGCGAGGGCCTCGCAGACCACGAAGTACGCGGCCGCCTCCACCGCCTGGTCGAAGCGGCCCGGAAGGGAGAGGCCCACGTCGACGGGGACCACGGAACGGTCCGCGGCGTCGGCGACGGCGGCTCCGAGGCCGTAGTCCGCCAGCACCTTCGGGTGGATGCCGTGGATGAGTTCGCGCAGTTCGGCGAGGGCCTTGCCGGCCTCGTCGTGGGCCTTGGCGAGCTGGTCGGCGAGCGGTCCCGGCGGGGCGTCGAGGCGGGCCAGGCCGAGCGTCATCGTCAGGGCGACCAGGCGCTGTTGGGCGCCGTCGTGCAGGTCGCGTTCGATGCGGCGGCGTTCCGCCTCGAAGGCGTCCACCAACCGCACGCGCGAACGGCTCAGTTCGACGACCCTCGCGCCCAGGTCGCCGTCCCGGTCGGCGATCAGCAGCCGGGTCAGTGCGGCGCGGGCGCCGGCCGCGGCCCCGAGGACGTAGGCGCCGAGAGCGAGCAGCAGCAGTCCGAGGACGGCGACCCCGAACGCCGTCGGCCAGGTGGTGACCGTCCACTGCTTGAGGATTTTCGTCTCGCGGCCCTCGCCGATCGTGGCCATGACCAGCGGGGCGGCGGCCATGGAGACCGGGAAGAGCAGCGCGACCGTGAACACGAGCGCGTCCAGCGGCCACAGGAGGCCCGCGAACAGCACGGTGTACGCGAGTTCGCGCCAGGTGACCTGCTCCTTCAGCCGCGTCCTGAGCCACGGCACCAGCCCCTCGGCGGCCGGTGCCCGGTGCGGGTCGGGCGCCGGGTCCCGGTCCACCAGAGCCAGCCTGCGCCGCTCGACCCAGGCGACCGGCAGTCCGACGAGGGCGAGCACGACCAGCAGCGGCAGCCCGACGAGAACGACGGCCAGCGCCCCGCCGACGACCGCCAGCGTCACCAGGCCGACCAGAGTCGGCACTCCGACGACCGCGCCGGTCAGCAGATAGCCCGTCGAGCGCCAGGGCCACGCCGACAGCAGGAAGCCCGGCCGGGACATGGCCTGCCACACATTCCGAGGGTGCATGGGAATCACCGTAGAAGGGCGGCCGGGGGCGGAGCCATGGGTCCAGGGAGGGGTCAGGGGGTAGGGCCGGCCATACCCCGGGTCTCGCCCCTGCCGCACTGCGCCCGAGTGTCTCCGCACGGTTTCGTGGAGTCCCCGAGAGACGAGAGAGGCGGCACCCGTATGACGGCTCGGCCGACGAAGCAAACGGCGGCGCACAGTGGCGGCGACGCCATTCGGTTGCGCTCCCTCACCAGGAGCTACAGGTCGGGCGACAGCACCGTAACGGCCCTCGACCAGGTCTCCCTCGCCTTCCCCCGCGGCACCTTCACCGCCGTCATGGGCCCCTCCGGCTCCGGCAAGTCCACCCTGCTGCAGTGCGCAGCGGGCCTGGACCGCCCCACCTCGGGCTCGGTCCTGGTGGCCGGCACCGAGCTGACCGGGCTCAGCGAGACCGGGCTGACCCTGCTGCGCCGCGAGCGCATCGGGTTCGTGTTCCAGGCGTTCAACCTGCTGCCGGCGCTGACCGCCGAGCAGAACGTCGCCCTGCCGCTGAGGCTGGCCGGCCGGCGGGTGCCGCAGTCCCGGGTCCGCGAGGTTCTCCGGCAGGTAGGTCTCGGCGACCGCGCCCGACACCAGCCGACCGAGATGTCCGGCGGCCAGCAGCAGCGCGTCGCCCTCGCCCGCGCCCTGATCACCCGCCCCGAGGTCCTCTTCGGCGACGAGCCGACCGGCGCCCTGGACTCGCAGACCAGCCGTGAGGTGCTGACCCTGCTGCGCTCCATGGTCGACGGCGAGGGCCAGACGATCATCATGGTCACCCACGACCCGGTGGCCGCCTCCTACGCCGACCGCGTGGTCCTCCTCGTCGACGGCCGGGTCGACGGCGAGCTGACCGGCGCGAGCGCGGACGACATCGCGGCCCGTACGACCAGGCTGGAGGCCGTGCCGTGCTGAGCGTCGCCCTGCGCACCCTGCGCACCCGCTGGGTCACCTTCGCCGGCAGCTTCCTCGCGCTCTCCCTGGGCGTCGCCCTGCTCGCCGTGATGGGCCTGGCCCTCGCCTCCTCCCTGGACGCGCCCGAACGGCAGCCGGAGCGGTTCGCCACGGCACCGGTCGTCGTCCAGGGCCAGGACACCCTGCGGGTGGAGACCCCGATCGGCGACCGCACCCACGAACTCGCCCACCCGCGCCCGGTGCCCGAGGCGACCGTGGCGAGGCTCCGGCAGCTCGGCCCCGTCATCGCGGACCGGTCCTTCCCCGTACGGGCCGCGCGGGGACCCGGCGATCTGGTCGGCCACCCCTGGCCCACGGCCGCCTTCGCGCCGTACGAGATCGACGGCGGCCGTGCTCCCCGAGCCGCCGACGAGGTCGTCGTCACCGGCGACTGGGCACGGCCCGGTGAGCGCCTCGCCACCGACCGGGGCACCGTGACGGTCGTCGGAACCGTCGCCTCGCGCGGCTTCGAGGACGCCGTCTTCTACACCGACGCCCGCGCCGCCGAACTGTCGCCGAGGAGCACCCAGTTGGTCGTGAAGGCGGACGCGGCGGACGTACGCGCGGCCGTCGCGGGCCAGGACCTCCAGGTCCTCACCGGCACCGACCGCCGTCTCGCGGACGCCGACCCGGACCGTGACAGCGAGGCGCTCACCGCGATGAACGCCCTGTTCGGCACGGCCGGCGGGGTCACCGCCTTCGTGTCGGTGTTCGTGGTGTCGTCCACGTTCGCCTTCGCGGTCGCCCAGCGGCGCCGGGAGTTCGGCCTGCTGCGCATCGCGGGGGCCACGCCCGGCCAGGTCAGGCGGATGGTGTGCGCGGAGGCCCTGGTGGTCGGCGTACTGGCGTCGGCGGCCGGCTGCGTCCTCGGCGCGTACGGCGCCCCGAAGCTCGCCGCATGGGTGGTCGACGGCGGTCTCGCGCCCCGCTGGTTCACCATCGGCGACTCCACCTGGCCGTACCACCTGGCCTTCTGGACCGGTCTGCTCGTCGCGCTGCTCGGAGTGATCGCCGCGTCCTGGCGGGCCGGCCGCACCGGGCCCACCCAGGCGCTGCGCGAGGCGTCCGTGGACACCTCGGCGATGACGTGGGGCCGCCGAATGTTCGGAGCGGGCCTGCTGCTGACCGCGACGGTGACCTTGGCCGTGGCCCTGGTCTCCGACCCGGGCGAGCTGCTGCACCGCAAGACCTATGTGAGCCGTCCGATGCTGCTGATCACCGCGGTCGCGCTGCTCGCACCGGCCCTGGTGCGCCCGCTCACCCGGCTGATCGCCTGGCTGCCGGCCCGACTGCCCGGCGCGGGCGGGATGCTGGTGCGGGAGAACGCGGCCGCGGGCATCCGCCGTACGACGGCCGTCGCGGCGCCCGTCCTGGTCACCGTGGCCCTCGCGGGCTCGCTGCTGGGTGCCACGGCCACCCTGAACGAGGCGAAGGCCACCGAGAGGCGCGAGCAGACCTCGGCCGCGTTCGTGGTCACCCCGGCCGGGGACGCCGGGTTCGACGCGGCAACGCTCACCAAGCTGCGCAGGACAAAGGGCGCCCTGGTCTCGGCCACCTCGTCGAGCGCCGTGTACGTCCTGGAGGAGGGCGTCGCCCTCGTCAAGTCCGCGGCCCGGGCGGCGGAGGCGGGCCCGCTCGCCAGGACCATGCACCTGCCGCTGGCCTCCGGCAGGGTGAGCGACCTCGACGACGACTCGATCATCGTCAACGAGGAGTGGGAGAAGCACACCGTCGGGCAGAGCGTCGAGGTGTGGCTCGGGGACGGCACGAAGAAGTCGCTGCGGATCGCCGCGGTGATGACCACCGGCACCGGCGACAACGGCGCGTACGTCACCCCCGCCAACGCCCCCGGCGCGAGCGTCGACTGCGTGGACGTCGCCCTCGCCGACGGTGCCGATCCGGCCGCCGTGGCCACCGCGCTCACCGAGGCGGGCGGGCAGGTCCTCACCAAGGACCAGTGGGTGCGGGCCACTTACCCCGAGACCAACCGGACCACCCGGTACGGCTTCCTGCTGGTCCTCGGCATCGCCCTCCTCTACACCGGGATCTCCCTGGCCAACACGATGGTCATGGCGACCTCCGACCGGGTACGCGACCTGGCCGTGCTGCGGCTGGCCGGGGCCACCCGCCCGCAGGTACTGCGGCTGGTCGCCGGAGAGGCGCTGATGGTCGTCGCGGTCGGCGCGGTGCTCGGACTCCTGGTCGCCGCATTCAACCTGGCGGGCATGTGGAGCGCGCTCGGCCTGCTGTCGGTGCGGAGCACGGTGGTGCTGCCCTGGACGGAGCTCGGAGCGACCGTGGGCGCGTGTGCCGTACTCGCGGTGGTGTCCTCCGTCGCCCCGGCCGCGCTGGCCATGCGGCGCCGGGCGGTGGAGCCGGCAGGTATGCGGGAGTGACCGACGGCCGGGCCGCCTCCCGCAGGCGACCGGGCCGTCGTACGACAGCAACTCCTGGCTCTTCCACAGCCGACCGGACGTCAGTGAGAGCGACCTCACAGCGTGAGCCCCGCCACCACCCGGGGCCCGCACCCGGACAGCAAAAAGCCCCCCAGGTCCAGGACCTGGGGGGCTTCCAGTGGTGCGCGAGGGGGGAGTTGAACCCCCACGCCCTTGCGGGCACTGGAACCTGAATCCAGCGCGTCTGCCTATTCCGCCACCCGCGCATTGGGTGTGTCCTCGGGCTCCTGGCCTTGCGGTGCGGCGCCTTCCGACACGCAGAACATTAGCACGCGGGAGGGGGTGGGTTCACATCCCTTATCCGGGGGCAGCCGCCCACCAGCGGCTTCGGACGCGGTCCACCGAACCGGGGTGCCGTCGGCCACGTATCAACCTGTGCCGGTTCACGTATCAACCTCGTACCGGTAGTCCCCGTCTCCCCAGGAGCCGGTCAGGGTCCACAGTCAGGTGCGGGACACTGGTCTGCGGCCGCCTCTACGATCCTTGACAGAGGAGTTCGACAGCGGAGTTCGAAGTGGAGCTTCACAGGGAACTTCGGAGGCGTCGACACCCGTCGACAGTGCCGACAGGGGGAACCAGCCGATTCACCGGCGCGTGGATACGATCAGTAAGCAGTACCAGGTAAGCAGCACGCAGCGCAGTACCCAGGACGGCAAGGACGGAGGAGGTGCCTCATGGGAGTCCTGAAGAAGTTCGAGCAGCGTCTCGAAGGTCTGGTCAACGGCACCTTCGCCAAGGTGTTCAAGTCCGAGGTCCAGCCCGTGGAGATCGCGGGCGCGCTCCAGCGGGAGTGCGACAACAACGCCACCATCTGGAACCGCGACCGCACGGTCGTACCCAACGACTTCATCGTGGAGCTGAGCACGCCCGACTTCGAGCGGCTCAGCCCCTACTCGGGCCAGCTCGGCGACGAGCTCGCCGGCATGGTGAAGGACTACGCCAAGCAGCAGCGCTACACCTTCATGGGCCCGATCAAGGTCAACCTGGAGAAGGCGGACGACCTCGACACCGGTCTGTACCGGGTGCGCAGCCGTACGCTCGCCTCCTCCACCAACCAGCAGGCCCCCGGGACCGGAGCCCCGGCCGGCCGCCCCGGCGCCCCCGGCGCGGGAGCGGGCGGCTACGGCTATCCGCCGGCCGCCCCCGCGGGCGCCCCGCCCATGCCGACCGCGCCGCCGCCCGGCGGCCGTGGGGCCCCCGGCGGCTACGGCTATCCGCAGCCGGCCCAGGCCCAGCGCCCCGGCGCCGGCGGCCCGGTCGGCGCGCCCGCGCCGGGCTCCCGCACCCGCCACTGGATCGAGATCAACGGCACCCGCCATCAGATCTCCCGCGCAACGCTGGTGCTGGGCCGCAGCACCGAAGCCGACGTGCGGATCGACGACCCCGGCGTCTCGCGCCGGCACTGTGAGATCCGGACCGGAACGCCCTCGACGATCCAGGATCTCGGGTCCACCAACGGCATCGTGGTGGACGGGCAGCACACCACCCGCGCTACGCTCCGCGACGGCTCGCGGATCGTCGTGGGCAGCACCACCATCATTTACCGGCAAGCCGAAGGGTGAAGCGGGGGCAATGTCAGAGCTGACCCTCACGGTCATGCGGCTGGGTTTCCTGGCCGTACTGTGGCTGTTCGTGATCGTGGCCGTGCAGGTCATCCGCAGCGACCTGTTCGGTACGCGCGTCACCCAGCGCGGCTCGCGCCGGGAGGCCGGCCGAGCACAGCAGCAGGCGCAGCGGCAGGCACCCCCGCAGCAGCGCCAGCAGCCGGCCGCCGGCGGCCGCCAGCGCCGTAACGCCCCGACCAAGCTCGTCGTGTCCGAGGGCACCCTCACCGGCACGACCGTCGCGCTGCAGGGCCAGACCATCAGCCTGGGCCGGGCGCACGACAGCACCATCGTGCTGGACGACGACTACGCCTCCAGCCGCCATGCCAGGATCTACCCGGACCGCGACGGCCAGTGGATCGTCGAGGACCTGGGCTCCACCAACGGCACGTATCTCGACCGAACGCGGCTGACGACTCCCACACCGATTCCGCTGGGCGCGCCGATCCGTATCGGCAAGACCGTCATCGAGCTGCGGAAGTAGTGCTACATCATGAATAGGCGCGAGCGGAGCGAGCACGCGGAGTGGGCCCCCACCTCGGGCCCCGGCGCGCTCCCGACCGGAGGGTGGGCACCGTGCGGATGTACCCGGAGCCGACAGGCGAGGTGCGCATGAGTCTGTCACTGCGCTTCGCCGCCGGATCGCACAAAGGCATGATCCGGGAGGGCAACGAGGACTCCGGATACGCCGGACCACGCCTGCTCGCCATCGCCGACGGCATGGGCGGCGCCGCCGCCGGTGAGGTCGCCTCCTCCGAGGCCATCTCCACCATCGTCGCCCTCGACGACGACGTCCCCGGCTCCGACGTCCTCACCTCCCTCGGCACCGCCGTCCAGCGCGCCAACGACCAGCTGCGCGCCCTGGTCGAGGAGGACCCCCAGCTCGAAGGCATGGGGACCACCCTGACCGCCCTGCTGTGGACGGGTCAGCGCCTCGGTCTGGTGCACGTCGGCGACTCACGCGCCTACCTGCTCCGGGACGGCGTCCTGACCCAGATCACCCAGGACCACACCTGGGTGCAGCGGCTGGTCGACGAGGGCCGCATCACCGAGGAAGAGGCCACCACCCACCCCCAGCGCTCCCTGCTGATGCGGGCGCTGGGCAGCGGCGAGCACGTCGAGCCCGACCTCTCCATCCGCGAGGTCCGCGCCGGCGACCGCTACCTGATCTGCTCCGACGGCCTGTCCGGCGTGGTCTCCCACCAGACGCTCGAGGACACCCTCGCCAGCTACCAGGGCCCCCAGGAGACCGTGCAGGAGCTGATCCAGCTCGCGCTGCGCGGCGGCGGCCCCGACAACATCACGGTCATCGTGGCCGACGTCCTCGACCTGGACACCGGCGACACCCTCGCCGGACAGCTGAACGACCAGCCCGTCGTGGTCGGCGCGGTCGCCGAGAACCAGCACCAGCTGCACGACAACGGCATCATGCAGACCCCCGCGGGCCGCGCCTCCGGGCTCGGCCGGCAGGTGCCCGGACAGGGCGGCGGCGAGTTCGGCCCGCCCGGCTCCGGCGACACCACCGGCTACACCCCCGCGGGCAGCTTCGGCGACTACACCGACGACGACTTCGTCAAGCCCCGCAAGGGCCGCAGGTGGCTGAAGAGATCCTTCTACACGGTCCTCGCGCTCGCCGTCATCGGCGGTGGCCTGTACGGCGGCTGGCGCTGGACGCAGACGCAGTACTACGTCGGCACCAACGGCGAGCACGTCGCGCTGTACCGGGGCATCAGCCAGGACCTGGCCTGGGTCTCGCTGTCGAAGGTGGAGAAGGACCACCCCGAGATCGAACTCAAGTACCTGCCGCCCTACCAGCAGAAGTCGGTCGAGGGCACCATCGCCGAGGGCGACCTGAAGACGGCCCAGAAGAAGATCGACGAGCTGGGCGTCCAGGCCTCCGCGTGCCGGAAGGAAGCCCAGGCGCAGGCCACGGAGAGCAAGAAGAACTCCAAGACGGGCGAGGGCGAGGCCGGCGGCACCACGGGAACCACTCAGTCCTCCCTCACGTCCAAAGCCACACCGACACCGACCGGCACGACCTCGCCGTCCCCGAGCGCTTCCGCATCCCCGACCGCCACTCCCACCCCCGGTCCCACTCTCTCGGACCAGGAGAAGCAGGTCGTCGGGCAATGCGGTACGCAGTAGGCAAGCCGTGAGAGGCCCCGTCACACCATGAGCAGTACAACCAACCCGTCGACGCACCACACGTCCACGATCGGCGCGATCGGCGCCCCGAGCCGCCGTAACACCGAGCTGGCGCTGCTGGTGTTCGCCGTCCTCATCCCGGTCTTCGCCTACGCCAACGTCGGCCTGGCCATCAACGACCAGGTCCCGTCCGGACTGCTGAGCTACGGCCTGGGCCTCGGCCTGCTGGCCGGCGTCGCCCATCTCGTCGTACGCAAGTTCGCACCGTACGCGGACCCGCTGATGCTGCCGCTCGCGACCCTGCTGAACGGGCTCGGGCTCGTCGCGATCTGGCGGCTCGACCAGTCGGCGCTGCTGCGGGGGCTCGGGGTCGCCGGCGGCAAGGCCACCAACCAGCTGATCTACACGGCGCTCGGCATCGCGCTGTTCGCCGTCGTCATGGTGTTCCTCAAGGACCATCGCGTCCTCCAGCGCTACACCTACATCTCCATGGTCGGCGCGCTGGTCCTGCTGCTGCTCCCGCTGGTCCCGGGCCTCGGCCTGAACGTCTACGGCGCCAAGATCTGGATCAAGCTCGGCAGCTTCACCATCCAGCCCGGCGAGTTCGCCAAGATCGTCCTCGCGGTGTTCTTCGCCGGCTACCTCATGGTCAAGCGGGACGCGCTCGCGCTCGCCAGCCGCCGCTTCATGGGCCTCTACCTGCCGCGCGGCCGCGACCTCGGACCGATCCTGGTCGTCTGGTTCATCTCGATCCTCATCCTGGTGTTCGAGACCGACCTCGGTACCTCGCTGCTGTTCTTCGGAATGTTCATCATCATGCTGTACGTCGCCACCGAGCGGACCAGCTGGATCGTCTTCGGTCTGCTGATGTCGGCGGCGGGCGCGGTGGGCGTGGCCTCCTTCGAGTCGCACGTCCAGCAGCGGGTCCAGGCCTGGCTCGACCCGATGAAGGAGTACACGCTCAGCCAGCAGGGCGTCGTCGGCCACTCCGAGCAGGCCATGCAGGCCCTGTGGGCGTTCGGCTCCGGCGGCACCCTCGGCACCGGCTGGGGCCAGGGCCACTCCGAGCTGATCCGCTTCGCCGCCAACTCCGACTTCATCCTCGCCACCTTCGGCGAGGAACTGGGCCTGGCCGGCCTCATGGCGATCCTGCTCCTGTACGGCCTGATCGTGGAGCGTGGTGTCCGCACCGCACTCGCCGCCCGCGACCCCTTCGGCAAGCTCCTCGCCGTCGGCCTGTCCGGCGCCTTCGCCCTCCAGGTCTTCGTGGTCGCCGGCGGTGTGATGGGCCTGATCCCGCTGACCGGTATGACGATGCCCTTCCTGGCGTACGGCGGTTCCTCCGTCATCGCCAACTGGGCCCTGATCGGCATCCTGCTGAGGATCAGCGACACCGCCCGCCGCCCGGCGCCCGCCCCCGCCCCCAGCCCCGACGCCGAGATGACCCAGGTGGTCCGCCCCTCATGAACAAGCCCCTGCGCCGGATCGCGATCTTCTGCGGCCTCCTCGTCCTCACGCTGCTGCTGCGGGACAACTGGCTGCAGTACGTCAAGGCCGACAGCCTCAAGGACGACCCGAAGAACCGCCGTGTGCTCATCGCGCGGTACGCCACCCCCCGCGGCGACATCATCGTCGACGGCAAGGCCATCACCGGGCACGCGGAGACGACGTCGGGCGACTTCAAGTACAAGCGCACCTACAAGGACGGCGCCATGTGGGCGCCGGTCACCGGCTTCGTCTCGCAGTCCTACGGCGCCAACCAGCTGGAGTCCATCGAGGACGGCATCCTCACCGGCAACGACGACCGGCTCTTCTTCCGCAACACCCTCGACATGCTCACCGGCAAGGCCAAGGAGGGCGGCAATGTCGTCACCACCCTCAGCGCCGCCGCGCAGAAGGCCGCCTACGACGGTCTGAAGAAGCAGGGCGGCAAGGGCGCGGTCGCCGCCATCGAGCCGTCCACCGGCAAGATCCTGGCGCTGGCCTCCTACCCGTCGTACGACCCGTCGACGATCGCGGGCGGCAGCGACTCGGACGCGGCGGCCTGGAAGAAGCTCGACAAGAAGAACAACCCCGACGACCCGATGCTCAACCGGGCGCTGCGCGAGGTCTACCCGCCCGGCTCCACCTTCAAGGTCGTCACCGCGGCCGCCGCTCTGGAGAACGGCCTGTACACCTCGGCCGACGAGAAGACCGACTCGCCACTGCCGTGGACCATGCCGGGCACCACGACCCAGTTGCCGAACGAGGGCAACATCCCCTGCAAGAACGCCACCCTGCGGGTCGCGCTCCAGTTCTCCTGCAACACCGTCTTCGGCAAGGTCGGCTCCGACCTCGGCAACGAGAAGATGCTGGCCGAGGCGAAGAAGTTCGGCTTCGACGAGGAGCAGTTCACGCCGGTGCGCTCCAGCGCATCGGTCTTCTCCAGCGACATGAACCAGTCGCAGACCGCGCTGTCCTCGATCGGCCAGTACAACACCGCCGCGTCCCCGCTCCAGATGGCCATGGTCGCCTCTGCCGTCGCCAACAACGGCACCCTGATGAAGCCGTACATGGTCGACTCACTCCAGGCCCCGAACCTCGACACCCTCGAGAAGACCGAGCCGGAGAAGATGAGCGAGCCGCTCTCCGCGGAGAACGCCCAGATCCTCCAGTCGATGATGGAGACCGTCGTCAACGACGGCACCGGCAAGAACGCGCGGATCAACGGCGTCACGGTGGGCGGCAAGACCGGTACCGCCCAGCAGGGCGAGAACAACAGCAAGAACCCGTACGCCTGGTTCATCTCGTACGCCAAGGTCGGAGACAGCGCACCGGTAGCGGTCGCTGTCGTGATCCAGGACGACAATGCGGCGGCCCGCGAGAACATCTCCGGCGGAGGTCTCGCCGCCCCGATCGCGAAGAACGTGATGGAGGCGGTCATCGACTCCAAGAAGTGACCCCGCTCACGTCCCCTTCACATCGGTGCACGTTGCGATACCGGTCCTGTATCGGGTGACGCACTTGGCCAGGTCACACAAAGCTAGCCGGGTACGGTAGGCCCGGAGTGCAGCCTCCGACGGCACAGACGTGCCGGTCGGGACCGACGGAGAGGGCTGGTAGGAAGCTATGGAAGAGCCGCGTCGCCTCGGCGGCCGGTACGAGCTGGGCCAGGTGCTCGGCCGTGGTGGCATGGCGGAGGTCTACCTCGCCATGGACACGCGCCTCGGCCGCACGGTGGCGGTGAAGACGCTGCGCGCGGACCTCGCGCGCGACCCGTCCTTCCAGGCCCGGTTCCGCCGGGAGGCCCAGTCGGCCGCCTCGCTCAACCATCCCGCGATCGTGGCGGTCTACGACACGGGCGAGGACTACATCGACGGGGTCTCGATCCCGTACATCGTCATGGAGTACGTCGACGGTTCCACGCTCCGCGAACTCCTGCACAGCGGCCGCAAGCTGCTGCCGGAGCGGTCCCTGGAGATGACCATCGGGATCCTCCAGGCGCTGGAGTACTCCCACCGCAGCGGGATCGTCCACCGGGACATCAAGCCGGCCAACGTCATGCTCACGCGCAACGGCCAGGTCAAGGTCATGGACTTCGGCATCGCCCGCGCCATGGGCGACTCCGGCATGACGATGACGCAGACCTCCGCGGTCATCGGGACCGCCCAGTACCTCTCGCCGGAGCAGGCGAAGGGCGAGCAGGTCGACGCGAGGTCGGACCTCTACTCGACGGGCTGTCTCCTCTACGAGCTGCTGACGGTCCGTCCGCCCTTCGTGGGCGACTCCCCGGTGGCCGTCGCGTACCAGCACGTACGCGAGGAGGCGCAGCCCCCGTCGGTCTTCGACCCCGAGATCACGCCCGAGATGGACGCCATCGTCCTCAAGGCCCTGGTCAAGGACCCCAACTACCGCTACCAGTCCGCCGACGAGATGCGCGTCGACATCGAGGCCTGCCTCGACGGCCAGCCGGTCGCGGCCACCGCGGCGATGGGCTCGGTGGGCTACGGCGGCTACCCGGACGACCAGCCGACCACGGCCCTGCGCGCCGACGCGGGCGCCACCACCATGCTGCCGCCGATGAACCCGGACGACGGCGGCTACGGCTACGACGACCGCCCCGACCGGCGCCGCCAGAAGAAGTCGAACACCTCGACGATCCTGCTGGTGGTGGCCGGTGTCCTGGTGCTCGTCGGCGCGATCCTCATCGGTAAGTGGATCTTCAGCGGCGGAGGCGCGGGCAACGACACCGTGGCGGTGCCGAACCTCGTCAACCAGTCACAGGCAGCCGCGAAACAGCAGCTGACCAACGTCGACCTGACCATCGGCCAGGTCACGCAGAAGGCCTGCGAGAACACCGCCAAGGGCAATATCTGCGAGCAGAACCCGACCGGCGGCACCAAGGTCGACAAGAAGTCCGCAGTCGACATCGTGGTGTCCACCGGTGCGCCCAAGGTGGCCGTCCCCAGCGTCCTCGGCCAGAACGTCGACGACGCCACGGAGACGCTGGAAGGCGACAAGTACCAGTTCGTCGTCAAGACCAAGCAGGAGGAGTCCACCGAGGAGGTGGGCACCGTCCTCAAGCAGGACCCGGAGCTCGGCCAGGAGGTCGAGAAGGGTTCTACCGTCACCCTCACCATCGCCAAGGCCGAGGCGAAGTCCACGGTCCCGGACGTCACCGACCGTTCCTGTGACGAGGCCAAGGCACAGATGCAGGCGAACAACCTCGTCGGCAACTGCACCGAGGTGGAGACCGACGACACCAACAAGATCGGCAAGGTCATCGCGACCTCCCCGCAGGCCGGTACGCAGGTCGACAAGAACTCGTCGGTCAACATCCAGATCGGCAAGCCGGCGGACAAGACCGAGGTCCCGAACGTCGTCAACCAGACGTTGGGTCAGGCCAGGCAGATCCTGAACAACGCCGGCTTCACGAACATCCGGTTCGCGAACGGCAGCGACCAGAGCGACACGGCTCTCGTGATACAGCAGGACCCCCCGGCGGGCAACGAGGTCGACGACCCGGCCAGCACCCAGATCACCCTGGCCACGGTGAACACGGGCAACGGCAACAACGGCGGCAACAACGGCGGAGGCTTCTTCGGAGGCGGCACCGGCGGCTAGCCGCACGGCAGTGCACGACAGAGCCCCGGCACCTCGACAAGGTGGCCGGGGCTCTGTCGTACCCGCGCTCCCGAGTCCTGTCGATACGATGGACGATCAGCCGTCCACCAGAGGCAAAGTCGTTCTACGGGGGCACAGTTGGAACCCACGACCATCGGCGTCCGGCTCGCTTCCGCCGCCGTCCGCCCCCTGGTCAGGAAGCTCTTCGTCACGGAGGGGCCGGGTGCCGGGCTGGTCGACAAGCCCCTGCGCATCTCGGGGTACGTCTCCTTCAAGGGGGAGAAGCGCTCCCTCACCGACGCCGACGTCCGACGCCTCGCCCGCAAGCTGGTCGCCCAGGCCCTGCGCACCGGCGAACGCCCGATCGCCGCCGACGAACGCCAGGCCGTCGTCGACGCGCTCGCCACCACCCTGCGGGCCCTAGGCGACCTCACGATCACCGACCTCGATGCCGTCAACCTCGGCCCCCGGGAGTTCGCCCGCACCCTCCGCAAGGCCGGCGACCACCCCGAGCGCCACCTCTCGGCGGACGCCACCCACTTCTACGACTCCCTGCTCGACACCGCCTGCCTGCACATCCTGCACTTCTTCACCCAGCGCTCGACCTTCGTCGCCCACACCCTGGTCGGACAGTCCCAGTCGACCGGCGAGCTCATCGCCAAGGTCGACGAACTCATCAGCCGCAATCCCCGTCCCGGCGACACGGACGCCGCCTTCGAGCGGGACTACCTCGCCCACATCGCCAAACGCCACGGCAAGCTCACGATCTACGGCATCGACCTCAACAACTCCCGCCGCCACTGGCCCCTGGACGTGGCGTACCTGAGCCTGGAGGCGTCCTCGGGAATCCAGCAGGCGTACGAGCGACTCGTGCGGCTCGCCGAGAAGGGCCTGCTCGACCGCCCGGACAGCACGCCTTCGCAGGGGGACCTCTGGGACCTGTTCGCCGACGCCGACGCGTCCCTGCGGCGAGAGCCCGGGGCGTTCCGGAAGCTCAACACCCACGAGAGGTGGGAGGTGCTGAGGTCACGCGTCCGGCACCTGGCCACCCCGCAGACCGCCGACCAGGCCCTCGCCACCACCCGCCGTGTCCTGCTCCGCGGCGAGGCCGGTTCGGGCAAGACCACGCTCGTCCAGTGGCTGGCGGTCAGCGCCACCCGTGACGACCTGCCCGAGCAGTACGACCACCTGGACGACCGCGTTCCGTTCGTACTGCCCCTCAGAACCCTCACCCGCAACGGCAGGAGTCTGCCCGCGCCCAGGTCGTTCCTGTCGGCGGTCGACTGTCCGCTCGACGGCACCCAGCCCGACGGCTGGGAGAACCGGGTTCTGCGCGCCGGGCGGGGCCTGGTCCTGATCGACGGCATCGACGAGATCCCCGAGGCCGAACGGGAACGCACCCGGAACTGGCTGCGGACCCTGACCGAGACGTACCACGAGGACAACCGCTGGCTGGTCACCTCACGCCCGTCGGCCGTCGACCAGGACTGGCTCTCCGAGGACGAGTTCACCGAGCTGACGCTGTCCGCGATGAGCCCGGCCGACATCGCCACCTTCATCAGGCGCTGGCACGAGGCGGCCCGTACCGGCACGGACGACGACGCCGACCTGGACCGGTACGAGGCACAGCTGCTGAGGGCCGTCCGCACCGAGGACGACCTGGGCCGGCTCGCGACCAACCCGCTGATGTGCGGGCTGATCTGCGCCCTGCACCGCGACCGGCGCGGCTACCTCCCGCACGGCCGCAAGGAGCTGTACGAGGCCGCGCTGTCGATGCTGCTCAGCCGCCGGGACCGGGAGCGGGACATGGCCGGTCCCGAACTCGCCGACGATCCGCAGCTCGACGTGCTCCAGCGACTGGCGTACTGGCTGATCAAGAACGGCCGTACCGAGATGGACCGTTCGCGCGCCGAGGACATCATCGGCCGTGCCCTGCCCGCCGTACCCGAGGTGGCCGCGCTGGGCGGCGTCCCGGCCGTCTTCGAGTTCTTCCTGGAGCGCAGCGGTCTGCTGCGCGAACCCGCGCCCGACGCGGTGGACTTCATCCACCGCACCTTCCAGGACTTCCTGGGCGCCCGGGCGGTCCTGGAGGAGGGCGACTTCGGGCTGCTGGTGGCCCACGCGGCGGACGACCAGTGGGAGGACGTCATCCGCATGGCCGTCGCCCTCGCGCGGGCACGTGAACGCGTCTCGATCTTCCAGGATCTGCTCGCGCTGGGGGACCGTACCGAGGACGAGCGGGTCCGGGCCCGCGTCTACCTGCTGGCCGCCGCGTGCCTGGAGCACGCCACGGCCCTCGAACCCGCCGTGCGGGAGGCCGTGGAGCTCCGTACCGCGAAGCTCATCCCGCCCGAGAGCGAGGAGGAGGCCCGGGCGCTCGCCGAGGCGGGGCCGCTCATCCTCAGACTGCTGCCCGGGCCGGAGGACATCACGGAGGACGTGACCGCGTACCACGTGGTCGTCGCCGCCTCGCACATAAAGTCGGACGCGGCGCTCACTTTCCTGGCCCGTTTCGCCGAGCACCCCTTCCCCCTGGTCGGCAGTCTTCTGCTGCAGGCCTGGCCCCGCTACGACACGGCTCAATACGCCGAGGAAGTCGTCGCGCGCATGGATCCGGGCAAGCTCACCTACACCATCCAGTCCGACGACCAACTCGACCAGTTGCTCCGCCTCGGGCTGCGGCCGGCGTATCTGCGCATCAGGTCCACCGTCTCCGGCCCGGCCCTGGCGGCGTACGCCTCCCGGCACACCTGCACCTCCCTGACGGTCGCGAACGACACGATCACGGACCTCTCCTGGCTGGCCGGGCAGTCGGAGCTACGGAGCCTCGTCCTCGGCGACTGCCCCGCCCTCGCTGACCTGTCGGCCCTGACGGAGCTGTCGCTGACCACTCTCTCCCTCAGCGTCTCCGGTACCGAGGCCGTCGACCTGGGCTCGGTGTCCCGGCTGCGGCAGCTGCGCGCCCTGGAGATCAACAGCATCTCCCCGCTCTCCTGGCCGGTGGAGTGGCTGCCGAGGCAATCCCCGCTGTCCAGTCTGAGAATCGCGGGGCTGGCACAGCCGTCGGACGGTCTGCGGGGCCTGGGCGACTTCTCCGAGCTCGAACAGCTCAGGCTCTGTCCCCTGTCGAGCCCCGCCTCGGTCGAGGACTGGGAGGAGATCAGCCGTCTTGCAGCTCTCCTCGAACTCGACGTCACCGCCGCTTCGTTCGAGGTCCTCGACCCGGCCACGGTCCTGGGGCACGTGGCCCATCTCTCCCTGAAGAGCGGGGGCGACCGTGCCGTCCAGGCCGCGGTCCACCGGCTGCCGACGGCGTTTCCGGGGCTGCGGATCTGTGAGATCAGAGGAGACATGACCGCCGAGGGCGACCTCGACGTGGCCCCGCTCGCGGCGCTTTCCCAGCTGGAGCATCTGACCGTCGGCATCGACTCCGACCGGCTGCGAGGCGCTGACGCCCTGTCGCCCTCGGTGCAGCTCTACCGGTAGGGGGACGTCAGCGCAGTTCCTTCGGCAACGTCCGCTCGCTGTCCACCTTCTCCGTGCGCACCAGCTCCCCCCACACCACATACCGGTACCGCGAGGTGTACACGGGCGTGCACGTCGTCAGCGTGATGTAGTGGCCGGCCTTCTTCTTGCCGGACTCCTTGGGGATCTGGCCGAGGACCTTGACGTTGTACTTCGAGGTCTCGGCGAGGACGGCGTAGACCTTGTAGACGTACCACTCGTCCTTGGTCTCGAAGACGATCGGGTCGCCCTTCCTGACCTTGTCGATGTTGTGGAACTTCGCGCCGTGGCCGTCCCGGTGGGCGGCAAGGGAGAAGTTGCCCGTCTTGCCGCTGGTGGGAAGCGTGGCCTTGACCGGGTCGGTGTAGTAGCCGGCCACACCGTCGTTGAGGATCTCCGTCGAGGTGCCCTTCTCGACCAGGACCTCGCCGTTCTTCATCGCGGGGACGTGCAGGAAGCCGATCCCGTTCTTGGTGTCCAGCGCGCCGGGACCACTGGTGGTCCGCTCGGTCCAGGTGTCGCGCACCTTGTCGGCCTGTTTGTCCGCCGCACGGTCGGCGACGACGTTCGTCCACCACAGCGAGTAGACGACGAACAGGCCGAGCACCAGACCCGCCGTGATGAGGAGTTCACCGAAGACGCTGACCGCCATGGCGATCCGGCCGATACCGCGGCGACGCCGCGCGGGGGCGCCGGTGTGCTGCTCTTGCTGCTCGGTGGTCGCTGCCACTAGTCATCTGCCCTTACTGGACGAGCGCATCCGGCTTGCCCTTGCTGCGCGGCCGTTCCTCGACCATCTTGCCCCAGACGATCAACCGGTACTTGCTGGTGAACTCCGGCGTGCAGGTGGTGAGGGTGATGTAGCGGCCGGCCGTGGTGAAACCGGACCCGGTGGGGATGGGGTTGATCACGCTCGTGTTGCTCGGAGAGGTCACCGGCAGCGTCGACGTCATCTTGTAGACGTAGTACTCGTCCTGCGTCTCGACGACGATCGCGTCACCCGGGCTGAGCTTGTTGATGTAACGGAAGGGCTCACCGTGTGTGTTGCGGTGCCCGGCGAGGGCGAAGTTGCCGGTCTTGGCGTCGGGCATCGCCGTCTTCAGCGCGCCCTCGCTGTAGTGCCCGACCATGCCCTTGTCGAGCACCTTCTTGTTGCTGACGCCCTCCGCGATCGGCACGACCACGTCCAGCTTGGGGATGTGGAGAAGGGCAAAGCCCTGCCCCGGCTCGAAGGTGCCCGGCGCGCCCTTGCCGCTCGCCCAGTCGTTCTGGAGGCTGCTCGCCTCCTTGTCCGCCGCCGCATGCGCCCGGACGTTGGTCCACCACAGCTGGTAGCTGACGAACAGCAGCATCAGCACACCGGTGGTGATGAACACCTCACCGATCGCCCGGCTCGCGACGACGGCCGGACCGGGCTTGCGCGCCTTGGCCTGCCGACGGGCCTCCACACGGGAGAGCGGCTTCCCGTCCGGCGACTCCTGCTCCGGCTGCGACTCGGGGGCGGCCCCGCCGCCATGACGCCCGTGACGGCCCTTGGCGGCCTTTCTGCGGGCCGCACGGCCGCCCTGTGGGGATCCAGTGGCGGATGTGACGGAAGAGGCCGCAGAAGCGGATATGGAGGACGGCGGCGGATCCGGTATCCGCAACGCCACCGTCTCGTCGTCGGCAGGAGGCACATACGGTTGCGTCACCCCACCCGAAGACGCACCGCCCGAAGGCACCCCGCCGAAAGGCTCCTCGATGTACGACTCCTCGGCGTACGACTCCCCGCCGTAGGGATCGCCACCGTAGGACTCGTACGACGCGTCGCCGTACAAGTCCTCGCGCTCGGGGCGCAGGGCCGTCACGCCGTGGCCCTGCCCACCACCGGGGCGAGCCCCGCCGACCTCGCCACCGCGCCCTGGTCGCCGCACTCCACCAGCCAGTTGGCCAGCATCAGGTGCCCGTGCTCCGTCAGCACCGACTCGGGATGGAACTGCACACCCTCGACCGGGAGTTCACGGTGCCTGAGCCCCATGATGATCCCGTCGTGCGTCCGCGCGGTGACCTCCAGCTCGGCCGGGACCGTCGCCGGCGCGGCGGCCAGCGAGTGGTACCGGGTCGCGGTGAACGGCGTCGGCAGCCCGGCGAAGACCCCGCGGCCCTCGTGCTCGACCAACGACGTCTTGCCGTGCAGCAGCTCCGGGGCGCGGTTCACGACACCGCCGTACGCCACCTGCATCGACTGCATGCCCAGACAGACGCCGAAGACGGGTACCCCGGTCGAGGCACAGTGGCGGACCATGTCCACACACACGCCCGCCTCCTCCGGTGTCCCAGGGCCCGGCGACAGCAGCACGCCGTCGAAACCGTCCTGGGCGTGCGCCGTCGACACCTCGTCGTTGCGCAGCACCTCGCACTCGGCACCCAGCTGGTACAGGTACTGGACCAGGTTGAAGACGAAGCTGTCGTAGTTGTCGACGACGAGAATGCGCGCGCTCACTGGTTGTCCACCGTCACATCGTTGAAGGGCAGCAGTGGTTCGGCCCACGGGAAGACGTACTGGAAGAGGACGTAGACCACAGCAATCGCCAGCACCAGTGAGAGCAACGCCTTGACCCACGCGTTGCCCGGCAGATGCCGCCAGATCCAGCCGTACATGCCGTCCCTTCCGTCGTACCACGGCACCAGACACACGCCGTACCGCACCAGACTAACGGCGCAGGGCAACTGGCTTGCCGTCCTCCACAGGCTGTGTGGAGTCCAGGTGTGCCCAGACGATCAGCCGGTGGCTGTGTCCCCACTCCGGATCGCACGTGGTCAGCGTGAGATAGCGGCCGGGCCGCGTGTACCCGGACTTACGTGGCACAGGATCGATCACCTCAATGTCGGTGGGCACTGTTTTGTATGGCCCTTTGTCGATCCGATACGTGAACCAGGACGTACCGTCCGTCAGCACGACCGCGTCACCGCGCCGCAGCTTAGGGAAGTCCTTGAACGGATCGCCGTACGTGCGCCGGTGTCCCGCGACCGAGAAGTTGCCCTTTCCGCCGAGCCGCGCGGTGTCGGCGTAGTGGCCGAGGCCCTTTTTCAGGGTGCCGACATCGGTGCCCTGGAGCACGGGTTTGTTCCACGTGAAACCAAGGCGCGGGATGTACATGACCGCGAAGGGCTGCCCGTTCCGGTACGTCACCCCCGCCGGGCTCGAAGAGGCCTTCGGCGTCGGCGTGCTCGTGGCCCACTGCCGTTGGAGGGTGTCTATCTGGTCGTCCATGACATGGTCGGCCTTCACGCCGGTCCAGAACAGCACATAGGTGACGAACAACACGATCAGGGCGCCGGCGGTGATGCACAGCTCGCTGACGGTCCTGACGACGACACGCACCGGCGGCTCCAGGGGCTCACATCGTGCTCACTCCACGGGCTTGGCGTACTGCAGATCCACTGTGCCCGAGTAGCCGGGAAGAGTCACCGTGCCGTCGTCGGCGACATTCCAGCCGAGGCCGTAGACGTTGACGTAGACCATGTAGTTCTGGATCGCCTTGGAGTCCGCGAGCGCCTGCTTCAGCCTCCCGGGGTCACCGACCGCCTGGATCTTGTACGGCGGCGAGTAGACGCGGCCCTGGAGGATCAGGGTGTTGCCCACGCAGCGCACCGCGCTGGTGGAGATCAGCCGCTGGTCCATGACCTTGATCCCCTTGGCCCCGCCCTTCCACAGGGCGTTGACCACGGCCTGGAGGTCCTGCTGGTGGATGACCAGGTAGTCGGGCTGCGGCTCGGGATAGCCGGGGAGCTTGGCCGTGGCGTTCGGCGGGGCGTCGTCGAGTGTGACCGTGACCGCCTTCCCCTTGAGCTTCTGGGTGCCCGCCCGGTCCTCCAGGGCGGCGAGCTTGTCGTCCTCGGCCTTGGTGCTGCCGTCGTCGCGCTCGGCCAGCGACTCGACGTCCCGGCGCAGGGAGCCGTTCGCCTCGTCGAGCCCGGCGTTGTTGTGGCTGCGCTCCTGGATGAGATCCGACAGCTTCAGCATGGACGCGTCCGTGCGGATGTCGGTGCCCTTGGCCGTGTTGAAGCTCGTGAAGAAGATCAGGCCCGCGAGAGCGAAGACACCCACCGTGAGCACCCGCACGGGCCGGAAACCCGACTTGCGAACAGGGCTGGATTCGGACTGGGGGGAGTCGGCAGAATTGCTCAACGTACCCTTATCTCCTTCGGCGCCGCGGAAGCACTACGCTAACGGACGCCCGGGGGAGCGCTAAGAGTCCCCTTGTACGCTGCCCGGAGCCCGACCAGTTACCTGCGCGGCCACGCAGCGCATCGACAGGAGAGACCCTCGTGCCGAAGTCACGTATCCGCAAGAAGGCCGACTACACGCCGCCCCCGGCGAAGCAGGCGACCGCCATCAAGCTGAACAGCCGCGCCTGGGTCGCACCCGTGATGCTGGCCATGTTCCTCATCGGGCTGGCCTGGATCGTCGTCTTCTATGTGACCGACGGCTCGCTGCCCATCGACGCTCTGGACAACTGGAACATCGTGGTGGGCTTCGGTTTCATCGCCGCCGGATTCGGCGTCTCCACCCAGTGGAAGTAGCTCTGCCCAGGGGTATCCGCTGAGTTATCCACAGCCTGGAGCAATTTCCACAGGGCCTGGGGAAAAGACTACGATCTGTGGATAACTCATCGAGGGTTGACGCCGATGCGACCATCACACCAGCCCCCGCAAGCCTGTTCGCCCCCTGCCTGACCTGCATAAACACGGGTCGGTGACAGGGGGCACAGCTGTTCCCGCACTGTATGCACAAGATTCGCCACTCACTGTGGACAACTGCCTGCTCAGGTGAGCTGTGCGGTCCTCAGCAGGGTCATGCCCACGACGATCAGCAGGACCAGCGCGCAGATGCCGTACTGCACCAGCGCCCGGCGCTCTCGCGGGGCGTGGACCATGCCGTAGCCCGTGATGAGCCCGGCGACGAGGCCGCCGATGTGGGCCTGCCAGGAGATGCTGCTCCAGCCGAAGGTGAAGATCAGGTTGATCACCAGGAGCGCGATGATCGGCCGCAGATCGTAGTTGAGCTTGCGCATCAGGACCGCGGTCGCGCCGAAGAGGCCGAAGATGGCACCGGAGGCGCCGAGTGTCTGAGTGTTCGGGCTGGCCAGCAGATACGCCAGGGCGCTGCCCGCGAGCCCGGAGACGAAATAGACCGCGAGATAGCGGGCCCGGCCCAGGGCCGCTTCGAGGGGGCCGCCGAGCCACCACAGGCTCAGCATGTTGAAGCCGATGTGCCAGATCTCCTGGTGCGCGAACATCGAGGTCACCAGGCGGTAGTACTGTCCGCCCGCGACTCCCTCGGTGGGCGCGAACGGCGCCGGCGGCCAGGCCGCGATGAGGCTGAGGTCCGTCACCAGGGACTTGTTGGCCTGGATGGCGATGAACACCGCGACGTTGATCCCGATCAGGATCTTCGTGAACAGCCGGGGATCGGCCGTGACGGTGCCGCCCGCGATGGTGCGGGGCCTCGCCGCGGCCGGTGCGGGCCCGGTGCCGCCGCCGTCGCGCACGCACTCGGGGCAGTGGAAGCCGACGGAGGCGCTGACCATGCACTCGGGGCAGATCGGGCGCTCGCAGCGGGTGCAGCGGATGCCGGTCTCACGGTCCGGGTGCCGGTAGCAGCCAGGCAGGCTCTGGGCCTCCGGTGAACTGCCCGCCTCCTGATTCATGCCATCCCCTAAGTCGCCCTGAGTCGTCGTACGGACATGACCGCCCCGCCCATCCTTACGGTTGAGCGGGGCGTTTGGTTCCCTACGCGCGGGTACCCGCGGGACCTCAGCGGGTCTCGACGACGACCGACTCGATGACGACGTCGTTGACCGGCCGGTCGTTGGGGCGGGTGGTCTTGACGCCGACGATGGTGTCCACGACCTTCTGGCTGGCCGCGTCCGTGACCTCGCCGAAGATGGTGTGCTTGCGGTTCAGCCAGGCCGTCGGGGAGACGGTGATGAAGAACTGCGAGCCGTTGGTGCCCGGGCCGGCGTTGGCCATGGCGAGGAGGTAGGGCTTGTTGAAGGAGAGGTCGGGGTGGAACTCGTCCTCGAACTCGTAGCCGGGGCCGCCGATGCCGGTGCCCAGCGGGTCGCCGCCCTGGATCATGAAGCCGCTGATGACGCGGTGGAAGATCGTGCCGTCGTAGAGCCTCTTGGTGGACTTCTCACCGGTGCCCGGGTGCGTCCACTCGCGCTCGCCCTGGGCGAGTTCGACGAAGTTCTTGACCGTCTTCGGGGCGTGGTTCGGCAGGAGCCGGACTTCGATGTCGCCGTGGTTCGTCTTGAGGGTGGCGTAAAGCTGCTCGGCCACGATCTGCCTTCCGTTGTCTTGTTGTGCCCCTCCGATCCTCGCACGGATCCGGTCGAGGAGGCTCCGGGCAGGGGCGCCGGGCGGCGATCCGTGGCATTGTCGTCGACAAGCTCCTGTTGCCACGTATTCATCCGTTATTGATCCGGATGCCCGCCCTCAGGTGCCGGGCTGCGCTCCAGCAGGCATGATCCGTAAAAGGGTGGAAAGTCGAAATACCGTACGCCACCGAGGAGGAGGATCCCGTGACCCGCATCGACAGCGTGCGCGCCGCGACCGGCTCGGCGAAGGACAGCGTGCTGCACGCCGCGGAAGTGGTGGCGCCCTACGCCGACAATGCCAAGGACAAGGCCTCGCAGTACGCGGCGGAGGCACGCGTACGGCTTGCGCCGAAGGTGTCCCAGGCCGCCGAGCAGGCGCGTGTCCAGTACGGCGCCCATGTGGCGCCGCGTCTGGAGCAGGCCCGCACACATGTTCCGCCGAAGGTCGACCATGCCGCCCACGAGGCGGCCGTCCGTACCCGTAAGGCGGCCAAGCAGGCCGCCGACTACTCACGTCCGAGGATCGAGCAGGCCGTCGCCGCGGCCGGGCCGGTCCAGAAGGAGGCCACGGCCCGCAGTGCGGCCGCGCTGGTCGCGCTGCGCGGCCAGGTCTCGCCCAAGGAGATCCAGAAGCTGGTCCGCAAGCACGAGCGGCGGGCGCGGGCCGGACGGCTCGCCAAGGCGCTCGCGGTCGCGGGCATCGTCGCGGGCGGTGCCTTCGCCGCCTGGAAGTGGTGGGACAAGCAGGCCAACCCGGACTGGCTGGTCGAGCCCCCCGCCGCGACGGAGGTGCCCGAGACGGGCCGGCTGGCGTCCGTGGACGGCACCGGACAGTCCGTCCTGGACCCCGAGGTCCAGGCGAAGGAGGCCGAGGAGGACGCGGCCAGGAACGACGAAGGGCGCTGACGCCGGGCTGAGGGCGTGCACTACCAGTGGTGGGGCGGAGAGTTCTCCGCCCCACCGTTGTGTTCACCCGACGGTGTGGCCGAACCGGCGGGGCCGGGCTCCGGTGCGGCACAGTCGCGGGGACACGTCTCCCGCACGGAGGGGCCGCCGCCCTCATGAAGCCCTCGCGCCGTGGGCGGGCCGCCCTGGCCGCCGTACTGCTGCTGGTTTCGGCCTGCACCGCCCGTGCGCCCGAGCCCTCGGCGGCTTCCGCGTACGGCGCGTACGTCGGTTACGAGCCCTCCGACATACGGCGTCTCGGCGAACTGGGAGCATGGCTCGGCGGGCCCACGCCCCGGGTCGGGCACGTGTATCTGCCCGGCGACCGCTGGAGCAACATCGAGGGGGCGCCGGGTTATCTGGAGTCCTGGGCGGCCTGGCGGCGGGCGGACCCGGAGCGGATGTTCGTCCTCAATGTGCCGATGCTGGAGCGCACCGAGGCCCACCTTCCCGATGGCGCAGTGCGCGCCGAGCTCCGGCGCGGGGCTAGCGGCGCCTACGACGCCCACTTCCGTGCCCTGGCCCGTCGGCTGACGGCCCTCGGCGTCCCGGACACGATCGTCGTGCTCGGCTGGGAGATGAACGGCACCACCTACACCCACCGCTGCGGCCCGGACCCTGCGGCCTGGAAGGCGTACTGGACGAGGATCGTGCGCGCGATGCGCTCGGTGCCCGGTCAGCGCTTCCGCTTCGAGTTCACGCCCACCCGCGGCCGGGACGCGGTCCCGTGGCCGCGCTGCTACCCGGGCGACGAGGTCGTCGACATCATCGGCATGGACGCCTACGACGCCCCGCGCGGCCTGAGCTTCACCGAGCAGGTCGCCGAGCCGTACGGTCTGCGCGCCCACGTCCGCTTCGCGCGCGCCCACGGCAAGCCGTTCTCGTACCAGGAGTGGGGCCTGTTCGAGAACGGCGACAACCCGGCGTACATGCGCGGCATGCTCACCTGGTTCGCCCGGCAGCGTCCCCTGTACCAGTCCGTCACCGACTACTGCCCGCACGGGGTGTGGGGCTGTCGTGCCCATCCGAGGTCGTCGGCGGTGTACCGGGCGCTGATGGGCTGAGGGTGGCTTCGCGCTCAGACCCGTCGGTGACCCAGCCGGGGTTGCCGGCGTCGAGGTGGACGCGGGTGTGCGGCTGCCGCTTGAGCCGTTCCACGGCGTGGGGAGCAGCGCGAGGCGCTTCGCCGGGTCCGCGAGGCCGGGGTTCGCGCCGGTCAGCCAGGTGGAGTAGGGGCGAGTGGCAATCCGGTCGATCAGGGTCGCGTCCGGCGGTCACCGTCGCGAACACGGCCAGACGCCCGGTGAGTTCGGCCGGGTCGGGAGACGTGTTCTGTCATGACCTGGCAGGGCGCCACCGGCATTCCGAGCCGGCCTCCGCCTCGCGCCTCCGCCTCGCGCACGAAGAACCCCGAGGCCGGAACCGACCAGGAGACCCGCTCGGAGCTCACCCGCCAGATGGGCTCACAGGGGCAGGGAGTCCACCATGTGCGCCTCCCCGACCTCCCGCCTGAACGCCTCGATGAACGACGCGATGCGCTCTTCGTCGCGCCGGTAGTGGGTCCACTTCCCGACGCGCGTGGAGCGCACCAGGCCCGCCCGCTCCAGCACCGCCATGTAGGCGGAGACAGTGGACTGCGCGAGTCCGGTCTTGGCCTGGATATGGCTGACACAGACGCCGACCGCACGCGGGTCGGTGACAGCGGGATCGACCGCGAAATGCTCCTCCGGCTCACGCAGCCACTGAAGCACCTGGAACCGCACGGGGTTGGCGAGCGCCTTGAGGGGCTCGAGCAGGGCCGAGAGGTCGCCTGCCGCGGGCATGTCGTCTGTCGTCATGAGCCTTCCGGTGCTGAGGCGGAGCCGACTGTGGTCGAATCGACGATATTCGATGCGTTACGCCTTCGCGAGCCGCGGCCGCCTCCCCCAGGGAGCGCCCTGCCCCGCCCCGCCGTGCCGGCCCGCCATCGCGTTACCGCGCGGGAGACCGGTCGCTGCGCAGGAACACGGCACTGCTGAGGAGGCCGAGGAGCACGATGGCGGCGTTCACCGCGATCGCGACCTTCAGACCGCCCAGCATGGCCGAGGCTCCGGTACCCGCCATGGCGGCGGTGACGACGGCGCTCATGACGGGCGTACCCATCGTGATGCCGACCTGCTGGGTCATCGTGGCGAGACCGGTGGCCAGACCCTGTTCGTGGTCGGCGAGACCCGAGGTGGCGGTGACCATGAAACCGACGATGGCGAGCATGTTGCCGATACCGCCGAGGAAGCCGGCGACCAGCATCAGCCACATCCACGAGCGGTCGTCGCCGAGGCCGACCAGGGCCGCGGTGAACACGGTCTGCAGGAGGCCGCCCACGATCAGCGTCTGCTTGGTGCCGATCTTCCCGATGACCTTCGAGGCCGTGACACCACCTGTGACCGTGCCGAGGCCGAGAACACCGAAGGACAGGCCGGCGGCGAGCGCGGAGAAGCCGAGCACTTCCTGCAGGTAGAGGGTGAGCGGGAAGATCAGGGAGGTGAAGGTGGCGAACGCGATCAGACCGGCGACATTGCCCCAGGCCACCGACCGCTTACCGAGCACGCCGAGCGGCACCAGCGGCGCGGACACCTTGCTCTCGACGACGTAGAACACCACCAGGAGCACCACGCCCGCCGCCGTCGACCAGAGGGTGGCAGCCGAACCCCAGCCCTTCTCGCCCGCCTGGGTGAGACCGAAGATGATCGCCAGCAGGCCGAGCGTGACGCTGATGGCGCCGGGAAGATCCAGCTTGGGGCGCTCCTCGAGCCGGGATTCCGTGATGACCCGCGGGGCGACGATCAGCACGGCGAGCGCGACGGGAACGTTGATGAAGAACGCCCACCGCCACGACAGCAGGTCGGTCAGCACACCGCCGAGGACGGCGCCGGTGGTGAAACCGCTGGACATCAGCGCACCGTTGAGGCCGAGCGCCCTCTGCCGCAGCGGACCCTCCGGGAACGAGGTGGTCATCAGCGACAGCGCGGCAGGGGTCACGGCCGCGGTGGCCAGCCCCTGGAAGACGCGGGCCGTGATCAGCGTCTGCGGATTCTGTGCCAGCCCGCCCAGGAGCGAGGCCGCGCCCAGGACCACGAGGCCGCCGAGGAACAGCCGGCGTCGGCCGAACAGGTCCGCGACCCGGCCGAAGAGCAGGGTGAATCCCGCCGCGCACAGCGCGAAGGAGGTACCGATCCACTGAAGGTGCGACAAGGAGAAGCCCAGGCCCACACCGATCACCGGCAGCGCCACGTTCAGAATGGCGAAGTCCACAGCCAGCATGAACTGCGTTGCCAGCAGCAGTACCAGCACCATCCGCAGCCGGGGGGTGAGCACGGCTCCGACTGGTGCGGTGTCGAGGGCGGGGCGGGGCCCGGTACCAGCCGCCTCCGTATCAGTGACAGACATGACGTCGAGTCCTTTTCCTCATGGTTCCTGACACGCGGTTGTGGAAAAAGACTGGTCGGCGTCCGGATTCCCAGCCAGAACCCTGCTTTGCACATCCGGCACGAGGGTGGTCATCACAGGACCACCCTCACGGCTCCCGGCTTTCGGGACCGGCGGGCATGATGGGAAGTCAGTGGCCACAGCCTGCCGTCGTCCATCGACCTGGGGGTATCAATGGGCGCCTCGTCCGAGCTGGGAAACTTCCTCAAGTCGCGCCGCGCCGCGCTGCGCCCCGAGGAGGTCGGCATCGCCCCGCACCCGACCAGACGCCGCGTCACCGGCCTGCGCCGCGAGGAACTGGCGATGCTTGCGGGCGTCAGCATCACCCACTACACGCGCCTGGAGCAGGGTCGCGCCGTCAGCGCCTCCGACAGTGTGCTGGAGGCGATCGCACGCACGCTGCGCCTCAGCGACGACGAGACCGCCCATCTGAAGGACCTCGCCCGTCCCACCGCGACCTCGTGCCGCCCCGCAGCGCCCCGGGCGGCACAGGCCGGCGCCTCGACCCGGCAACTGCTGGCGGCCATGACCGACGTACCGGCCCTCGTCATGGACCGGCGCAACGACGTCCTCGCGTGGAACCACCTGGGTCACGCCCTGCTCGCCGGACATCTGGCGCCCGAAAGCCCTGACACACCGGCCACCCGCCCGAACCTGACCCGGATGCTCTTCCTGGACGAGCAGTACCGGAAGCTGTACACACACCGGGCCGAACAGGCAGAGCTCGCCGTGGCCGCCCTGCGCCTGGTCGCGGGACGCCACCCCGACGACCGTGCCCTGGCCGGGCTCGTCGGTCAACTCACCATGAAAAGCGACGAGTTCGCCACCCTCTGGGCTCGTCACCCGGTGCGCACCTGCACCTCCGGAGTGAAGCACCTGCGTCACCCACTGGTCGGTGCGATGGAACTCAGCTTCGAGAACCTCGTCATCCCCGGCACCTCGGGCCAGCACCTGATCGCCTACACGGCAGAGCCCGCCTCACCGTCGGAGGCAGCACTGCGGCTCCTGGGAAGCGCGACGGCTCCGCTCGCACAGCACACGACTGGGCTACGACACTGAATCACCGCCCAGCCGTACGGCGGTGTCGTCCACCCCGGCCACCAGCTCACCTGCCCCCTGCACGGACCGTGGGCACGGCAGCGGTCGCGGTGAGCATGACGGACTCCCGGACCACCTTCAACGCCAACGTCCGCTGCTCGTCGGTGAGATGGGCCGGTCCATAGGTGATCACCGGGTCGAGGACCTGGTAGCCGACGAACTCCAGCATCCCGCGGTGGATATGGAACAGGAAGTCGTCCATGGAGCCGAAGGCCCCGTCGGACTGGAACGCCTCGCTCGAGCCGCCGGTGGTGAACAGCAGCATCGCGCGCTTGCCTGCGAGCGCGGCGTCACCGAAGAGGCCGTGGTCACCGCCGAAGAGGGCGCCCATCACGAAGACCCGGTCGATCCACCCCTTGAGGATGGCCGGCAGCGAGAACCACCACAGCGGGAACGACAGTACGAGGAGATCGGCGGCGAGCAGCCGTTCCAGCTGGTCCCTGACCGCCGCGTCGAGCGTGCCGTCCTGGACCGCGCGCATCTGCTCGGCCTGCGGCTTGAACGGCCCGTCCACCGGGGCGAACTCCTCGCGGGCGAGGACCGGGGCCCAGGCGTCCCTGTAGAGGTCGAGGACGTCGACCTGGTATCCGGCGTCTCGCAGAGCCTGAGCGGCGGTGGTCATCTGGGCAGTGCTGAACGACTGGGGCTCGGGATGGGCGTGGACGATGAGTGCGGTGGGAGCGGCATCGAAGGTCGGCATATCGAGATCGTATCGACGAATTGCGATACGTCAATTGGAGGGCCGACCCTCGAAGCTCCCCACGAAGACCTTCCGACAGCAAAAAGAGCCCCTCTGACCTGCGTTTCCGCAGTTCAGAGGGGCTCTTGAAGTGTGGAGCCTAGGGGAGTCGAACCCCTGACATCTGCCATGCAAAGACAGCGCTCTACCAACTGAGCTAAGGCCCCGGGAGGGATACGTCCGCCGGAAGAACCACTTACCGGTGGGCGCCGGAGACCAGAGTACCGGGTCATCCCGGGTGTTCCGCAAAAAGATTGGGGGTCCCCGCGAACAACCACTCTCCGTAAGATGCTCGGCGTGGTTCGCTGTCGCGAACCACGGATTTTTTGGGGAAGCGATGGGGAGACGCACATGGACGCCGCACAGCAGGAAGCGACCGCAAGAGCGCGGGAACTGCAGCGGAACTGGTACGGGGAGCCGCTGGGGGCGCTCTTCCGTAAGCTCATAGACGACCTCGGCCTGAACCAGGCTCGTCTCGCGGGGGTACTGGGACTGTCCGCTCCGATGCTGTCTCAGCTGATGAGCGGTCAGCGGGCGAAGATCGGCAATCCCGCCGTGGTCCAGCGGGTGCAGCTGCTGCAGGACCTGGCGGGGCAGGTCGCCGACGGCAGCGTGAGCGCGGCCGAGGCGACCGAGCGCATGGACGAGATCAAGAAGTCGCAGGGGGGATCGGTGCTCAGCAACACCACGACCACGACGAGCAGTTCGGGTGCGCCGACGGTCAAGCGGGTCGTCCGCGAGATCCAGTCACTGCTGCGCTCGGTGGCCGCCGCCGGAGACATCATCGACGCGGCCGACACCCTCGCCCCGACCCACCCGGAACTGGCAGAGTTCCTCCGGGTCTACGGCGCCGGCCGCACCTCCGACGCGGTCACGCACTACCAGTCCCACCAGAACTGAGCCGTCCGCCCGGCCGCCGAAGGGGGTTCGGCAGCCGGGCCGAAGGCCGTGCAGGCAGTACGCGGGAGCGCGAGGGGGTCGCGCTCCGCACCGGGGGTGACACACGGGGGTGTGTCACCCGCCGAGGAGACGAGGAACACGGGGCCGTATCTCTCATCCGGGAGGCCACGAGGGGTCGTATCGCTCATCGAGGGGGATGCAAGGGGGTAGCCGCAGGGGGAGGAGCGACGCACAGCCATGGGTGAGGTGTTCGCCGGCCGGTACGAACTGGCCGATCCGATCGGGCGTGGAGGCGTGGGCGCCGTCTGGCGTGCCTGGGACCACCGGCGCCGCCGCTATGTGGCCGCCAAGGTCCTGTTGCAGAGCGACGCGCACTCCCTGCTGCGCTTCGTCCGCGAACAGGCTCTGCGGATCGACCACCCCCATGTCCTCGCGCCCGCCAGCTGGGCCGCCGACGACGACAAGGTCCTGTTCACCATGGACCTGGTCGCCGGCGGCTCGCTGGTCCACCTGGTCGGCGACTACGGCCCGCTGCCCCCGGCGTTCGTCTGCACGCTGCTCGACCAACTCCTCGCGGGGTTGGCCGCGGTGCACGCGGAAGGTGTCGTCCACCGTGACATCAAGCCCGCCAACATCCTCCTCGAAGCCACCGGCACCGGCCGCCCTCGGTTGCGCCTGTCCGACTTCGGCATCGCCATGCGGCTGGGCGAACCGCGCCTGACCGAGACCAACCTCGTCGTGGGCACGCCCGGCTATCTCGCGCCCGAGCAGATGATGGGCGCCGAACCCGACTTCCCCGCCGACCTGTTCGCCGTCGGCCTGGTCGCGCTGTACCTCCTGGAGGGCGCCAAGCCCGACACCAAGGCACTCATCCAGTACTTCGCCGCCCATGGCACCCCCGGCGCGCCCCAGGGCGTCCCCGACCCGCTCTGGCAGGTCGTGTCCTCGCTCCTCCAGCCGGACCCCCAGGCACGCTTCCGCACCGCCACAGGGGCCCGCAAAGCCCTCGCCTCGGCCAGGGAACTCCTCCCGGAGCCCGGCCCCGACGACGAGTCGATCGAGATCTTCGACCAACTCGGCCCCCTCCCCCCGGGATTCGCCCCACAGGGGCCGCTCAAGCCGGCGCCGGGAGTGGATCCGCGCAGGACGCGCATGGGGGGTTCGGGAGCGGGGCGAGAGACGCGCCTCCCGGGTGATGACGGGAGCGGTGGGGGTTTCGCGTACGACGGAGGGAGTGAAGGGGCTTCCGGGGGCGGTGGAGGAGGCGTGCCTGCTCCCGGGGACGGCGGGGAAGGCGTGCGTGCTTCCGGGGGCGATGGAGGAGGCGTGCCTGCTCCCGGGGACGGCGGGGAAGGCGTGCGTGCTTCCGGGGGCGATGGAGGAGGCGTGCCTGCTCCCGGGGACGGCGGGGTAG
>NZ_JBEZKG010000002.1:225393-347992 GCF_040651535.1 Streptomyces sp. NPDC048420
GGAAGGCGTGCGTGCTTCCGGGGGCGATGGAGGAGGCGTGCCTGCTCCCGGGGGCGGCGGGGCCGGTGGGTGGGCTTTCGGAGCCGGCGGGGGGAACTCGGGGGGCTTGTGGCCCGGTGCCGGTTCCGGTGTCGTGCAGGGTGCCGGTTCTGGTCCCATTCGTGGCTCCGGCGCGGGCTCGGGTCCTGGTATGGGTTCGGGTTCCGGTGCAGGCTCGGGTTTCCGCGCTGGCTCCCGTCCCGATGTGGGCTCGGGTCCCAGCGCCGGCTCCAGTCCCAGCGCTGGCTCCGGTCCCAGCGCTGGCGCGGATCCCAGTTCCGGCTTTGGCTCCGGTCCCAGCGCTGGCCGCAGTTCCGGCACTGGCTCCCGTCCCAGCGCCGGTTCCGGCTTGGGTCACGGTGAGGCAGGCGGGATGCCTCCCTGGACCGGCGAGCGCGCTGAAGCAGGTACCCCGATCGGTGAGGCTGGCGGGATGCCTCCCTGGACCGGCGAGCGCGCTGGAGCAGGTACCCCGGCCGGTGGGGCAGGTGGGATGCCTCCCTGGACCGGCGAGGGCGGTGAAGCAGGTACCCCGGCCGGTGAGGCAAGTGGGGCGTCCTCCTGGTTCGGCGAAGGAAACGGGCGGTCCTCCCAGCCCCGGGAGCCAGGCGCGGCGCCCTACTGGCATGGCGAGGGAAACAGCACGCCGTACCGGCACGGTGAGGCAGTTGATGCGCCGTACCCACCTGGAGGAGCGCACGGGTCGGTGCCCCGGCCCGGCGAGAGCAACGAGGCGCCCAGGCCTGAAGAGGGCAGCTCGCAGCCCTGGCCCGGGGAGGCGAACTCGGAATCCTGGCCGCGCGAAGCGAACCCGGGACCCTGGTTGCAGGGGGCCGACCCGTCGTCTCGGCCTGACCAAGCGAACCCGCCCTCCTGGCCCGACCGAACCAACCCCCCGTCCCGGCCAGACCAAGCCAACCCGCCATCCTGGCCCGACCAAGCGAACCCCCCATCCTGGCCGGATCAAGCCAACCTGCCCTCCTGGCCCGGCGAGGCCAACCTCACGCCCTCCCCAGGAGCCGGACACTTCGGCCCGGGCGGCGACGCCCCTGTCCCCCACCCGAGCCCCCGCGCGGGAGCCGCGGGAGCCGCCCATCCCCGCCCGGACGCGTCCTTCCGGACCACCGACCCCGGAACGAACTCCCAGACCTCCTGGCCCCCTCACCACACCCCGCCTGCTCCCACCGACCCACCGTCGATGTCGGAGACCGGCAGCTTCCACCTGCCACCGCCCCAGTCCACAGTCTCCCGCTCCCAAACTCCCACCCCACCGCAGCACGAGGCACAGCCGCGCCCACCCCACCCACATGCCCAAGCGCAGCCACACCAGCCTGCCCGGGCCCACTCCGCCTACCTGTCCCCCCACGACCCCACCCCCTCCACCCATGTCCTGCCCTCCCCCCAACCTCACGCCCCACCGATCCCGCACCGCCTCGACGCTGATACCTCTACTGCTTCGTACACCGCTCAGAGCCCGCAGGTTCCACCTCCCGCTCGGGCAATTTCGCGAGCACGCCGCAGCGGCCCACCCGCAAAGGTGGCGATCCCTCTCCTGCTTCTCGCCCTGGTCTGCTACGCCGTGGGCTTCTGGGCACTCACCCAGATCTGACGTCACGGCAGCCCGAAGAGCCGCTCAGCCCTGAGCCGACCGCGCCACAGGGAACCCAAGATCGCAAAAGCGCGCACAACGGCGAATCCGCAGCCCCGGAATCCGAGGCCCGCTATCCCTCGCTGCCCCACTGCCCCATTGCCCCACTACCCCGCTGCCCCGCTGCCCGAAGCACACCCAAGACGGGCCCCGGCCAGACCAGCCGAGGCCCACCCCGAGCCCCAGGCCGCGCCCCCTACGCCCCCGCAGCCCTCCGCCGCCCCACCACACCCCACACCCCGAGAACCACCAGCACCACGGTCCCCGCCCCAATCCCGCCGACAGCCAGCAGCTTCATCCCAGCGTCGCCGCCCCCGCCCCCACGACCATCACCCGCGGCCGCCCCACCCACCGCACCCGAGCCCCGCCCGAGAACCCCCACCTGGAAGACACCTGAAGGCTCGGACCGCCCCACGTAACCGGGCCCGGCCGTCGCCGCCCCCTTCACCCGCACCCGGAGCGTCAGCCCGAGCGGCGGCCCGTCGCCGAACTCCTCGCCCACCCGCGCGGCGAGATGCACGACGAGGTAGTAGGCCCCGGCGAACCGCATCCCGCTCACCCGGTCGGGGAGGGCGTACCGGTTGGCGTACTCGACCGGCGGCAGGGCGGCGAGAGCGCCCGACTTCTGGCCGCCGTTGTAACTGATGCTCGTGGTGTCGACGAGTCCGCGCACGGGGTTGTACAGAGCCAGGTTCACGGCCCCCGGCACGAATCCGCTCCCGCCCGATCCCCCGCCGCTCGAACTGCTCAGGTCGGCGGTGGCGTACACCTGCTGCCCCCAGTCGACCGGCACCTCGTAGAACAGCGTCTGCCCGGGCCGTATGTCATCGCGCCAGACCCCTTGTTCCAGCGCGGTCGCCGAGCCGAATCCCCCGCCGCCCCGCAGCTCTGTGGCCTCGCCGCCGGGAGGCGAGGGCGTGGCGGAGTCCCAGGCCTCGGGCGCGCTGCTCGAACCTGCCTGTCGCAGACGGGGTTCCAGTACGGGCGCGAGCTCCAGGGCCCAGTCGCCCGGCAGGGACTCGGTGCGCAGTACCCGCTCGACGACGACGTAGTACGTCCCCGCGCCCTGGCACGGCGACCGGCTCGACGGCAGCTGGCGTACGCCCCATGCGGTGAGGGGGCGGGGGCTGCGGCCGGCGCCGATGGTGGCGGTGTCCGCCGCGGAGCAGGACCGGCCGTCGGTGTCCTGCACGGACACCCTGACGCCTTCCGTGGCGGTGACCGTGATGTCCGTCGGCGGTACGGCTGTCGCGGCGACGTACACGGTCGACGTGCCGTCGAGTTGGAGGCGGTAGTAGACCTTGCCTTCACTCGGCAGCGAACTCCGGTAGGTGGTGCCGGATTCGAGGCGCTCGGCGTCCGCGGTGCTCACGGCTCCCGCGACCGACGGGGCGCCGTCGGCGAAACCGTACGAGAAGGCCGTAGAGGAAGAAGAGGAAGCAGAAGGGGAGGTGGAGGGGGACGGAGAGCCGGAGGCGGCGAAGCCAGGAGCGCCCGGCGCGCCGGCCGCCGCGCCCAGCACGAGCCCTACGACGGCAACCCGCCACCACGCCGTACGCCGCCCCATCCCGCGCCACCCCTCCGTGCCCGCGCCCGAGCTCCTACGACCGTCCCTGCGACGTCCCTGCGACACGGCGCCGGTGCGGTCTGCCGATCGTGGCCCATCCTGCCCTGCCGGACCACCACCCACCCGCGCAATCCGTACGCCCGTCCGAAACCCGGGCCCTGCCCCGATCCGTCCCGCCCGCGCCCGCTCCGGCAACACAAAACCCCGACCGCAACCACGGCCGGGGTCTGCTCAGAATCGGTTGTCGGTACTCACGAACCCGTGGGCACGGAGTCAGTCGCCTCCGTCCACAGATCCTGCTCGGCGCGATCCGCCTGGATCTGGCGGTACACGAGGAGCCCGCCGATGGCGGCCAGTGCGACCAGGAGAAGCTTCTTCACCGCGCGACCTCGTCTTTCCTTGACGTAGGGGACCTCTGGCGCCCGACTATACACACCGACCGAGACCGATCGGTGACCTGCGTCGGGGGCCTCAACTCCCGCACGGAACAGCCCAGTAGAAGTGGAATAAGGACCTCCGATCAGAGGGTGATCACACCTCCACGCACGGTCACTTCGGCCCGCCTCGCCCGGCTTGGCATCTTTTTCAACCTGCTTGCACCCATACGTGTGGTGTTCATCTGAAGATCGACGCGCCACAGGCTCCGGTCCGTGATTTCGCGGCGCATATACACATCATGAGGAAAGTACGCAAATCGCCCAACCCGAAAGTGAGGGATCATGGCCCAGAACAAGGTCATGCAGCTGTGGACCGCCGTCATCACGGCCTTCCTCGCGCTGTTCACGGCGCTCGGACTCATCACCACGACCGCCGCCGCGGCCGTACCGCAGACCCAGCCGGCCCGCAACAGCGCCGTCACGCACCCGGAGGCCCAGGCGATGCCCCAGGGAGTCTGGGCCAACGCCAGATCCCTGCCGCCCACGATGAAGCAGCGCATCCGCGCCGAGGCCCACGGCAAGACCCCCAGCTGCCGCTCCCGCTCCCTCACGGACACCGAGACAACCGCGGACGCGGATTCGGCCCAACCGGCCACAGCGGACTGCGAGTGACGGCACGTACTACCCCACCCGAGAAACACCGCCGAAGCACCGAAGACGAAGCACCGAAGACGAAGAGATGAAGAAGCACAGAAGACGCACCACGAGACGCACCCCCAAACGCCGAAGACCCCCAACCGGAACCGGCTGAAGGTCTTCGTGTCTGGTGGGGCTAACAGGATTTGAACCTGTGGCCTCATCCTTATCAGGGATGCGCTCTAACCAACTGAGCTATAGCCCCGCCGCGCTCTGCGGAGTGTGTCCCGCGCGCTGACTCCTGAAGATTAGCGCACGACGCGGGCAGTCCCAAAATCGGTTCCTTGAGGACCGCCCCCACAGGTTTGAAGCAGGGTTACTCGTCCTCGGCCAGCGTGAGCTCGACGCCGCCGACGAAGCCAGCGGAGAGGTTGTAGATGAACGCGCCGAGGGTCGCGAGCGCCGTCGCGAGGACGACGTCGATGACCGCGATGATCGACGTGAACATCAGGACGTTCGGCAGGGAGAGGAACGCCTGGAGGTCGAAGCCGTTCGATTCGTTCGAACCGGTCGCCTCGGAGATCGTCCCGCCGACCGTCGAGAAGACACCCATCGCGTCCATGACCATCCACAGCACGGCCGCCGCGACGATCGTGCAGATGCCCAGCGCGATGGAGAGCAGGAAGCTGACTTTCATGACGGACCACGGGTCGGCCTTGGCCACCCGCAGACGTGCTTTCCGGGTGCGGGGCGTGGTGCGCGCACCGGTGCGCGGGCGGCGTACGGCGCCGGACTGGGAGGCCTGTGTCGGGTAGGCCTGCGGCGGGTGGTACGGCCCGGCCTGCTGCTGCGGCCGGCGTTCCCCCGGCAGCGGAGAGGGCGAAGGCTGCGGCTGGGCCGCCTTCGGCGGTGCGGCGGGCGGCGCCGCGGGCTGGGCCGGCGGCTGGGTGTCCGTCACAGGTCCCCCCTGGGATCCATGAGTCTCGGGCGAGCGCGACGGTGTCGCGGGCGGCTTGATCGCCTTGAGTTGAGTCGTGTGCGTATCCGTCGTGTGCGGTTCTGTCGGACGCGCGTCCGCTGCCCGCGCGTCGGTCGCACGCGCGGCGGAGCCACGGCCGCCGCCGTCTCCCTCCGTGCCGGGGGAGGACCCCGTAGAGGTTCCGGTCGATCCGGCGCCCGTGGCTCCGCTCACGATGACTCTCTCCTCGTGCTACTCGGCCGAGGGCGACTCACCCTCGTCCGTGCCGATGGTCTCGGCGACACCCTCGGCGGTCTCGTCGTCGGCCACATCGCCGTCGACCTCCTCCGCCTCACGTCCCGCCTCGGCGTTACGTGCGATGCCGACCACGGCATCGCGCTTGCCCAGGTTGATCAGTTGGACGCCCATGGTGTCACGGCCCGTCTCCCTGACCCCGCTGACTCGCGTACGAATCACACCGCCCGACAGCGTGATGGCGAGGATCTCGTCGGTCTCCTCGACCACCAGCGCTCCGACGAGTGATCCGCGGTCCTCCACGATCTTGGCGGCCTTGATGCCGAGGCCGCCGCGACCCTGGACGCGGTACTCGTCGACAGGGGTGCGCTTCGCGTACCCACCGTCCGTAGCAGTGAACACGAACGTACCGGGTCGAACAACATTCATCGAGAGCAGCTCGTCTCCCTCTCGGAAGCTCATGCCCTTGACACCCGAGGTGGCACGGCCCATGGGACGCAGGGTGTCATCCGAGGCGGTGAACCTGATCGATTGTGCCTTCTTGCTGATCAGAAGCAGATCACTGTCGGCCGAGACCAGTTCGGCACCGATCAGTTCGTCGTCCGAACCGTCCTCGCGCTCACGCAGATTGATGGCGATGACGCCACCGGAACGCGGAGAGTCGTAATCCTTCAGTGACGTCTTCTTGACCAGACCCGCCTTGGTGGCGAGTACCAGGTACGGCGCCGCGTCGTAGTCGCGGATCGCGAGGATCTCGGCGATCGCCTCGTCCGGCTGGAAGGCCAGCAGGTTGGCGACGTGCTGGCCACGCGCGTCACGCCCGGCGTCCGGGAGCTCGTACGCCTTGGCCCGGTAGACGCGGCCCTTGTTGGTGAAGAACAACAGCCAGTGGTGCGTGGTGGACACGAAGAAGTGGTCGACGATGTCGTCTTCCTTGAGCTTCGTGCCGCGCACGCCCTTGCCGCCGCGCTTCTGGGCGCGGTAGTCGACGGTCTTGGTGCGCTTGACGTACCCGCCACGCGAGACCGTGACGACGATGTCCTCCTCGGCGATGAGGTCCTCGATGGACATGTCACCGTCGTAGGGCACCAGCATGGTCTTGCGGTCGTCGCCGAACTTCTCGACGATCGCGGCGAGTTCCGCGCTGACGATGCCGCGCTGGCGGACCGGGGAGGCCAGGATCTCGTTGTACTCGGTGATCTTCGCCTGGAGTTCGTCGTGCTCCTGGATGATCTTCTGGCGCTCCAGGGCGGCGAGGCGGCGCAGCTGCATCTCGAGGATGGCGTTGGCCTGGATCTCGTCGATCTCCAGGAGCTCCATCAGGCCCGTACGCGCGATGTCGACCGTGTCGCTGGCCCGGATCAGCGCGATGACCTCGTCGATGGCGTCCAGGGCCTTCAGCAGACCGCGCAGGATGTGCGCCCGCTCCTCGGCCTTGCGCAGCCTGAAGCGCGTACGTCGGACGATGACCTCGATCTGGTGCGCCACCCAGTGCCGGATGAACGCGTCGAGCGAGAGCGTGCGCGGGACGCCGTCGACGAGCGCCAGCATGTTGGCGCCGAAGTTCGACTGCAGGTCCGTGTGCTTGTAGAGGTTGTTCAGTACGACCTTGGCGACCGCGTCTCGCTTCAGGACGATCACGAGTCGCTGTCCCGTGCGCGACGACGTCTCGTCCCGGACGTCCGCGATGCCGCCGACCTTGCCGTCCTTCACCAGGTCGGCGATCTTCTGCGCGAGGTTGTCGGGGTTGGTCTGGTACGGCAGCTCCGTGACCACCAGGCACTGGCGGTTCTGGATCTCCTCGACCTCGACGACCGCGCGCATGGTGATCGAGCCGCGGCCGGTGCGGTACGCCTCCTCGATGCCCTTGCGGCCGACGACGAGGGCGCCGGTCGGGAAGTCGGGGCCCTTGATGCGCTCCATGAGGGCGTCCAGGAGCTCCTCGTGACTCGCTTCCGGGTTCTCCAGGTACCACTGGGCGCCGGCCGCGACCTCGCGCAGGTTGTGCGGCGGGATGTTGGTCGCCATGCCGACCGCGATACCGGCCGAGCCGTTGATCAGCAGGTTCGGGAAGCGGGCCGGCAGGACGGTCGGCTCCTGGGAGCGGCCGTCGTAGTTGTCCGTGAAGTCGACGGTCTCCTCGTCGATGTCACGGACCATCTCCATCGACAGCGGCGCCATCTTGCACTCGGTGTAGCGCATCGCCGCCGCCGGGTCGTTGCCCGGGGAGCCGAAGTTGCCGTTGGAGTCCACCAGCGGCATCCGCATCGACCACGGCTGGGCGAGGCGCACCAGGGCGTCGTAGATCGAGGAGTCGCCGTGCGGGTGGTAGTTGCCCATGACGTCGCCGACCACGCGCGCGCACTTGTAGAAGCCGCGCTCGGGACGGTAGCCGCCGTCGTACATGGCGTACAGGACGCGGCGGTGGACGGGCTTGAGGCCGTCCCGGACGTCCGGCAGCGCGCGGGACACGATGACGGACATCGCGTAGTCCAGGTACGAGCGCTGCATCTCCGTCTCGAGCCCGACGGGCTCGACACGCATCGCGACTTCGCCGCCCTCTTCAGGGGTGACTGGAATGTTCTCGTCGGCCATTGCTGGTGAAGATCCTTCCTGGTGCGGTCAGCTGAGACCGACTCAGATGTCGAGGAAGCGGACGTCCTTGGCGTTGCGCTGGATGAACTGGCGGCGGGCCTCCACGTCCTCGCCCATCAGGACGGAGAACAGGTCGTCGGCCTGGGCGGCGTCGTCGAGGGTGACCTGGCCGAGGACGCGGTGCTCCTGGTCCATGGTGGTCACGCGCAGCTCCTCGGCGTTCATCTCGCCGAGACCCTTGAAGCGCTGGATGGAGTCCTCGCGGACGCGCTTGCCACGCTGGCGGCCCATCTCGATCAGCGCGTCGCGCTCGCGGTCGGAGTAGGCGTACTCGACGTCGTCCCGGCCCCACTTGATCTTGTACAGCGGAGGACGGGAGAGGTACACGTGCCCGGCCTCGACCAGCGGCCGCATGAAGCGGAACAGGAAGGTCAGCAGCAAGGTGGAGATGTGCTGGCCGTCGACGTCGGCGTCCGCCATCAGGATGATCTTGTGATAGCGCAGCTTCTCGATGTCGAAGTCCTCGTGGACCCCTGTGCCGAAGGCCGAGATCAGCGCCTGGATCTCCTGGTTCTGAAGGATCTTGTCGATCCGCGCCTTCTCGACGTTCAGGATCTTGCCGCGGATCGGGAGGATCGCCTGGTACTCGGGGTTGCGGCCGGACTTGGCCGAGCCGCCGGCGGAGTCACCCTCGACGATGAAGATCTCGCACTTGGTGGGGTCGTTCGACTGGCAGTCGGAGAGCTTGCCCGGCAGGGACGCGGTCTCCAGCAGGCCCTTGCGGCGGGTCAGGTCACGGGCCTTGCGGGCCGCCACGCGCGCGGTGGCCGCCTGGATGCCCTTGCGGATGATGTCCGCGGCCTCGACGGGGTTGCGGTCCAGCCAGTCGGTGAGGTGCTCGTAGACGACCTTCTGGACGAAGGTCTTCACCTCGGTGTTGCCCAGCTTGGTCTTGGTCTGGCCCTCGAACTGCGGCTCGCTCAGCTTGACCGAGATGATCGCCGTCAGGCCCTCGCGGATGTCGTCACCCGTGAGGTTGTCGTCCTTCTCACGCAGCAGCTTCTTGTCGCGCGCGTACTTGTTGACGAGGTTCGTCAGCGCCGCGCGGAAGCCCTCTTCGTGGGTACCGCCCTCGTGCGTGTGGATGATGTTCGCGAAGGAGTAGACGCCCTCGCTGTAGCTGCTGTTCCACTGCATCGCGACCTCGAGGGACAGAAGCTTGTCCTTGTCCTCGGCCTCCAGGTCGATCACGGTGGGGTGCACCACGTCTCCCTTGCGGGAGTTGAGGTACTTCACGAAGTCGACGATGCCGCCCTCGTAGTGGTACTCGACGGTCTTGACCTCGGCCTTGTCGTCGGCGCCCGCCTCGTCCGCCCCGGTGGTGGCCTTCGCCGACTCGCGCTCGTCAGTGAGTTTGATCCTCAAACCCTTGTTGAGGAACGCCATCTCCTGGAAGCGCCGCGAGAGCGTCTCGAACGAGTACTCGGTGGTCTCGAAGATGTCGCCGTCGGCCCAGAACGTGACCGACGTACCGTGCTCGTCCGTCTCCTCGTGCTTGGCCAGCGGAGCCGTCGGGACGCCCAGCTTGTAGTCCTGGGTCCAGCGGTGACCGTCGGTCTTGATCTCGACGGACACCTTCGTCGACAGGGCGTTCACGACGGAGACACCCACGCCGTGCAGACCGCCGGAGACCGCGTAGCCGCCGCCGCCGAACTTGCCGCCCGCGTGCAGCACGGTGAGCACGACCTCGACGGCCGGCTTGCCCTCGGAGGGCACGATGCCCACCGGGATACCGCGGCCGTTGTCGACGACGCGCACGCCGCCGTCGGCCAGGATCGTCACGTCGATGGTGTCCGCGTGGCCCGCCAGCGCCTCGTCGACGGAGTTGTCGACGACCTCCTGCACCAGGTGGTGCAGGCCGCGCTCACCGGTCGAGCCGATGTACATACCGGGTCGCTTGCGGACCGCGTCCAGACCCTCGAGGACGGTGATGGCACTGGCGTCGTACGAGGCGGTTACCTCGCCGTTCGACGAGGTCGCCTCGGCGTCGGTGGACGGGATGTTCTCGTTGGGGTTGCCGGAATCGGCCACGAAGCGCCCTTTCTGGCACAGCACGAGCCAGGCTCGTCGGCGGGTTGCCGGAGCGGCTGCGGCATGTTGCGTTGGTAAGCCTTGATCAGCGTTGCTCAGCGTTTCCCGGGCGGTCCCCACGTTTGGGGCGGGATTGGCTTCCAGTCTACCGGTAGCGCCGACAGTGATGGGGGTTTGCCGGTACCTGAGTCCTCATGTGCCGCCCTGAAGTGGCGTCCGCCGGGTCCCCATATACAGAGCGGGGCTCCAAGAGGCTCACAGCGGCACTCAGCGCTTCGAGCTGTCAACCCTTGGCTACTTGGGAGTCAGGTCGGAATTCGCAACCGCGTGGAGTGCTACGACAAAGGCGTCGGCGGTGCCCTCACAGCACCGCCGACGCCCTGAATGTGATGTCCGTCACCCGTAGGTGTCGCCGGGCCCTTTGCTGCCGGGGGCGCGCAGCGGACCGTAGCGACGGGGGGGACCGCCGGGGCCGTTCACCTTGATCAACTTGACCGCGCCGTGGCCGAGATCCTCGTTCAGGCGGGCCACGAGTTGCGGCGCGAGCAGCCGCAGGTTGGTCGCCCACGCCGTCGAGTCGCAGCGAACGACCAGAACCCGCTCGTCCTCGTCGTACTTCTCCGGCTCGCAGTGCTTGGCCACGTCCTCGCCCACGATCTGCGGCCAGCGCCCCATCACCCCGCCCACCGCGGCGGGCGTCTCCCAACCGCGCTCGGTGATCAAGCGGTTAATGGCGGCGCCGAACGCCATGGGGTCGCGGCCGTCGGCGCGCGCGCCGGAGCGCAGTCCCCCTCCGCGGCGCGCCTGCCGCTTCTGCTGCGCCGCGTCCCCACGCGCGCGTGCCCGCTCCTTCGCGGCCCTGAGCGCCACGCGCGCGAGATCGACACCGGAGGGCTCGGCGGCGGGCTTGGGGTTCTCGGGCCTGGAGTTCTCGACGGGGGGCTGTTCGTCGGTCATACGCGCTCCACCGCCCCCTCGGACACGGAGTACCGCGTCCCCGTCAGCACATGCGGCACGTCGTCGTCGACAGCTGCCGTCACCAGGACCTGCTCGCCGGGCGCGACGAGCTCGGCCAGGCGTTCCCTGCGCCGGGTGTCCAGCTCCGCGAATACGTCGTCGAGGATCAGCACCGGCTCGTTGCCCTCCGCCCTGAGCAAGTCGTACGAGGCCAGACGCAGCGCCAGCGCATACGACCAGGACTCGCCGTGCGAGGCGTATCCCTTGGCGGGCAGCTGCCCGAGTTTGAGATTCACATCGTCCCGATGAGGTCCTACGAGGGTGACGCCCCGCTCGATCTCCTGCTTGCGCGCCTCCCCGATCGCGGCCATGAGCTGCTCGTAGAGGTCCTCACGCGTGTGTGCCTCGCCCGGCGCGGACGGCTTGTACTCCAGGGCGACCGGGCCGCCGCCGGGCGCCAGCTGCTCGTAGGCCTTGTCGGCCAGCGGCTGGAGCGCGGCGATCAGGTCGAGCCGCTGGGCGAGCAGTTCGGCCCCCACGCGCGCGAGGTGCTGGTCCCAGACGTCGAGGGTGGACAGGTCCATCGAGCGGCCGCCGTGCCGTCGCGCGAGCGCGGCCGACTTCAGCAGGGTGTTGCGCTGCTTGAGCACACGCTCGTAGTCGGAACGCACGCCGGCCATGCGCGGGGAGCGCGCGGTGATCAGCTCGTCCAGGAAACGACGCCGCTCGCCCGGATCGCCCTTCACCAGCGCGAGGTCCTCCGGTGCGAACAGCACGGTCCGCACGATCCCGAGCACATCACGCGGCCTGACCTGCGAGGACCTGTTGATACGCGCGCGGTTCGCTCTGCCGGGGTTCAGCTCGAGCTCGACCAGCTGCTGCCGCTCGCCCTGCCGGACCTGCGCCCGGACGATCGCACGGTCGGCGCCCATACGGATGAGAGGCGCGTCGGAGGCGACCCGGTGGCTGCCGAGGGTCGCGAGATAGCCGATGGCCTCGACCAGGTTGGTCTTGCCCTGCCCGTTGGGGCCCACGAACGCGGTGACGCCCGGGTCGAGCCGAACCTCGACCCGGGCGTACGAGCGGAAGTCGGCCAGCGACAGATGCGTGACGTGCATGGTCGGGCGCCGACCTCCCCCAGCTTGTGGACTGTTGTGAACAGCCCTGTGGATTACTTCGTCTCGACCGCGTGGCCGCCGAACTGGTTGCGCAGCGCCGCGATCATCTTCATCTGCGGCGAGTCGTCCTGGCGGGACGCGAACCGCGCGAACAGGGACGCGGTGATCGCTGGCAGCGGCACCGCGTGGTCGATGGCGGCCTCCACAGTCCACCGGCCCTCACCGGAGTCCTGTGCGTAACCGCGCAGCTTCTGAAGGTGCTCGTCCTCGTCGAGGGCGTTGACCGCGAGGTCAAGGAGCCAGGAACGGATGACCGTGCCCTCCTGCCAGGAGCGGAAGACCTCCCGGACGTCGGTCACGGAGTCGACCTTCTCCAGGAGCTCCCAGCCCTCGGCATAGGCCTGCATCATCGCGTACTCGATGCCGTTGTGGACCATCTTCGCGAAGTGGCCCGCGCCGACCTTGCCGGCGTGCACCGCGCCGGCGTCGCCCTTGGGCTTGAGGGCGTCGAAGACGGGCTGCACCTTGGCGACGTTCTCCGCGTCGCCGCCGTACATCAGCGCATAGCCGTTCTCCAGGCCCCACACGCCGCCGGAGACACCGCAGTCGACGAAGCCGATGCCCTTGGCCGCCAGCTCCTCGGCGTGCTTCTCGTCATCCGTCCAGCGGGAGTTCCCGCCGTCCACCACGACGTCACCGGGCTGAAGGAGCTCCGCCAGCTCGTCGATCGTCGACTGGGTCGGTCCACCGGCCGGGACCATCACCCACACGACCCGCGGGCCGTGCAGCGCGTCCACAAGCTCCTTCAGGCTGTGGACATCGGCGAGGTCCGGGTTGCGGTCGTATCCGATGACCGTGTGGCCCGCGCGGCGTATCCGCTCGCGCATGTTGCCGCCCATCTTGCCGAGGCCGACGAGACCGAGCTCCATCAGTTGTTCCTTAGGTCGCTGTGACGTGAGGGCACTTTTCGTACCCACGTCCGAGCCTAAACCCGGACGCTCACGCACAACTGTGGGCATACGCGCTCAAACGTACGCCCCGACCTGCGGGTTCACTGATGGGTCAGCCGCTCAGCCGCACCGGCATGATCAGGTACTTGTAGGCCTCGTCCGCCTCGGCGTCCAGAGCCGGCTTGCCGCTCAGCAGCGCGGGCTTGGTGGACGTCGTGAAGGAGAGCTGGGCCACCGGGGAGTCGATGGCGCTCAGGCCGTCCAGCAGGAAGGTCGGGTTGAAGGCGATCGAGATGTCGTCGCCCTCCAGTTGGGCGTCGACCCTTTCCACAGCCTGTGCGTCGTCACTGGAGCCGGCCTCCAGGATCAGCACACCCTGCTCGAAGCTGAGCCGCACCGGGGTGTTGCGCTCGGCGACCAGGGCCACACGCTTCACGGCCTCCACGAAGGGGGCGGTCTCGATCACGGCGACGGAGTTGAACTCCGTCGGGAACAGCGTGCGGTACTTCGGCAGGTCGCCTTCGAGCAGACGCGTGGTCGTACGGCGGCCCGCGCCCTCGAAGCCGATCAGGCCCTCGCCCGCGCCCGAGCCGGAGAGCGCCAGGATGACGCTGTCGCCGCTCGTGAGCGCCTTGGCAGTGTCCAGGAGCGTCTTGGCGGGCACCAGGGCCACAGCGGACGCCTCAGGGTTCTCCGGCTTCCACAGGAACTCACGGACCGCGAAGCGGTAGCGGTCGGTGGACGCCAGCGTGACGGTGTCGCCCTCGATCTCGATGCGCACACCGGTCAGGACGGGGAGCGTGTCGTCACGGCCCGCGGCGATGGCCACCTGGGCGGCGGCGGAGGCGAAGACGTCACCGGGAACGGTGCCGGTGGCGCTCGGCATCTGCGGCAGCGCCGGGTACTCCTCCACAGGCAGGGTGTGGAGTGTGAACCGCGAGGAGCCGCAGACCACCGTCGCCCGTACACCGTCTGTGGAAATCTCCACCGGGCGGTTGGGCAGGGCGCGGCAGATGTCGGCGAGCAGGCGGCCGGAGACCAGCACCGTGCCCTCCTCCTCCACCTCGGCCTCCACCGACACCCGCGCGGAGACCTCGTAGTCGAAGCTGGAAAGGCTCAGCTGGCCTTCCTCGGCCTTCAGGAGAAGGCCGGCGAGGACAGGCGCCGGCGGACGGGCCGGGAGGCTGCGTGCCGCCCAGGCCACTGCCTCCGCGAGTACGTCGCGTTCCACCCGGATCTTCACTGTTGCCGCCTCCTGCTGTTGCCGGCGCTGCTAGGCCTGCCTGGCTTCGTGGTCTGTCTCGGTGTCGTCGGCCCCTGTGGCGGGAAGGACACCGGGGAACAGTCTGACGCACCCCACTGACAGTAGGTGCCTCTCGGGGTCAAGTCGTGACGAGAGGCAGTCGGGGGCCGGACAGCGAGTTGTGCACAGGACCCCCTTCGAAACGGATTCCCAGCTCTCTCTAGTTGGGAGTAGTAGTAGGGGCTGTGGATACCGTGGATAACCCCGTTTTCCCAGCTCAGAGGGGAAATTTTGTCCACCGGCCCTGTGGGCGGAGGCGGTGGACAACCGGGTGCATCTGTGGAGAACAGAAAGTTCTGCACACTCCGTGCACAGCCTGAGGCGACTTCTCCCCAACGCCGTCCCCAGCTTTACCCACGTTTCCCACAGCCCAACCCGGCACCTTCGTGTGACGCCTTTCACTCGACCCGGTGATCAGGCGCGTCGCGTTGCCGAACAGTGGACAGCCATGTGGAGAAGCAGGTGATCGCTGGGGACAACCGGCCCCGGCCTGTGGGTTGCCGGTGGACAACTTGGTGCACAGCCTGTGGATCTTCTCGCTGTCCACAGTCTGTGGAGATCGTCCGTCCACCAATCCACAACCACCTGACCTGGACGGACGGTCTTTCGGCCGGAAGCCTGTGGACCGGGATCTGGACAACTTCGCGGTCCCCAGGATGTGGACGGGAAAAAGTCGCCGGATCTGTGGAGAGAGGCCGTAACCCGGCGGGGAATCGAACACCGGGCTACGGCCTCGTGACCTCGGGAAGGCCGAAGGGCGCCCCCGGGACCTCGTCCCCAGGGCGCCCTTCGCCGTCGAAGCGGCCGTAACTCCGGTGCCGTCAGCCGTTCTTGATGCGGTTCGTCAGCTCGGTCACCTGGTTGTAGATGGAGCGTCGCTCGGCCATCAGATTGCGGATCTTGCGGTCCGCGTGCATCACGGTCGTGTGGTCGCGGCCGCCGAACAGCGCGCCGATCTTCGGCAGCGAGAGGTCGGTCAGCTCGCGGCACAGGTACATGGCGATCTGGCGGGCCGTGACGAGGGCGCGGCCGCGTGAGGTGCCGCAGAGGTCCTCGACGGTCAGGCCGAAGTAGTCGGCGGTGGCGCTCATGATGGCCGTCGAGGTGATCTCGGGGGCCGAGTCCTCCCCGCCGGGGATCAGGTCCTTGAGGACGATCTCGGTCAGGCCCAGGTCGACCGGCTGCCGGTTGAGCGATGCGAACGCCGTGACCCGGATCAGCGCGCCCTCCAGCTCGCGGATGTTGCGCGAGATGCGGGAGGCGATGAACTCCAGGACCTCCGGCGGGGCGTTGAGCTGCTCCTGGACCGCCTTCTTGCGCAGGATCGCGATCCGCGTCTCCAGCTCGGGCGGCTGGACGTCGGTGATCAGACCCCATTCGAAACGGTTCCGCAGCCGGTCCTCCAGCGTCACCAGCTGCTTGGGCGGCCGGTCGCTGGAGAGCACGATCTGCTTGTTCGCGTTGTGGAGCGTGTTGAAGGTGTGGAAGAACTCCTCCTGCGTCGACTCCTTGTCCGCGAGGAACTGGATGTCGTCGACGAGCAGGATGTCCATCTCGCGGTAACGCTTGCGGAAGCTGTCGCCCTTGCCGTCGCGGATGGAGTTGATGAACTCGTTGGTGAACTCCTCCGAGCTCACGTAACGCACGCGCGTGCCGGGATACAGGCTTCGCGCGTAGTGCCCGATGGCGTGCAGCAGGTGGGTCTTGCCGAGCCCCGACTCCCCGTAGATGAAGAGGGGGTTGTACGCCTTGGCCGGCGCTTCGGCGACCGCGACAGCGGCCGCGTGGGCGAAGCGGTTGGAGGCGCCGATGACGAACGTGTCGAAAAGGTACTTCGGGTTCAGCCGCGCGGTGGGCTCACCTGGGCCGGTCGCCGGCGCGGGCTGCGCGGCCAGCGGTCCTGGCGCGCCGGTGGTGGGCAGGTTGGACCCGACGGGGCCGCCGCGGTGCACATGCCCTGAACCGGACGGCGGCTCGGGCAGCTCCCTGCGGGCGTCACGCTGGTCGTAGTCGGACCGGGGCTGGTCGTACTCGGGGCGGGGCTCGTAGTCCGACCGCGGCTTGTCGTAGTCCGGCCGCTTGTCGTATTCGGTGCGCGGGCCGTCGTAGTGCGGGCGGTCCATCGGCTGCGGGCGGTAGTCCTGCGACGGTGCGCCGTACGACTCCTGCGGGTACGGCTCTTGAGACGGCGACGCGTACGGGTCGCGCTCCGGGAAGCCGAGGCGCTGCTGCTGCCAGCTGTACTCGTCCTGCGCGGGCCGCGGCCAGGCGCCGGGCTCGGGGCGCTGGTACTCCGAGGGATACGCGGGACGGGCGGTCGGGAGCTGGTCCGGGCGCGGTGCGTGATCGCCCTGGGAGCCGGGACGCTGGTCGCCGCGGCTCCCAGGGCGGGAGTCGTCGGCGCGGTGGCGGCCGTAGCCCTCGTACTGGTTGTCGTACGAGCCGTCGTACTTACCGTCGTACTGGGAGGGGAGTTCGGGCTCTTCGTAGCGCTGCTGGGGCCTGGGGGCCGGGGGTGCGGGTGGTGCCGGAGGTTCGCCCGCGGAGTCGTCGACGGTGATCGCGATGCGGATCGGGCGGCCGCACTCGCGGCTCAGCGTCTCGCTGACGGCCGGGGCCAAACGGCCCTCCAGTACGCCTTTCGCAAATTCGTTCGGTACAGCGAGCAGGGCGGTGTCGGCGACCAGCGCCAGCGGCTGGCAGCGCCGGATCCAGTGCTCGTCCTTCGCCTCCACACCCTGGACGCGGCCCTCACCGAGGAGTTGCTCGAGTACGCGTGGCCACACTGCGGCAAGATCGGCAGGTACGTCAGCCACAGGGCACGCTCTCTCACGGGTCCCACGAACGTGTGGTTGTGGGACGAGTCGGGATTCAACTGGGGTGGAGCCGAAACAGAGGGGTCAAGGGAACGAATCGGAGTTCAGCCACGGTAGTCAGGGCGACGGGTGCGGTTCAAGTTGTTGTCCCCAGCCTGTGGATAGTGTCTCCCGGTGGCCACTGGTTTGACCGGATGGCGTAGCCGCGCGTACCGTAACCAGGTCGAGTTGTCGATGGCTGCTGCCGCCTGCCTCCGATGGGCACAGATCGCTTCGGGTGATCGGGAAGCGGTGCACTCGGGCGTTACTGCGAGCTACTCGTGGGCGCACGGTGACAGCCAGGACGGCACCCGCCACCACCGATTTATTTCTGGAGCCCCCGAGTGAGCAAGCGCACCTTCCAGCCGAACAACCGTCGCCGCGCGAAGACCCACGGCTTCCGCCTGCGGATGCGTACCCGTGCCGGCCGCGCGATTCTCGCGAACCGCCGCAGCAAGGGTCGCGCCAGCCTGTCCGCCTGATTCTGATCAGGTCATGACGTCGTGCTGCCTACCGAGCATCGGCTGAGGCGGCGCGAAGACTTCGCGACCGCGGTACGACGAGGTCGCCGGGCTGGCCGCCCGTCCCTCGTCGTCCATCTGCGTAGCGGTGCCACGGACCCGCACGCGCCTGGGGAGAGCGCTCCCCCGACGCGTGCGGGTTTCGTCGTGAGCAAGGCCGTGGGCGGCGCTGTCGTGCGCAACAAGGTGAAGCGCAGACTTCGCCATCTGATGCGCGACCGAGTCTCCCTGTTGCCCCCCGGTAGCCTGGTAGTCGTACGAGCGTTGCCCGAGGCCGGCGACGCCGACCATGAACAACTGGCCCGAGACCTGGATGCCGCTCTTCAGCGGCTGCTGGGAGGGGGCGCGCGATGAAGTACCCGCTACTGGCGCTGATCAAGCTGTATCAGTGGACCATCAGTCCGTTGCTCGGGCCGGTGTGCAAGTACTACCCGTCGTGCTCCCACTACGGCTACCAGGCCATCGACCGGCACGGTGCGATCAAGGGAACGGCACTCACCGCCTGGCGCATCCTGCGGTGCAATCCGTGGTCGCTGGGCGGTGTGGACCATGTCCCGCCGCGCAAGCGTCCGCGGTGGCACGAAATGCTGCGTAACGCCTGGCGTGCACGCAGGGGCGGGCCCTCCGCCGCCGACTCGGCCACCGAGGGACATACTCCTTCGAGCCCGGCCGCAGAGACTCCGTCCCATGCCCAAGGAGCATGATTAGTGGACACGATTGCCAGTCTTTTCAGCTTCATCACGACACCGGTCTCCTGGGTCATCGTCCAGTTCCACAAGGTGTACGGCGCCATCTTCGGCCCTGACACCGGGTGGGCCTGGGGCCTGTCGATCGTGTCCCTCGTGATCCTGATCCGTATCTGCCTGATCCCGCTCTTCGTGAAGCAGATCAAGGCGACGCGGGCCATGCAGACGCTCCAGCCCGAGATGAAGAAGATCCAGGAGCGCTACAAGAACGACAAACAGCGTCAGTCCGAAGAGATGATGAAGCTGTACAAGGAGACGGGCACCAACCCGCTCTCCTCGTGCCTTCCCATCCTGGCGCAGTCGCCGTTCTTCTTCGCCCTGTATCACGTGCTCAACGGCATCGCGACGGGCGACACCATCGGTGTCATCAACGAGTCGCTGCTGGCCAGTGCCCGTAAGGCGCACATCGTCGGTGCCCCGCTGGCCGCGAAGTTCACGGACGGTTCGAGCAAGGTCGAGGCACTCGGCGCCTCGCTGACCGACGTCCGGGTCGTCACGGCGGTCATGATCATCCTGATGTCGGCGTCGCAGTTTTACACGCAGCGCCAGCTGATGACGAAGAACGTCGACACCACGGTCAAGACGCCGTTCATGCAGCAGCAGAAGATGCTGATGTACGTCTTCCCCGTCATGTTCGCCGTCTTCGGCATCAACTTCCCGGTCGGTGTCCTCGTCTACTGGCTGACCACCAACGTGTGGACCATGGGCCAGCAGATGTACGTCATCCGCAACAACCCGACGCCGGGTTCAAAGGCCCAGGCCGCTTACCTGGAGCGCCTGACCAAGCACGTCACGCACCACGGCAAGGCCCGCAAGCGCAGCGAGCGCGTCATCATCAAGGCGATCGTCGCCAAGGGCCGCGACCGCAACGAGTTCGAGCGCAAGTTCATCAACGGTCTGAACAAGGCCGGTCTCGCCGCTCAGGCCGACGGCTCCGTGATCCAGAGCGAGTCCCAGGCCGCGGTCCAGACCGAGGACGGCTCGCCGACCAGCGCGGCCGCTCCCAAGCGCCAGCAGCCCAAGCGGCAGAGCAAGTCCCAGCGTCAGTCGGGTGGCGCGGCTTCGGCTGGCTCGAAGGCGGCCGGTGACGACGAGTCGTCGACGCCGACCTCGCTGAGCAAGTCCGACGAGCCCGAGGACTCCAAGCCCGCCGCTCCCGCCAAGAAGCAGCCCGGCGCCGGTACCCGCAGCAAGGCCCAGTCCGGACAGCGCAAGGGCCCGCAGCGGCCCAAGTCCCCGTCCAAGAAGTAAGAAGGAGTCCATCCCGTGACGGAAGGCACCACCTCCGCCGCTGCCGAGGGTGCAGACACCCTGACCCGCCTGGAGCAGGAGGGTGAGATCGCGGCGGACTACCTCGAGGGTCTGCTCGACATCGCCGATCTCGACGGCGACATCGACATGGACGTCGAGGCCGACCGCGCCGCTGTCTCGATCATCAGCGACTCGGGCGGCCGCGACCTGCAGAAGCTGGTCGGTCGTGACGGCGAGGTGCTGGAAGCCCTGCAGGAGCTCACACGCCTCGCTGTGCACCGGGAGACCGGGGACCGCAGCAGGCTGATGCTGGACATCGCCGGTTACCGGGCCAAGAAGCGTGCGGAGCTCTCCGAGCTGGGAGCCAAGGCCGCCACCGAGGTCAAGAACACCGGCGAGTCCGTGAAGCTCAAGCCGATGACACCGTTCGAGCGCAAGGTTGTCCACGACGCGGTCAAGGCCGCCGGCCTGCGCAGCGAGTCCGAGGGCGAGGAGCCCCAGCGCTTCGTCGTCGTGCTTCCCGCCTGATCGGTTCCTAGGTTCCTCCGGCCCCGTCTGTAGAGCAGGCGGGGCCGAACTTTGTCAGCCTGATAGTTCTGGTGGTCGGCGCCCGGTGCGCTGATGCGCTACGGAAGGACGGTTCCCCGTGACGGAGGCAGCGGAGCTTCCCCCCGCGCCCGAGCAGGCGCGAGCGGTGTTCGGCGATCGCTACGCGGACGCGGTGCGCTACGCCGAACTGCTGGCAGAGGCGGGTGTCCAGCGCGGTCTCATCGGCCCGCGGGAGGTCCCCCGCCTGTGGGAGCGGCATCTGCTGAACTGCGCGGTGCTCTCGGAGGTGGTTCCCCAGGGCGTGACGGTGTGCGACGTCGGCTCAGGAGCCGGTCTGCCCGGCATCCCTCTGGCCCTCGTCCGCGAGGATCTGAAGATCACGCTGCTGGAGCCGCTGCTGCGCCGTACGACCTTCCTGACGGAGGTCGTGGAGCTGCTGGGCCTTGACCACGTGACGGTCGTCCGGGGACGCGCTGAGGAGGTTATGGGCAAGCTGACACCCGTGCATGTGGTGACGGCACGCGCTGTGGCTCCGCTCGACCGGCTGGCGACCTGGGGGATGCCTCTGCTGCGTCCCTACGGGGAGATGCTCGCCCTCAAGGGCGACACTGCGGAAGAGGAGCTCAAGGCCGCTACTACAGCGCTGAGCAAACTCGGGGCGGTGGAGACCTCCATCCTGCATGTGGGTGAGGGAGTGGTCGATCCGCTGTCCACCGTGGTGCGAGTCGAAGTAGGGGAGAGTCCCGGTGGTGTGCGTTTCGCGGCCAAGCGTGCGAAGGCGGCTCGTACGGGACGCACCCGTCGGCGTCGCTGATCCGTCCTGACGACGAGACGTACTCCACACAAGCTGCCAAACCTACGCATGCCGGAGTGTCGCGACGGAACCGCCCCGGCTGCTGTGCATCGTGTTTCACGTGAAACGTCGCTCACTGCTGCACGGCATCATCAGCCGGGGCCGCGCCGCGGCCGAACCCCGCGACCGAAAGCCTCTTGGGACACTAGGAGAGGGTCCTCCAGGTGACGCTCCGTCCTCCCTGAGGGGCACGGAGTTTTCCACAGACGTGGATTTCTCCACAGAACAACAGGCCTCACTGGTTCACGACCCCGAAGACATGGGAGGCTCTGTTCATTGCGAGCCTGAAGTCGAGGAGAGTGAATCCTTGCGGTCCGACGCCAACATCGCGGGACCGATGACCGATCCGGTCCCCGGTCCCCGAACCGAGTCGATGGGGGACGATGTTTCACGTGAAACACCGCCCCCGATGGACGACACTCCGATCGGTCGTGCTGCCCAACTGGCGGTGGAGGCTCTGGGCCGCGCCGGCGAGGGCCTGCCACGGCCCGAGCAGACCCGGATCATGGTCGTCGCCAACCAGAAGGGCGGGGTGGGCAAGACGACGACGACCGTCAATCTTGCTGCCTCGCTGGCTCTGCACGGCGGCCGTGTCCTGGTGATCGACCTCGACCCCCAGGGCAACGCGTCCACCGCGCTGGGTATCGACCACCACGCCGAAGTTCCTTCGATCTACGACGTTTTGGTCGAGAGTCGGCCGTTGGCCGAAGTCGTCCAGCCGGTACCCGATGTCGAAGGCCTCTTCTGCGCCCCTGCCACCATCGATCTCGCCGGTGCGGAGATCGAGCTGGTGTCCCTGGTGGCACGTGAGAGCCGACTGCAGCGAGCGATCCAGGCGTATGAGCAGCCACTGGACTACATCCTCATCGACTGTCCACCCTCGCTCGGCCTGCTGACGGTCAACGCGCTAGTGGCCGGCGCGGAGGTTCTCATTCCGATCCAGTGCGAGTACTACGCGCTGGAGGGCCTTGGCCAGCTGCTGCGCAACGTCGATCTGGTGCGGGGGCACCTCAACCCCACCTTGCACGTATCGACCATCCTGCTCACCATGTACGACGGCCGGACGCGCCTCGCGTCCCAGGTCGCCGACGAGGTGCGCACCCACTTCGGTGACGAGGTGCTGCGGACGAGCATTCCCCGCTCCGTCCGCATCTCCGAGGCACCGAGCTATGGACAGACAGTGCTGACCTACGATCCCGGATCGAGCGGCGCCCTGTCCTACCTTGAGGCAGCACGAGAGATCGCGCTGAGGGGCGTCGGCGTCAGCTACGACCCGACGCAGGCGCACATCGGCGCACAGAGCAACCCGAGCATGGTGGAGGGGATCCAGTGAGCGAGCGACGGAGGGGTTTGGGCCGTGGTCTCGGCGCACTGATCCCGGCTGCCCCGACGGAGAAGACGCCGACCCCGGCGGCCATGGGAGGCGCTGGTTCCGCCTCCCCGACGGCTGTCCCGGTGCTGACGAGTGACCGTGGGGTGGCGGCGGCGAAGGTGGCCACGCTGCCGCCTGTTTCACATGAAACCGAGGAACCGTCGGTCAACGGCTATGCGGAGACGCCCGCGCCTCCGATGGGCGCCCACTTTGCGGAGCTCCCCCTCGACTCCATCACGCCGAACCCGCGCCAGCCGCGCGAGGTCTTCGACGACGACGCGCTACAGGAACTGGTCACTTCCATCAAGGAAGTCGGTCTTCTCCAGCCCGTCGTCGTACGACAGGTCGGTCCCACGCGGTACGAGCTCATCATGGGTGAGCGGCGCTGGCGGGCCAGCCGTGAAGCCGGCCTGGAGGCGATCCCGGCGATCGTGCGGGCCACGGAGGACGACAAGCTCCTCCTGGACGCTCTCCTGGAAAACCTGCACCGCGCTCAACTGAACCCGCTGGAAGAGGCCGCCGCCTACGACCAGTTGCTGAAGGACTTCAACTGCACGCATGACCAGCTGGCGGACCGCATCGGTCGCTCCCGCCCGCAGGTCTCCAACACCCTGCGTCTGCTGAAGCTCTCGCCGGCGGTCCAGCGTCGCGTGGCCGCCGGAGTGCTGTCCGCCGGACATGCCCGGGCACTGCTCTCTGTCGAGGACTCGGAGGAGCAGGACCGGCTGGCCCACCGGATCGTGGCCGAGGGCCTCTCGGTACGTGCCGTTGAGGAGATCGTGACCCTCATGGGGTCGCGGCCGCAGACCGCTCAGCGCTCCAAGGGACCGCGGGCCGGCGCCCGGGTCTCTCCGGCACTGACCGACCTCGCCACCCGCCTCTCGGATCGCTTCGAGACGCGGGTGAAGGTGGACCTGGGGCAGAAGAAGGGCAAGATCACGGTCGAGTTCGCCTCCATGGAGGACTTGGAGCGCATCCTCAGCTCCCTCGCCCCCGGCGAAGGACCGGTTCTGCAGAAGAGCCTGATGGACGGCGAGGCCGAGGAGACGGAAGCCTGATCCAGGCCTCGCCGAGGTGTACTGCTCAGGCGAAGCACGAGGCGGGCCGTGTCCGGTGAGTACCGGACACGGCCCGCTCTTTGCTTCCAGGCGGTATCGATGGAATCGCTGTCTGGATACGATGCGACTGGGTGCGGCACATCCACCCGGCAGTACCTCTGAGGGGAGGCAGGGGCCATGCGAACGATGAGCCGAAGCGGACTGGTGAGCGCGGGCCTGGGACTGGGGGCGGTCGGCGGATTCGTCGGCAGCCTGCTCAGGGAACGGAGCGCTCTGACGGCCGCCCGCGACGCGGCGGGCGAAGGAAGCGAGGATCAGCCTTCATGGGGCGTCGGCTCGTACCGCTCACGCTGGACAACCTTCCGGACCTTCCCCAACGCTGTCGCTCGTGTGTCTTCTGGGAGTTGGACCCAGTCAGTGGAGAAGCCGCGGTAAAGGCAGGGACACCCGCGCTGGAGAAGGAAGCGTGGATCTCCGCCGTGCTGCTGGACTGGGGGTCGTGCGGCCGGGTCGTGTATGTCGACGACGTACCGGTCGGCTTCGTTCTCTACGCCCCTCCCGCATACGTGCCACGCTCGACGGCGTTTCCCACGAGCCCTGTCTCGCCGGATGCCGTCCAGTTGATGACGTCGTTCATCATGCCCGGGTATCAGGGACAGGGACTGGGCCGGGTGATGGTGCAGACGGTCGCCAAGGATCTGCTTCGGCGGGGCTTCAAGGCGATCGAGGCGTTCGGCGATGCCCGCTGGAAGGAGCCGGCCTGTCTACTGCCCGCGGATCATCTCCTCGCGGTGGGCTTCAAGACAGTCAGGCCGCATCCCGCTTACCCCAGGCTGAGGCTGGAGCTGCGCACCACGCTCTCCTGGAAGGAAGACGTGGAGATGGCACTGGACCGCCTTCTCGGGGCGGTACAGAAGGAACCAGCGCTGCGACCCTTGTAACGCAGTGGGGGCCGACCCTGCCGGGTCGGCCCCCACCATGTTTCACGTGAAACATCACTCGGCGATGAAGTCCTCAAGGTCGCGGACGATCGCGGCCTTCGGCTTGGCACCGACGATGGTCTTGGCGACCTCGCCACCCTGGTAGACGTTCAGCGTCGGGATGGACATGACGCCGTACTTGGCGGCCGTACCCGGGTTCTCGTCGATGTTCAGCTTGACGACCTCGATCTTGTCGCCGTACTCGGCGGCGATCGCCTCAAGGGAGGGCGCGATCTGGCGGCAGGGACCGCACCAGGCGGCCCAGAAGTCCACCAGGACGGGCTTGTCGCTCTTCAGGACGTCCTGCTCGAAGGAATCGTCGGTCACATGCTTCAGGGTGCCGGCCACGGCGGGCTCCTTAACTGGTTGGTGCGGTGGGGCGGGATGGGGGTCAGACAGCGGTCTTCTCGGGCTCCGCCTTCTCCTCGTCGGCGAGGGCGGCGAGGAAGCGCTCGGCGTCGAGAGCAGCGGCACAGCCGGTGCCGGCCGCGGTGATCGCCTGGCGGTAGGTGTGGTCGACCACGTCGCCAGCGCCGAAGACACCAGTCAGGTTGGTGCGGGTCGAAGGCGCCTGTACCTTCAGGTAGCCCTCACCGTCCAACTCAAGCTGGCCCTTGAACAGTTCGGTGCGCGGGTCGTGGCCGATCGCGATGAACAGGCCGGTGACCGCCAGGTCCGAGAGCTCGCCGGTCTTGAGGTTGCGCAGCTTCAGGCCCGAGAGCTTCGGGTCGCCCTGGATCTCGGCGACCTCGCTGTCCCACACGAACTTGATCTTCGGGTCGGCGAAGGCACGCTCCTGCATCGCCTTGGAGGCGCGCAGGGTGTCACGGCGGTGGACGATCGTCACGGACTTGGCGAAGCGGGAGAGGAAGGTCGCCTCCTCCATCGCCGTGTCACCGCCGCCGATCACGGCAATGTCCTGGTCCTTGAAGAAGAACCCGTCACAGGTGGCGCACCACGAGACACCGCGTCCGGAGAGGGCGTCCTCGTTCGGGAGGCCGAGCTTGCGGTGCTGCGAACCGGTGGTGACGATCACGGCCTTCGCCTGGTGGACCGTGCCGGAGGTGTCGGTGACGGTCTTGATCTCACCGGTCAGGTCGACGCTGACGATGTCGTCCGGGATGAGCTCAGCACCGAAGCGCTCGGCCTGCGCGCGCATGTTGTCCATGAGCTCGGGGCCCATGATGCCGTCCCGGAAGCCGGGGAAGTTCTCCACCTCCGTGGTGTTCATCAGCGCACCGCCAGCGGTGACGGCGCCCTCGAACACCAGCGGCTTCAGCGACGCGCGCGCGGTGTAGAGCGCCGCCGTGTAGCCGGCGGGCCCGGAGCCGATGATGATCACGTTACGGACGTCGCTCACAGCTTGGTTCCTCGTCTCTGGACTGCGTCGTCGGACCGGTGGAGCCCCTTTCAGAACTCTCACCCCACCCAACGGATCCTAAGGGGCGCGCATTCCCACTGTGTCCGGGCACACGGAGAGGCCACACCCGTACGAAATACCACGGAGGAAGGAGACCAAGCGTGAGCGTTCAGGAGCGCGCGTAGGACTGCTTCAGCAGGATCTTCGCCTTGCCGGTAGGCGCGTCCTTCACGCAGGACGCATCCATGATGTACGCGGTGACGCGGGTGCCGTCCGAGGGGTCGGGCAGAACGACCAGAAGCGCGTCCCTCCCCTTGTAGACGCCGTCATCGGTCGCGAGGGGAGTGCCGGTGCTATCGAGGCCCTTCTGGATGCATGGAGGCACCTCGGGTGTCCGTAGAATCCTGGGGCCCCCGGTGCTGGGAATGCCCAGTGTCCCCATGTCGGTGTGAGGGGCCTTGGACCCGCCGCCCGCACTGTTCTGGGAGAGAAGGTCCGAGACCTCCTTCTCCAAGCTGCCGGAGGAGAAGGTGTCAGCAGAAGTGGTCGCCTGTCCGCGTGCCGTGTCGTTCGACTTACTGTCGTCCAACGCCGAGAGCAGAACGGAGCCGAAGCCCAGGGCGGCGACTGTGAAGACGGCGCCGAGTACGGCGGCCTTGCGACGCCCGCTCCTCTTGCGGTCCTTGCGGCCGGGGCCGGTGGTGGCAGTACGGGCGTGTCCCGTGGGGCGGTCAGTGGGCGATGTTTCACGTGAAACATGCGCGATCTCGACCGGCGCCGAGGAATTCACCGCCTCTGGCGCTGTGGCCTGGAGTAGAGCCTCCGCGGCGAGAGCGGCGTCGATCCGGCCGGCGACGTCGTCAGGCATCCGGGGCGGGCCCGGCAGTGTCCCCAGAAGTCCGCGGATCTCCTCCAGCGACGCGTGGACGTCAGCGCAGAGTTCACACTCGTCCAGGTGCCGACGTACGTCCGCAGTCCTGGAGACGGGGAGGACGCCTTCGGTGAGGTCGGAGATCTCCGCGACATCCGGGTGCCCGGCTGTGTCTGTCGAGGAAGTCACGCTCGCCCACCTCCGCCCTTCACTGCAGCTGAATCGCTTGATCCCGAATCCGGCGGGCCTTCTGACGGAGGTCCCGCTGCGGGTGGGACGGATGTCCCCGGCGTCCGGTTCCGTGCGACGCCCGTTTCTCGACCGTCTCCGGCGTTTTCCGGCCGGAGATGAGTGAGGAGGGGGAGAAGTCTGGCTCTGCCTCGGGCGCAGCGGCTCTTCACCGTCCCAGTCGGCACGTCGAGCACCCGGGCGGCTTCGGCGACCGGATAGCCTTGCATGTCCACCAGGACGAGGGCGGCGCGCTGGTCGGGCGGGAGCGTGCCGAGTGCCTCCAGGAGCTGGCGGTGGAGGTCGTTGCGCTCGGCGGGAGCCGAGGCCTCCTCGTGCGGCTCCAGGAGCTGTTCCAGGCGCTCGGTGTCGTCCACCGGCGAGGTCTTGCGGGAGGCTGCCTTTCTGGCCCGGTCCAGGCAGGCGTTCACCGTGATCCGGTGCAGCCAGGTGGTGACCGCCGACTGACCCCGGAAGGTGTGGGCGGCCCGGTAGGCGGACACCAGAGCGTCCTGGACGGCGTCAGCAGCCTCCTCGCGGTCGCCGAGGGTCCGGAGTGCGACGGCCCAGAGCCGGTCACGATGCCGCCGTACCAGTTCACCGAAGGCGTCGGGGTCGCCCTCTACATGACGGGCCAGGAGGTCCTGATCGCTGGTGTCGCCGTACGCGGTGTCATCTGCCATCGGACCCCCTCCCCTTGTCTTCGGTGATGCCTCAGCCCGTGAACTTCACGTTGGTGATGGCCTGCTTGTAGCCGGGATTGCTGAAGTTCGCGGAGTCCTCACCGGAGTAGGGCATTGCTGTGAGCCACACCAGCACATACCGCGACTTCACAGGCTTGCTGACCTTCACCGTGGCCGTGGTGCCGCTCGTCGTGGCTGAGCCGATCTTGTCCATCGAGTCCAGCGAGGATGGGGTGAGCGAATCGGCCGCGTACAGCTCGGCCGTCGTGTGGTCGCCGCCGTACCGCAGCGACAGCGTCGCGGCCGACACCTCCTGGGCGGAGCCGAGATCGTAGACGATGCCGACGCCGGGCTTGATCACTATCTTCGGACCGTCGGTGTAGCTGTTGGTCCGCCATCCCGTGGTCATGCTGCTGTCGTACGTCAGCTTCACATCACCGGGGTGCTGAGCATCGCCCTCGGCCACGTACTCTTCGGCGTCCTCGATGCTGAGCGTCTTCGTCGGCTTCGGCGCTGTGCTGTTCTTGTCACCGTCGTCGGTCGTCTGGGTCTGGTTCTCGTCAGACTTGCCGCCCCGGTCCATCAACGCGTCCGCCAGCTGCCAACTGCCCAGGCCCAGCGCCGCGATGAGGAGAGCCGAGACGGCCCACTTCAGGGCTCGGCCGGTGGGGCTCTGCAGAGGTGGGGGCGGGGCGGGTACCGGCTGGGTGATGCCGGGGTGCGGTGCTGGGCGGCCGTATGTGCCCTGCTGGTACGTCGTGCGCTGGTACTCGGGCGGTGCGGTGAACGCCGGCTCCGGCGGACGGATGCGGGGCATCTCGCCGATCGCCTTGACCAGTTCCTCGGGCGTGGTGCACGCCGACTCGTGTCGGGAGGCCGTCGCACCGTCGTTGGCGAGTGCGCGCATCGACAGCTCGGACAGTCCGCGGTGGACACCCGCCCGCACCTGATCGGGTGCGATGAGGCCGACGTCCTTGGGCAGACCGGCGAGGCCGTAGGCGTCGCTCTCGTACGGCCAGCGCTGGGTGAGTGCGGCGTACAGGAGAGCGCCGATCGCCTCCGTGTCCGTGCGCTGCGGAGTCTCCGAACTGACGCCTCGCAGCGCGGCGTTCACGGCGAGGCCGCGGATGCGCCACTGACCGCTCGACGTGCGCAGGACCGCGTTCGGGTTCAGCCGCAGGTGTGCGAGGCCCTCGCGGTGGGCCGCGGCCATGGCGGAGGCCACCTGACTGACCATCTGGTAGGCGTCGTAGACCTCCAGGGGGCCTGGGGCGAGGAGCGTGGTCAGCTCGGTCGCGTCGGGCAGCCACTCGTGGACGACGTAGACGAGGTCGTTCTCCTCGACGGCATCCAGGACCTGCACGAAGCGCGGGTCGCCCAGCAGTGCGGAGGAACGGGCCGCGGCCAGCACGGACCGCGCTCGCGCATGGTCCGCGGGCAGGATGTGCACGCCTACGGCGCGACGCAGCTTCTCGTCGACGGCCCGCCAACTGCTGAAGCCGTCCAGACGGGTGACGCACTCCTCTAGACGGTAGCGTCTGGCGAGCTTGTGGCCGCTGTGCAGCTCCGGCGGTGACGCCTTGCCGGGATTCTCGGTCCCGCCACTCCCCTGTGCCTCGACGTCTTCCGTGTCCCGCTCCCGGTTCTTGGCCACGCCGTCGGCCGTGGACTGGTCCGCCTTGGCGGTCAGCGGTTCGTCACCGCTGTTGTCTGCCACGTCGACGGCAGCCGTGCTCCGTTCCGCCACCGTCGTTCCCTGCCTCCCCATTCATTGCGCGCCGTGCGACGCAGAATCCAATTGTGCCCACAGTCCGCCGCTATGCACGACACACGATGGCGGACGATGGTTGTGCGCGTACCCTCGGCTCAGCGCCCCAGACGCCCCCGGACCATGCCGACCAGCGAGTTCAGCTCCTCGATGCGCATCTTGCGAGCGGAGACGAAGAAGATCCCGAGCAGGACCGCACCGCCCGCGATGAGTGCGGCGAGCGAACCGACGACACCCTGACCGAGCGAGTGGCCGATGCCGTAGCAGGCCGCGCCGCTGAGCAACGCCGCCGGGATGGAGGCGATGCAGAGCCGGGCGTAGGTCCGCAGGACGCGGTTGCCGTCCAGGTCACCGCCGAGGCGCCTGCGCAGCCGGTTCCAGGCGACGCCGACGCCGATCGCATAGGCGAGACCGTACGAGGCAGCCATGCCCGCCACGGCCCAGCGCGGAGGCAGCACCACGTAACACAGCGCCGAGGCGCCCGCATTGACCGCTGCCACGATGACGGTGTTGTAGAAGGGGGTACGGGTGTCCTCGTAGGCGTAGAAGGCTCGCAGGACGACGTACTGCACGGAGTAGGGGATCAGGCCGAGGGCGAAGGCCATCAGCATGAAGCCCATGTTCGTGGCCTCGCTGGTGCCCGAGGAACCGAAGATCAGTGTGCACATCGGGATGCCGAGGGCGAGGAAGCCGAAGGCGATCGGCACGATCGCGACGGCCGTGGTGCGCAGGCCCTGTGAGATGTCGTCACGGACTGCGCCACCGTCTCCCTCGGCCGCTGAGCGGGCCAGGCGTGGCAGCAGGGCCGCCATGAGGGAGACGGTGATGATGGCCTGCGGCAGGCCCCAGATCAGCTGGGCGTTGGCGTAGGCGGCGAAGCCGGTGCCGTCCACAGGGGACGCCTTGCCGGACGCGGTGGACAACTGGGTGACGACGAGCGCGCCGGCCTGGTTGGCCAGGACGAACAGGACGGTCCACTTGGCGAGCGTCACGGCCTTGCCGAGGCCGTGCCCCCTCCAGTCGAACCGCAGCCGCATTCGGAAGCCGGTCTCGCGCAGGTACGGGATCATCGCGAGCGCCTGGACCACCAGGCCGAGCAGGACACCGATGCCGAGGAGCCGCTGCCCCTCCGGCGGGATGTTCGTGACCTTCATGCCGGAGTCGGCGGCAGTGCCGTAGACCCACATGAACATGCCGAGCGTCACGATGATGACGATGTTGTTCAGGACCGGCGTCCACATCATCGCGCCGAACTTCCCGCGCGCGTTGAGGATCTGTCCCATCACCACATGGATGCCCATGAAGAAGATGGAGGGCAGGAAGTAGCGGACGAAGGTGATGCCGACCTCGTTGGCCGCCGGGTCGCTGGCCACCGAGTCGGACAGCAGCCGGATCAGGAACGGGGCGCCGAGGACCGCGAGCGCGGTCAGTACGCCGAGCGCCACCATGACCAGGGTCAGCAGACGGTTGGCGTACGCCTCGCCGCCGTCCTCGTCCTCCTTCATGGCGCGCACGAGCTGCGGCACGAAGACGGAGTTGAGGCCGCCGCCGACCGTCAGGATGTAGATCATCGTGGGCAGCTGGTAGGCGACCTGGAAGGTGTCACCGAGCAGGCCGACACCCAGCGCCGACACGATCAGTGCCGAGCGGATGAAGCCGGTGAGGCGGGAGACCATCGTGCCGGCCGCCATCACGGCGCTCGACTTCAGCAGGCCCGCCGCCTTCCCGCCCTTCTTCGCGGGAGCCGTGGGGGTTGCGGAGGACGCAGGAGCCGCCTGAGCCGCAGCCGGCGCGGTACCGAGGTTCATCGTCTCGTCGGCCGAGGGCGCGGGCGCCGCGGGTGCCTGGAACTGTGGTGCGAGCGACGGCCCGCCCGGGGCCCCCGCCGGACTCGGCACCGACGGGGGATCCGTCGGACGGCCGCCGCCCTGCTGCTGGTCGCGGAAGAGGTGCGCGAAGGCGTCCGGCTCGTGGCGCTCCTCACCGGCCTGAGTCACCAGATCGTCGACCCCCACGAACTGGGTGGTACGGGGGTTGTCGCCGTACGGCAGGAACTGCGTCGGCCCCTCGGGCTCGGGCGCCGGGGTCTGCGCCCACACCTGGGGGTCGGGGGCATACGGTGACTGGGGCGGCTGGGAGTAGAGAGGCTGTTGCGGCTGATAGGTGCCGGGCGGCGGCGGAGGGTGCGCGGCACGGTCGTAGAGGGCCTCGGCGACCGGGTCCTGGGCGTAGAGGTCCTGTGCCCGGTAGGGGTCCTGGTCGTAGGCGTCCTGGAGGTACATGTCCGCGGGAGACTGCGGCGGCACCTGGCCGTGCTCGGGCGGCGGGCCCTCGGGGCGACCCGAGCTGCCCGCGCCCTGACCGCGATCACCGTCGTACGGCGCGTTCATGGTTACCCCACCTCATCGTCCCGGGCCCACCGGCCACGACATCCTCAACGGTCCACTCTCTCACCCGTGCCGGACGGGTCGGTGCTTTCCGTTGCGGTGTCCGCTGTCAGGTCACTCGGCTGCTCCGGGGCTCCTGCCCGGGTCCTGGTGGCGGACTCCTCCTTGAGACGGTCCTCGGGGTCCTTCGGGTTCTCCGGGATTTCCACGGCCTCGCCCGCCTCGTCGTCGGGGCCGCTCTGCTCGGCCTCACGGGCCGCGCGCTTGCGCTGGGTGTACATCCGGAATCCTGCCAGCACCAACAGCAGGACACCGCCGCCGATAACCAGCATCACCGTGGCCGTGAACTCGGTGACCTTCACGTCGAACCTGACGGCGTCGCCGTACGGCTGGCCGTCCTCCGTGTACAGCTGGGCGACCACCGAGGCCTGGCCGTTGGCGTTGGCCGTCGTGGTGAACTTCACCGTCTGGCTGTGGCCGCCCGAGACCTCGACCGGCTGCTCGTAGTAGGACGAGCCACCGATCTCGAGGCGGTTCGGGCTCAGCGAGGTCAGTCGCAGCCTCAGGTGTTCCACGCCCTGCACCAGGTTGTTCTGGACCGTCACGGGGATCGTGGCGCTGCGGCCGGAGAGCTTGGTCTCCGACTTGTCGATCAGGCTGACCTGGGAGGTCAGTTCGTCGAGGTAGTCCTCGACATCACTCCGGAAGCCGCTCGCCTCGGTGGCACGGCCCCGCCACGACGTGGACATCTCGCGGTTCATGGCCCGCCCGAAGGGGGTCACGACACGGGACTGGTCGGAGAGGATCACCTTGAAGTTGTCGAGCTTGTCCTGCGTACGCGCGATCTCCTGGAAAGCCGACTTCGGCAGTTCCTGCTTGCGCAGCGAGGCGGGGTAGGCGGACGCCGACGGCACCTTGGTCGTGGCCCTGGGGTCGGGCTTCGCCGCGGCCGCAGCGGTGAGCTTCTGGGTCTGGGACCAGTTCCCGCTCTGCAGCGTGGTGATGGCCTCGGCCATGGCAGCGGCCTGGCTCGCCGTTGGCATGCGCTGCGGGGCGACGACGATGCTGCGCTCCTTGTTCGTCTGCAGGTCGAGAGCGAGGCTCTGGGCGAGGAACCGCTGGACGGCGAGCGTGGTGGTGGAGGCCTTGGTCAGGTCGCCCTGGAAGGCCGTCGAGAGTCGTGCGTCCGCGACCACCGCCGTGGTGCCGCCGCCGATGGGCCGGGCCGCGGAGGGCGCGTACGACAGGCCGCCGGTCTCCTTCAGGCTGTCGCTGCGCGCGATCACCTTGTCGGCGCCCGCGGAGGTGGCGACCTTGATGATCGACGGATCCACGGCACCGTTCACGGGCCAGGCGAAGTCGGTGCTCGGTGTCACGTGAAGCACGGTCTTCACCGTGGTCGCCGCGACGTCGGTGCCCTCGTCGAGATGGCCGAGCGAACCGGTGACGCTCGTGCCGTTGTGGGCCAGGGAGGCGAGGTCGGGGTCGGCGAAGGGCAGTGCCACGACCTCCTGGTCCTCCACCGCCTTCTGCAGCCTCGCCAACCACTGCTTGGCGACAGCCTGGTGAGTGCCCGCGATCGTGGTGTCGCCCTCGCCCTGGACCCGGTAGGTGCGGGTCATCGCGTCGACGGACGCCAGCAGGTCCGGGTCGATCACCCAGGTGACGTCGAGGCTCTCACCCAGCGACAGCATCTGGTCCAGCCGCCCGCCCGCCGAGATCTCCTCGGCCAGGTCGTCGTTGAGGAAGACCGGCGTCTGCTGGGCGTTCGACCCGGTCTCCGCCGTCATGTGGACGGTGGAGACCAGCGGCCACAGGAAGGTCGTCTTTGTCTTCGTGTCCGCCTCGTCGGGCTGCCAGGGCAGGAACGTGCGCTGGATGCCGAGCATCTGGTCCCACGGCTGTGCGGCGGTCTTGCCCGAGAGGGAGACGGCGAACTGGTAGACGCCGGCGTCGCCGAGGTCCAGTTCGTCGACCGGTACAGAGATGGAGAAGGGCTGGGCGACACCTGGGGTCAGCTTCGCGAATTTCTGGACGTACTTGCCGCCGACCTCGGAGCCCGTGGAGCCCTGGAGGGAGTCGCCGCCGTCGGTGGCGGTGTCGATCGACGAGCGGGTGGTCAGCTCGGGGCCCACGCTCAGTCCCACATGGGCGGACGTGACGGCCTGCTTGCCGTTGTTGGTCACCGTCCCGGAGACCGTGACCGTGTCACCGTCCGTAGGCGCGCTGGGGCTGAGTGTGTCGACGGCGACGGATACCGCACCGGAGCTGTCGGCGGCCTGAGCAGGCGTGCCACTCGGAATCTGGCACAGGCCGGCCAGCAGAGGCACCCCTGCCAGCAGGGCCCCGGTGCGCCGCAGCCAGCGGCGGGCAGGAGAGGGACTCGTCCCCTGGAAGTCTGCCGCCTCGGCCACGCGCTCGCCCGTCCCTCGTCGTCAGTGGTCGTCGGAATGTGCGTCCACGCATGGTAACGATGCGCGCTGAGGGGAAGTGCCGCGGACTGCTCCACAAGATCGGCTGACACCGTCGCGCTGTCCCGAATGTGCCCGTATAAAGAGGAACACGCTCGTGAGTCTCCGGAGCAGACCTTGTGCAGGTCTGGATGGCGACTCTGTGCACGTTTAATGGAGGCGCTGAGGGCCGCCCGGGCCACGTACCCTCTTCTGTTGTGCCGAACGCCAACGAAGACAACCTCAGTGCCCCGAGCCAGGTGCAGGACCGCGCGGTGAAGGAACCGTTCCAGGTCGCCCCTGTCGCCGACGAGCTCGCCCGCCGCTTCCAGGAGGCCGGGTTCTCGCTCGCCCTGGTCGGCGGGTCGGTCCGGGACGCACTGCTCGGCCGGCTCGGCAACGACCTGGACTTCACGACCGACGCCCGCCCTCAGGACGTACTGAAGATCGTGCGGCCGTGGGCGGACGCCGTGTGGGAGGTCGGGATCGCCTTCGGCACCGTCGGGGCACAGAAGGACGTCCGCGTCGGAGACGCTGTTAAACGCTTTCAGATCGAGGTGACCACCTACCGGTCCGAGGCGTACGACCGAACCTCGCGCAAGCCCGAGGTGTCGTACGGCGGCTCCATCGAGGAGGATCTCGTCCGGCGCGACTTCACCGTGAACGCGATGGCCGTCGCGCTCCCGGAGAAGAAGTTCATCGACCCGCACGGCGGTCTCGACGACCTTGCGGCGCGTGTGCTGCGGACGCCGGGCACGCCGGAGGCGTCCTTTTCGGACGACCCGCTGCGGATGATGCGGGCAGCGCGCTTCGCGGCGCAGCTCGACTTCGAGGTGGCACCCGAGGTCGTCACCGCGATGGAGGAAATGTCCGGGCGCCTGGAGATCGTCTCCGCCGAGCGGGTGCGCGACGAGCTGAACAAACTCATCCTGTCCGCCCATCCGCGCAAGGGACTGACACTGCTGGTCGACACAGGGCTCGCCGAGCATGTGCTGCCCGAGCTCCCGGCCCTGCGTCTGGAGAGTGACGAGCACCACCGGCACAAGGACGTCTACGAGCACACGCTGATCGTCCTGGAGCAGGCCATCGAGCTGGAGAAGGAAGGGCCCGACCTGGTTCTCCGCCTGGCCGCTCTGCTACACGACATCGGCAAGCCGCGCACCCGCCGCTTCGAGAAGGACGGCCGTGTCTCGTTCCACCACCATGAAGTGGTCGGAGCGAAGATGACCAAGAAGCGGATGACTGCGCTCAAGTACTCCAATGAACTGGTGAAGGACGTCTCCCGGCTCGTCGAACTCCATCTTCGGTTCCACGGGTACGGCACCGGAGAGTGGACGGACTCGGCCGTACGTCGCTATGTGCGGGACGCGGGGCCTCTGCTCGACCGACTCCACAAGCTGACCCGCTCGGACTGCACGACCCGAAACAAGCGAAGGGCGGCCGCTCTGTCGCGCGCGTACGACGGTCTGGAGGATCGGATCTCCCAGCTTCAGGAGCAGGAGGAGCTGGACTCGATCCGGCCGGATCTCGACGGCAACGAGATCATGGAGATCCTTGGCGTAGGGCCCGGTCCTGCCGTGGGGCGTGCGTACAAGCACATGCTGGAGCTTCGTCTGGAGAACGGGCCGATGGGGCGTGACGAGGCGGTGGCCGCGCTCAAGGAGTGGTGGGCCGAGCAGGGCTGAGAGTGTGGAACGGAGTCATGTTTCACGTGAAACATGACTCCTGGTGCGCCGGCCGAGGGGTGGTGTTTCACGTGAAACATCGCCCCTTCATCGTTCCGTGGCTCCCTCTCGTTCCTTCGTCATTGCCACGGCGACTGCCGCGTAGATGACGGCGACAGTGACCACCAGGACCACCGAGCGGCCGTCCGGCGGCAGTAGCAGGGCGGCTACGGCGGCGGCGCCCACGAAAGCGATGTTGAACAGCACGTCGTAGACGGAGAAGATCCGGCCCCGGAACCCGTCTTCGACGGAGGACTGCACGATGGTGTCCGTGGCGATCTTCGCCCCCTGGGTGATCAGACCCAGGACGAACGCCGCGACAAGCATGGGGGCCGTGGTGAAAGAGAGCCCGAGGGCGGGCTCCAGCACGGCAGCTCCTGCCGCACACACGACGATCCAGTTCTTGGGTCCGAGTTTCCCCGCGGCCCAGGGGGTGAGTACGGCGGCGACGAAGAACCCGGCGCCGGAGATTCCCAACGCCAGCCCCAGCAGGGCGAGTCCGTCGTCCGGGTCGGAGGTCAGGGCGTATCGGCAGAGCATCAGGACCAGGACGAGCAGGGCGCCGTAGCAGAACCGCATCAACGACATCGCGCCGAGAGCTCGGGCGGCCGGTCGACGTGCGGGTGCGGCCAGATGCCGTACGCCTGCCACCAGGTCGCGGGCCGTTCCGGCGAGCGCCGCGCCGAGGCGGGGCCGGATCAACTCGCGGTCCGGGCCCAGCAGTTCCGGTGGGATGCGCAGGGCGGCGAGTGCACCGCACAGATACAGTCCCGCTCCCAGGGCCACCACGGCCGCGTCGGAGTCTGCACCCAACAGGCGTACGACGAAAGCGAGTCCGCCGCCTGCGGTCGCGGCGAGCGTTCCGGCCGTCGGGGAAAGGGAGTTGGCGATCACCAGCCGTTCCTCGTCGACGACGCGGGGCAGCGCCGCGGACAGGCCGGACAGGACGAAGCGGTTGACTGCGGTGACGCACAGGGCGGAGATGTAGAAGAGCCAGTCCGGGACGTCACTGAGCATCAGGACGGCTGTCGCCGATGCCAGCAGGGCACGCACGAGGTTGCCGTAGAGGAAGACCTGGCGGCGGCGCCAGCGGTCCAGGAGGACGCCGGCGAAGGGACCCACCAAGGAGTAGGGGAGCAGGAGTACCGCCATCGCCGAGGCGATCGCGGTGGCCGAGGTCTGCTTCTCCGGGGAGAAGACGACGTAGGTGGCGAGCGCGATCTGGTAGACGCCGTCCGCGCCCTGGGAGAGCAGGCGCACGATGAGCAGGCGTCGGAAGTCCCGGAAGCGGAGAAGGACACGCAGATCGCGGACGACGGGCATGGGGCACAGCCTCACATACGGCGAGGGTCCCCGGCCGGTACAACCCGGGGACCCTCTGTAGCCCTGGCAGGAGCGTTTTGAGTGAGCCTTTAGCGCTCGGCTTCACCCTTGATGAACTTCTCGACGTTCTCGCGGGCCTCGTCGTCGAAGTACTGGACCGGCGGGGACTTCATGAAGTAGCTGGAAGCCGAGAGGATCGGGCCGCCGATACCGCGGTCCTTGGCGATCTTCGCGGCGCGCACGGCGTCGATGATGACACCCGCGGAGTTCGGGGAGTCCCAGACCTCGAGCTTGTACTCCAGGCTCAGCGGGACGTCGCCGAAGGCGCGGCCCTCAAGGCGGACGTAGGCCCACTTGCGGTCGTCGAGCCACTGCACGTAGTCCGACGGGCCGATGTGGACGTTCTTCGCGCCGAGGTCCCGGTCGGGGATCTGGGAGGTGACGGCCTGCGTCTTGGAGATTTTCTTGGACTCCAGGCGCTCGCGCTCGAGCATGTTCTTGAAGTCCATGTTGCCGCCGACGTTCAGCTGCATCGTGCGGTCGAGGACAACGCCCCGGTCCTCGAACAGCTTCGCCATGACGCGGTGCGTGATGGTGGCGCCGACCTGCGACTTGATGTCGTCGCCGACGATCGGGACGCCCGCCTCGGTGAACTTGTCCGCCCACTCCTTGGTGCCGGCGATGAAGACCGGGAGGGCGTTGACGAAGGCGACCTTGGCGTCGATGGCGCACTGGGCGTAGAACTTCGCCGCGTCCTCGGAGCCGACGGGCAGGTAGCAGACGAGGACGTCGACCTGCTTGTCCTTGAGGACCTGGACGACGTCGACCGGGGTCTCGGCGGACTCCTCGATGGTCTCGCGGTAGTACTTGCCGAGGCCGTCGAGGGTGTGGCCGCGCTGGACGGTCACGCCGGTGTTCGGCACGTCGCAGATCTTGATGGTGTTGTTCTCGGAGGCGCCGATGGCGTCGGCGAGGTCGAGACCGACCTTCTTCGCGTCGACGTCGAACGCCGCGACGAACTCGACGTCACGAACGTGGTAGTCACCGAACTGGACATGCATCAGTCCGGGGACCTTCGACGCCGGGTCGGCGTCCTTGTAGTACTCGACTCCCTGAACCAGCGACGCGGCGCAGTTGCCCACGCCGACGACGGCTACGCGAACCGAACCCATTCCGGTTGCTCCCTGTGTGTACGAGTGAGGCCCTGGCAGGGACCTCACGTGGCGGTGTCGCCGGGCGTATCCGGACCGGGGGTGTCCCCGGGCCGGGGCAGGACGCCCGGCGCTCCCTCTGTGGTGTCGCGAGCGGCTTCACCTTGGGCGGGACCCTTCAGGTCCCGTCCGGCCCGCTCGCTCTCGATGAGCTCGTTCAGCCAGCGCACTTCGCGCTCCACGGACTCCATCCCATGGCGCTGGAGCTCAAGCGTGTAGTCGTCGAGGCGCTCCCGGGTGCGTGCCAGCGAGGCACTCATCTTCTCCAGGCGCTCCTCCAGCCGGCTGCGGCGGCCTTCGAGGACTCGCATGCGGACGTCGCGTGAGGTCTGCCCGAAGAAGGCGAAACGAGCGGCGAAGTGCTCGTCCTCATACGCGTCGGGACCCGTCTGCGAGAGCAGCTCCTCGAAGTGCTCCTTACCTTCCGCCGTCAACCGATAGACGATCTTGGCGCGACGCCCTGCGAGTGGTGCGGCGAGGGCGTCCTCGGTGGTGTGCCCCGGTTCCTCGATCAACCAGCCGTTGGCGACCAGCGTCTTGAGGCAGGGGTAGAGCGTGCCGTAACTGAAGGCACGGAACACACCGAGTGACGTATTGAGACGTTTGCGCAGCTCGTAGCCGTGCATCGGGGACTCACGGAGCAGGCCGAGTACGGCGAATTCGAGGATCCCGGAACGCCGGCTCATCGTCGCCTCCTCGTCCCTGTCTCGCACCGATGTATCGACTCGATACATCAAGACGATAGAACGCCCTTCCGGAAGCGACAAGTGGGGGGACGGTGAACGGGATCACATCAATGATTCATGGCATCCGAGTTGCCTGATTTGGGGTGAACTCCGGGGCTCGGCGGGTTTTGGCGGTGCGTAGTCTGTGCGGCATGCACACCACCGGGAACCGAGTGACGCCTGGGGGTCGTTGCTGTCCCGGGTGCGGTACGGATGAATGCGGAACCGACCGCATCCGTACTTCGGGGGGACCGGAAACCAGCCGCCGTTTCCAGGCGCGCAAGGGTGCGCCTGCCCGAGGAGTAGTCCTTCGATGAGCGAGCACCGTCGCAAACAGCCGCAGCCGCAGGGAGGCGGACGTGCCGCGGCCCGACGCGGCCAGTCCGGCTCGTCCTCCGGCCGCCGTGCGGCTCCGCGAGGCGCCACCGGATCTCTTTCCGACTCCTATGGGACGGGTTCCCAGCAGTCGGCTTCCTATGGTTCGGAAGGCGAGGAGCGTCAGTACGGCAGCCGCGCCGAAGCCCGTCGCGCGGCCCAGAGAGGCACGGGCGGTGGTCGCCGCAGAGCGGCGGAGCCTGGCCGCGCCGGCCGACGTGGGACGCCGACGGGGCGCGGACGCGCCTCCGAGCCCGGCAAGAAGCGGCTCATCGACTATCCGCGGGCGGGCAAGTACGGCGTGGCGCGCTGGGTTCCGTCCTGGAAGCTGGTCACGGGCCTGTTCATCGGCTTCATCGGAGGCTTGGTCGCGATTGCCGGTGTCGGGTACGCCCTCGTCAGCGTTCCGAACGTCGCCGAGACCGCGACATCGCAGAACAACGTCTACTACTGGTCCGACGACAGCGAGATGGTTTCGACGGGTGGCGAGACAAATCGCCAGATCGTCAACCTCGCGCAGATTCCGAAGGCGATGCAGTACGCCGTCGTCTCTCAGGAGAACAAGACCTTCTACACCGACAGCGGTATCGACCCCAAGGGCATCGCCCGCGCCGTGTTCAACATGGCCAGGGGCGGCAACACCCAGGGTGGTTCCACCATCACCCAGCAGTACGTCAAGAACGCGCGCCTGGACGACCAGTCCCAGACCGTCACCCGCAAGTTCAAGGAGATCTTCATCTCCATCAAGGTGGGTGCCACGGTCGACAAGGACGAGATCATGGCGGGCTATCTGAACTCCGCGTACTACGGACGCAACGCATACGGCATCCAGGCGGCCGCGCGCGCGTACTTCAACAAGGACGCCGTCAAGCTGAACCCTGGCGAGTGTGCCTTCCTGGCCGCCATGCTCAAGGGCGCCACTTACTACGACCCCGCCGGTGCGACGTCCATCGACCCGACAGGGGCCACGCCTGCAGCCAACCAGAGGCGGGCCCTGCGGCAGATGCAGGACACCCTGGACAAGATGGTCGAGTACGGCCACCTCAGCGCGACGGAGCGGGCCAAGTACACGACGCTTCCCAAGTGGCAGAACCCCCGGTCCAACACCCAGCTCAAGGGACAGATCGGCTACCTGGTCGACCTCGCCAAGGCATACCTGATCAACAACAAGATCGTCAGTGCCGACGCCCTCCAGCAGGGCGGCTACTCGATTTACACGACCTTCGACAAGAACAAGGTCAAGGAGCTCGAGGCGGCGGTCTCGAAGGTCCGCAAGGAGAACATCGATCCCAAGAAGCGCCCGACGAAGGACACCTACGTCCAGTTCGGCGGAGCGTCCGTGGAACCGGCCACCGGTGCTATCCGCGCCTGTTACGGCGGTGAGGACGCGACCACGCACTTCACCAACAACTGCGACTCGACCGGTGCCCAGGTCGGTTCGACGTTCAAGACCTTCGTCCTCGCCGCGGCGATGAAATGGGGCGTGCGCGATCCGGATCTGGGCGAGAGCCAGGCGCAGGACGAGCGAACGGTCGTCAACGCAAAGAGCCTGTTCAGCGGCAAGAACGATCTCAAGATCAAGAACTACGACGGCTCGATCTGGAAGAACGAGGAGGGCAAGGAGTGGCTCCAGGAGAACGACGGCAAGGAGTCCTACGGCTCTCCCCCCAAGTACCAGATCGACCTTCGTGACGCGATGCGGGAGTCGGTGAACTCCGCCTTCGTGCAGCTCGGCATGGATGTCGGCCTGGACAAGGTGAAGGAGGCGGCCATGGACGCGGGCCTCAAGGAGAACAGCCTGGCCGGCACCAACTACCCGTCCTTCTCCATCGGTATCTCCGACCCCAGCGCGATCCGCATGGCGGGCGCCTACGCCACCTTCGCGGCGAGCGGCAAGCAGAACGAGCCGTACTCCGTCGAGAAGGTCACGAACAAGGACGGCGACGTCTTCACCCACAAGGCGAAGCCTGAGCAGGCCTTCGAGAAGAAGGTCGCCGACAACGTCACCGACGTACTCAAGACCGTGGTTGACAAGGGCACGGGCACCAACGCCCAGCTGACCGGCCGTGAGGTGGCGGGCAAGACCGGTACCACCGACGGCAACAAGTCCGCCTGGTTCGTCGGCTACACCCCGCAGCTGTCCACGTCGATCACCATGTTCCGGATGGACGACAACGAGAGCAACAAGAACCGCACGTTCCTGGAGATGTACGGAACGGGTGGCCAGGAGAAGATCCACGGTGCCTCGTTCCCGTCCGAGATCTGGCACGACTACATGGAGCAGGCGCTGAAGGGGCAGAGGTCGATCGACTTCCCGACGCCGGAACCCATCGGTGAGATCGTCAACGAGGAGCCGAGCCCGACGCCTACTCCGACGCCCACGGAGAGCGAGTCGGCCACACCGACCCCCACTCCGACACCCAGCCAGACGTTCACCACTCCGACGCCCACGGCGACTGAGACCTGCCGATTCGACTGGCAGTGCAACGACACGGGCGGTACGGACACCGGTGGCACCGACGGTGGTGTGACCTCGACACCGACGGCCACATCGACGGACGCCAACGGCAACAACGGCAATGGCAATGGAGGTCTCTTCGGTGGATCGAGTGGTTAGCCGCCATATGACCCGTCGAGGGTGTTTCACGTGAAACATGGGCCGTCGCATCCACCAGGTGCGGCGGCCCTCGGCGTATTCCTAGTCTCGTACGGCAGGATGTGCGACATGCCCAGTGCTGAATCGACGCCAGCGAGCGTGCACGAGCCGGACCTAGTGCGTCCGAGCAAGGACGACGAGATCGCCCGGAACGGCAGCGAGTTCATCGGCGGCCCTCTCGGGCGACGCGCCCTGTCGGGAACCTCCTGGTGGACTCCCGTCCGGGTCATCGCGCTCGTGGCCATCGGCGTGTTCGCGCTCGGCCTGGTCCAGAAGGCGCCCTGCTATGACGGCGGCTGGTTCTTCGGGGCCAGCACCCAGTACACCCATGCGTGCTACTCGGACATCCCGCACCTCTACCAGGGGCGCGGCTTCGCCGACGGCCTGGTCCCGTACTTCGACAAACTCCCCGGCGACATGCAGTACCTCGAATACCCGGTCCTGACCGGTGTGTTCATGGAGGTCGCCGCCTGGCTCACCCCCGGCAGCGGCAGCATTCAGCACCAGGAACAGTGGTACTGGATGGTCAACGCCGGGATGCTGATGATCTGCGCGGCCATCATCGTCGTCTGCGTGAGCCGTACGCACGCCCGTCGGCCCTGGGACGGTCTACTGGTCGCCCTGGCACCCGCCTTCGCGCTGACCGCCACCATCAACTGGGACCTCCTGGCGGTCGCTCTGACGGCCTCGGCGATGCTGATGTGGGCGCGGGGCCGCTCGCTCGCCTTCGGTGTCCTCCTGGGGCTCGCCACGGCCGCCAAGCTCTATCCCGTCTTCCTGCTCGGGCCGCTGTTCGTGCTGTGCTGGCGGGCGGGCAAGTGGCGGGACTTCGGCAAGGCGCTGGGCGGTGCGGCCGTTTCCTGGCTCGTGGTGAACCTGCCGGTGATGCTTTTCGCCTTCGACGGCTGGTCGAAGTTCTACACGTTCAGTCAGGAGCGGGGCGTGGACTTCGGGTCCTTCTGGCTGATCATGGCCCAGAACTCCAGCGACCCGTTGAGCACCGACACCGTCAACACGCTTGCCACACTGTTGATGCTGCTGAGCTGCGCGGGCATCGCGGCCCTCACCCTGACCGCCCCGCGTCGGCCGCGTTTCGCCCAGCTCGCGTTCCTGATCGTTGCTGCGTTCATCCTCACCAACAAGGTCTACTCGCCCCAGTACGTGCTGTGGCTGGTGCCGCTTGCCGTGCTGGCCCGGCCGAAGTGGCGCGACTTCCTCATCTGGCAGGCGTGCGAGGTGGCGTACTTCCTGGGGATCTGGATGTACCTCGCCTACACGACCAGCGGTGACGCCCACAAGGGACTGCCGACCGACGGCTACCACTGGGCCATCGGACTGCATCTTCTGGGCACGGCGTACCTGTGCGTGATGGTCGTGCGTGACATCCTCATGCCCGAGCGGGACGTGGTGCGACGAGCCGGCGACGACGATCCCTCGGGCGGTGTGCTCGACGGCGCGGACGACGTCTTCGTCCTCGGTCCCGCAGCCCATCCGCCGCGGCACGCTGCCCACTTCGACGGACCGCAGGTGGAGTGGGGCAGCGAGCAGGAGACCACCGACCGTTCGCTCTGAGCGAACACGCCCGGGTGAGACACGCATAAGGCCGTACAGGCGGTTTCCCTGTACGGCCTTCTTGCTGCCTCTGCGACGTCTCAGCGATCGACGATGCGGTCGAACTGCGTGGTGGTGTGCCGGAGATGGGCCACCAGTTCCTCACCGACCTTCGGCTCCGGGGCGTCCGAGGGCACGAACAGGATGGAGACCTGCATGTGCGGCGGTTCGGCGAACCAGCGCTGCTTGCCGCCCCAGACGAACGGAGAAAGGTTCCGGTTGACCGTGGCCAGGCCGGCGCGGGCGACCCCCTTGGCACGCGGCATGACGCCGTGCAGGGCCTTCGGGGCCTCCAGACCCACGCCGTGCGAGGTGCCGCCCGCCACGACGACCAGGAAGCCGTCGGAGGCCGCCTTCTGCTGCCGGTAGCCGAAGCGGTCCCCCTTGGAGACGCGGGTGACGTCCAGGACCGCACCGCGGTACTCGGTGGAGTCGTGGTCCCCGAGCCACAGCCGGGTCCCGATGCGGGCGCGGAAGCGGGTCTGCGGGAACTGCTGCTGGAGCCGGGCGAGGTCCTCGGCCTTGAGGTGGCTGACGAACATGGTGTGCAGCGGCAGCCGGGCCGCGCGCAGCCGGTCCATCCAGCCGATGACCTCCTCGACGGCGTCCGAGCCGTCGGTGCGGTCCAGCGGCAGATGGATCGCGAAGCCCTCCAGACGGACGTTCTCTATGGCGGCGTGCAGCTGCGGCAGGTCCTGCTCGCTGATGCCGTGGCGCTTCATCGAGGACATCACCTCGATGACCACCCGGGCGCCCACGAGGCCGTACACACCGTCGATGGACGACACCGAGCGGATGACACGGTCGGGCAGCGGAACCGGCTCCTCGCCGCGTCGGTACGGCGTGAGCACCAGCAGGTCACCGCCGAACCAGTCCTTGATACGCGCGGCCTCGTAGGTCGTGCCGACGGCGAGGACGTCCGAGCCCAGCCGGGTCGCCTCCTCCGCCAGCCGCTCGTGCCCGAAGCCGTAGCCGTTGCCCTTGCAGACCGGGACAAGCCCGGGGAACTGCTCCTGCACGTGCTTGTGGTGCGCCCGCCAGCGCGCGGTGTCGACGTAGAGCGTGAGCGCCATGGCCGGACCCGGAACCTTTCTAGTGGCTGCGGTGTATCAGAGGTATGGAAGCAATTGAAGCGAAGAACACGACGTCAGCGGCGCGACATGTAGATGTCGAGAGCCTTGTGGAGCAGCTTGTTGAGCGGGAAGTCCCACTCTCCGAGGTACTCGGCGGCCTGGCCGCCCGTGCCCACCTTGAACTGGATCAGGCCGAAGAGGTGGTCGGTCTCGTCCAGCGAGTCGGAGATGCCGCGCAGGTCGTAGACGGTGGCGCCGAGCGCGTAGGCGTCGCGCAGCATTCGCCACTGCATCGCGTTCGAGGGCCGGACCTCGCGGCCGATGTTGTCGGAGGCGCCGTAGGAGTACCAGACATGTCCGCCGACGATCAGCATGGTCGCCGCCGACAGGTTCACACCCTCGTGCCGGGCGAAGTAGAGCCGCATCCGGTTGGGGTCCTCGGAGTTGAGGGCCGTCCACATCCGCTGGAAGTACGACAGCGGGCGGGGCCGGAAGTGGTCGCGCACCGCGGTGATCTCGTACAGCCGCTGCCACTCCTCAAGGTCCTGGTAACCGCCCTGGACGACCTCGACACCGGCTTTCTCGGCCTTCTTGATGTTGCGGCGCCACAGCTGGTTGAAGTTCTTGTGGACCTCTTCCAGAGACCGGTTCGCGAGCGGCACCTGGTAGACGTAGCGGGGCTGGACGTCGCCGAAGCCGGCCCCGCCGTCCTCGCCCTGCTGCCAGCCCATACGGCGGAGCTTGTCGGCGACCTCGAAGGCGCGCGGCTCGATGAAGTCGGCCTCGATGTCGCGCAGCCGCTTGACGTCGGGGTTCTGGATGCCCGCCTTGATGGAGGTGGCCTCCCAGCGCCGGATGATCACCGGCGGGCCCATCTTCACGGAGAACGCACCCTGGTGCTTGAGGTGGGCGAGCATCGGTTCCAGCCACTCGGTCAGATTCGGCGCGAACCAGTTGATGACCGGGCCCTCGGGCAGATAGGCGAGGTAGCGCTTGATCTTGGGCAGCTGACGGTAGAGGACGAGGCCCGCGCCGACCAGCTCGCCGGTCTTCTCGTCGAACCAGCCGAGGCTCTCGGAGCGCCATTCCGCCTTGACGTCTGCCCAGGCAGGAACCTGCATGTGGCTCGCCGAGGGCAGGCTCTGGATGTACGCCAGATGCTGCTCGCGACTGATCGTCCTCAGGGTCAGGCTCATTCGGGGCGCTCCTCGGGCTGGTGTGTCCCCATGGGTACAGGGGCTCCGGCTCTCGCGCCGAAGCCTACTGCGCCTGACGAGCGCCCCGACTGGGCGTACAGAACCTGCGCCCCGGCTCATGGGCCGCCGAGGCGTTCCGCGGTGCTTTGGGTGGTGTTGAGGGGACAGTGCCCGTGGCGTCAGTTGATGACTCCACCGAAGAGGCCGCCGTGCGCCATGCCGAGGAAGAAACCGACCGCTGCGGCGCCGAGACCGAGGACCAGTCCGAAGCGCTCACGAGTCGTCTCGGAGATCCAGTGGCCGTACGCGCCGGTGAGGATGCCCACCAGGCCGGTCCAGGAACTGAGCAGGTGCAGGTTGTGGAACATCGCCGAGACGAAAGCCGTGACGCCCAGCATCAGGGTCACCGCGAGCAGCGTGTCCTGGAGAGGGTGGGGTTTTCCGTCCGTGGCGAAAAGGCCTCCGGCGGTGTTGGGTCGCATTGCCTGTGCCATAGGGCACCTCCTGCGGAAGGCGGCGCATCGTAGCGCCATACACACCCGATGTGTACAGAGTGGCCGCCCTCGGGGCCGGATTTCAACCGGAAGCCGGTGTGCGGGTAGTCTGTACCGTCTGCACGGTGTCTGCCCATGTCACGAACGGGTCTACCGCGAGGAAGCCCCGATTGTCAGTGGCGGCCGATACCGTTGCGTACGCATCACAACCCTCCTGCCACGGAACGACCGTGGCCGTTGAGTCCAAAGGAGGTGGGTTCCACATGCGTCACTACGAGGTGATGGTCATCCTCGACCCCGATCTGGAGGAGCGCGCTGTCGCCCCCCTGATCGAGAACTTCCTCTCCGTCGTCCGTGAGGGCAACGGCAAGGTGGAGAAGGTCGACACCTGGGGCCGTCGTCGGCTCTCGTACGAGATCAAGAAGAAGCCCGAGGGCATCTACTCGGTCATCGACCTGCAGGCCGAGCCTGCGGTCGTCAAGGAGCTCGACCGCCAGCTGAACCTGAACGAGTCGGTCCTCCGGACCAAGGTCCTCCGTCCCGAGACCCACTGAGCTTCCGCTCAGCTGATCCCGGGATTCGAGTAGCAGCAACCAAGCAGCCAGAGCAGCAAACCCGCCGAGAGGTTCCCCATGGCAGGCGAGACCGTCATCACGGTCGTCGGCAATCTTGTCGATGACCCCGAGCTGCGCTTCACCCCTTCCGGTGCGGCGGTCGCGAAGTTCCGTGTCGCGTCCACCCCCCGCACCTTCGACCGTCAGACGAACGAGTGGAAGGACGGCGAGAGCCTGTTCCTGACCTGCTCGGTCTGGCGTCAGGCGGCGGAGAACGTCGCCGAGTCGCTCCAGCGAGGCATGCGCGTCATCGTGCAGGGCCGGCTGAAGCAGCGGTCCTACGAGGACCGTGAGGGCGTCAAGCGCACGGTCTACGAGCTGGACGTCGAGGAAGTCGGCGCCAGCCTGCGCAGTGCCACGGCCAAGGTCACCAAGACTGCCGGCGGTGCCGGACGTGGTGGCCAGGGCGGTTACGGCGGCGGTGGCGGTGGCGGCCAGGGTGGCGGCGGCTGGGGTGGAAACTCCGGCGGCGGCCAGCAGGGCGGCGGTGCTCCCGCGGACGACCCGTGGGCGACCGGCACTCCCGCCGGTGGCAGCCAGGGCGGCGGCGGTGGCGGCGGCTGGGGTGGAAATTCCAGCGGCGGCAGTGGCGGCGGCTACTCGGACGAGCCCCCCTTCTAGGCCTTCGGCCGAGGGGTGGGTCGTACCCACACTTCTTGATCACACAGGAGAAACACCATGGCGAAGCCGCCTGTGCGCAAGCCTAAGAAGAAGGTCTGCGCTTTCTGCAAGGACAAGGTCACGTATGTGGACTACAAGGACACGAACATGCTGCGGAAGTTCATTTCCGACCGCGGCAAGATCCGTGCCCGCCGCGTGACCGGCAACTGCACGCAGCACCAGCGTGACGTCGCCACGGCCGTCAAGAACAGCCGTGAGATGGCGCTGCTGCCCTACACCTCCACTGCGCGATAAGGGAAGGGTGACCGAGTAATGAAGATCATCCTCACCCACGAGGTCTCCGGCCTCGGCGCCGCGGGCGACGTCGTCGACGTCAAGGACGGTTACGCTCGCAACTACCTGATCCCGCGGAACTTCGCGATCCGTTGGACCAAGGGTGGCGAGAAGGACGTCGAGCAGATTCGTCGTGCTCGCAAGATCCACGAGATCCAGACCATCGAGCAGGCCAACCAGGTGAAGGCCCAGCTCGAGGGCGTCAAGGTCCGCCTGGCCGTCCGCTCCGGCGACGCCGGTCGTCTCTTCGGTTCCGTCACCCCGGCCGACATCGCTTCCGCGATCAAGGCTTCCGGTGGCCCCGAGGTCGACAAGCGCCGTATCGAGCTGGGCTCGCCGATCAAGACGCTGGGCGCCCATGAGACGTCCGTGCGTTTGCACCCCGAGGTTGCCGCCAAGGTCAACATCGAGGTCGTCGCGGCCTGATCGCTGCACTCGGCTAGGGCAGTTGTAAAAGGGGCCACACCTCCAGGGGTGTGGCCCCTTTCGCATGCCCGAAACGGTGGTGGAGCTCATGGCGTTTCACGTCAAACGTGATGGCCCGCGATGTTTCACGTGAAACGATCAGCGGGTCGCGCCCGTGACGATCCAGCGGCCCGAGCGGGTGCGCAGCCAGAGCGTCAGCATGCGGATCGCCATCATCAGCGTCATCGCCGCCCACACGGCCGTGAGACCGCCGCCCAGTTCAGGGACGAGCAGAGCGACCGGGGTGAAGACGGCCAGGGTGACCACCATGGCCCAGGCGAGGTAGGGCCCGTCGCCCGCGCCCATCAATACGCCGTCCAGAACAAAGACGACACCGCAGATCGGCTGGGAGAGAGCCACGATCACCAGGGCGGGCAGGGCGGCGTCCTTGACCGTGGGGTCACCGGTGAACAGAGGCAGGAACAGCGGTCGGGCGAGCACGACCAGGACACCTAGGGCGACGCCGACCGCGATGCCCCACTCCACCATCCGACGACACGCCTGGCGGGCTCCCTCGGTGTCATCGGCACCCAGATAGCGTCCGATGATGGCCTGCCCGGCGATGGCGATGGCGTCGAGAGCGAAGGCGAGCAAGTTCCACAGGGACAGGACGATCTGGTGGGCGGCGATGTCGGCATCGCCCAGACGAGCCGCCACGGCCGTGGCGATCATCAGGATCGCCCTCAGGGATAGCGTCCGGACCAGCAGAGGCACGCCGGCTTGGGCCGAGGCCCTGATGCCCGAGGCATCGGGCATCAGGGAGGCGCCATGTCTGTGGGCTCCGCGGACGACGACCACGAGATAGGCGGCTGCCATGCCCCACTGGGCGATGACCGTCCCCCAGGCGGAACCTGCGATGCCGAGGTCGGCGCCGTAGACGAGAGCTGCGTTGAGGACTGCGTTGGCGACGAAGCCGCCGATGGCGACGTAGAGCGGGGTCCTGGTGTCCTGCAGTCCGCGGAGCACGCCGGTCGAGGCGAGTACGACGAGCATGGCCGGGATGCCGAGGGCGGAGATCCGTAGGTAGGTCGTGGCGTAGGGGGCCGCGGTGTCGGAGGCACCGAAGAGTTCCACGATCGACGGAGCGCTGGGCAGAACGACGGCGATGACGGCGGCACCAAGCAGCAGTGCCAGCCAGATGCCGTCCATGCCCTGGCGGATGGCAGCCTGGAGATCACCGGCTCCAACGCGGCGGGCAACGGCGGCTGTAGTGGCGTAGGCGAGGAAGACGAAGACACTGACGGCCGTCGTGAGGAGAGCTGAGGCGATGCCGAGACCGGCGAGTTGGGCGGTGCCCAGATGGCCGACGATCGCGCTGTCGGCCATGACGAAGAGAGGCTCGGCGACGAGTGCGCCGAAGGCCGGGACGGCGAGTGCGACGATCTCGCGGTCGTGCTGTCGCCGGGTGGCCTTGGAGGTCGCGGACGCCTGTGTCATGTGCACCAATCTAATCGTCCACAGGTAAGAGATGCAATCAGCTTTAGACCCTTACTGGCGTTTGGGGGGTGCGTGTTGCTGTGCGTAACTCGAACTGATCTTGAGCCGACCGGGAAAGTTTTTCTTCTGCACAGCCGGTGGATGGTGAAGTCGCAGGTCAGGGCGGCTCCTTGAGGAGTAGGTGGAGCTTGTTCACAGGCCTGTCCACCGGGTCGTGCACAGGTTTTGAGCAGTTCTCCACAGCATCCGGGCCGTCGTCCACATGGCCTGTGGATAACCAGATTGGCTGACGGTGCCGACGGGCCTACGGTTGTCCGGCGCCCGCTCCGTTCGTCGGCTGGGAAACCAGCACAAAACCGACGCGCCAGAACCGGAGTTGGGCGTCTCATTTGTCAGTGCCGTGCCGTAGAAATGAGAAGCACGGCGAGGTCCGCTCGGCGGACGGGAGGAGGTGGCTCGGTGAGTATTTCCGAGCCCTTGGACGACCCGTGGGCCGACAGCGGTCCCAGTGATCGTCTGCCCTCCTCGCGTCGCCGCGGCGACGGGGGCAGGGGCCGCGGCGAGCAACACGACCGAGGCCGGGACACCGGCGATTGGGACGGCGGGGGCACCGCCTTCGAACGGGTCCCGCCCCAGGACCTGGACGCCGAGCAGTCCGTCCTCGGCGGCATGCTCCTGTCCAAGGACGCCATCGCCGACGTCGTCGAGGTCATCAAGGGCCACGACTTCTACAAGCCCGCCCACGAGACGATCTTCCAGGCGATCCTGGACGTCTACGCCAAGGGTGAGCCGGCCGACCCCATCACGATCGCCGCCGAGCTCACCAAGCGCGGCGAGATCAACAAGGTCGGCGGCGCATCGTATCTGCACACCCTCGTCCAGACCGTGCCGACGGCGGCGAACGCCGAGTACTACGCCGAGATCGTGCACGAGCGCGCTGTCCTGCGCCGTCTGGTCGAGGCGGGCACCCGTATCACCCAGATGGGATACGCGGCCGACGACGACGTCGACGAGATCGTCAACCGCGCCCAGGCCGAGGTCTACGCGGTCACCGAGCAGCGCACGAGTGAGGACTATCTGCCGCTCGGCGACATCATGGAGGGCGCGCTCGACGAGATCGAGGCGATCGGTTCACGCAGCGGCGAGATGACCGGTGTGCCCACCGGCTTCACGGACCTCGACTCGCTCACCAACGGTCTGCATCCCGGCCAGATGATCGTCATCGCGGCTCGCCCCGCCATGGGAAAGTCCACCCTCGCACTGGACTTCGCGCGCGCGGCCTCGATCAAGAACAACCTGGCAAGCGTCATCTTCTCCCTCGAGATGGGACGCAACGAGATCGCGATGCGTCTCCTGTCGGCCGAGGCGCGGGTGGCCCTGCACCACATGCGGTCGGGCACCATGACGGACGAGGACTGGACCCGACTCGCGCGCCGGATGCCCGAGGTGTCGTCCGCACCGCTCTACATCGACGACTCCCCGAACCTGTCGATGATGGAGATCCGTGCGAAGTGCAGGCGGCTGAAGCAGCGCAACGACATCAAGCTCGTGATCATCGACTATCTGCAGCTGATGCAGGCCGGTGGTTCCAAGCGCTCCGAGAGCCGTCAACAGGAGGTGTCGGACATGTCCCGTAACCTCAAGCTCCTGGCCAAGGAGCTGGAGGTCCCGGTGATCGCGCTCTCGCAGCTCAACCGTGGTCCCGAACAGCGCACGGACAAGAAGCCGATGGTGTCCGACCTGCGTGAGTCCGGCTCCATCGAGCAGGATGCCGACATGGTCATTCTGCTGCACCGCGAGGACGCCTACGAGAAGGAGTCGCCGCGCGCCGGCGAGGCCGACATCATCGTGGGCAAGCACCGTAACGGCCCCACGGCGACGATCACCGTCGCCTTCCAGGGTCACTACTCGCGCTTCGTCGACATGGCGCAGACCTGATGCCCGTGCCCGTCGCATCGTGCTCGTCACCGGGGCGCCCGGCGCGGGCAAGAGCACCCTGGCGCTGCCACTGGCGGCAGAGCTCCGCTTTCCTCTGCTGACCAAGGACCACATCGAGGAGACCCTGCACGACTCCCGCTGCCCGGAGGCCGTCCTGGAGGCGAACTTCCTGCCGCACCAGCCCGAACGCGCCCTCACCTCGATTCCCTGGCCGCGCAGGTCGTCTAGGTCCATTGCTCGTGTCCTGCGGTGGAGGCCTCCCGCCGCTACGCCGAGCGAGCGGCCACGACCCACCCGGTTTCATGTGATCCGCGAACTCCCGCCCGAGGTCCTGGCCTAGCACGCCTGCCCGATCGGCTACGGCCCCGTCATCACGGTGGACACCACCCGCCCGACCGACCCGGCTGCCGTCGCCGCCCAGGTCCGCCGAGCGTTCGACCGACAAACGACGCACCCGTGAGACGGACTGTCCACCGTCCGAACGGTCCGCAGGGCTAAAGAAGTCGACGTCAGAGTCCTCCACGGGTTGGACTGGGGGCATGACGACACCTCAGGAAGAACTGCTTCCCGGCACACGCCGGGCGCTGCTGCACCGGATCGCCGTGGCCCAGACCGAGGGCCGGGCCCCGTCGTTGGTGGCAGCGGTCGTGCGGGGCGGACGGACCGTGTGGCACGGTGCGCGTACCTCGGTGGACGGGCACGGCCCGGACGAGAACGTGCAGTACCGCATCGGGTCGATCACCAAGACCTTCACTGCCGTCCTCGTCCTGCGGCTGCGTGATGAGGGGCTCCTCGACCTCGGTGACCCGTTGGAGAAGTATGTGCCCGGCACCGGGGCGGGGGAGGCCACCGTCGCCGAACTGCTGGCCCACACCAGTGGATTGGCGGCGGAGTCTCCCGCCCCCTGGTGGGAACGCACGTCCGGATCTCTGCGTCCCGAACTCAGCGATGTGCTGGGGGAGCAGCCCTTCCTGCATCCGGTCGGGCGGCGCTTCCACTACTCGAACCCCGGTTACACCCTGCTGGGAGCACTGATCGAGAAGCTGCGCGGAGCACCGTGGGAGGAGACGCTCCGGCGTGAAGTGCTCGTGCCTCTGAGCCTCAGCCGTACGAGCATCCGCCCGGAAGCGCCGCATGCGGGCGGCTGGGCGGTACACCCGTGGGCCGATGTCATGCTGCCCGAGCCCTCCGAAGACCTCGGGCGGATGGCTTCTGCCGGTCAACTCTGGTCCACCACCGCAGACTTGGCCCGCTTCGCCGTCTTCCTGACGAACGGCGATGACCGGGTGCTGAGTGCGGAGACTGTGCGGGAGATGCGTACGTCCGCGGCACCGGCCGGGGACGGAGACCTGGCCGACGGTTCCGCATACGGACTCGGGCTTCAGATCCAGCATCGCGACGGCCGGCTGCTCGTAGGCCATTCGGGTTCCCTGCCGGGGTTCCTTGCGAATCTGACGATCGGTGTGTCGGACGACGTTGCCGCGGTCGTGCTGGCCAACTGCACCTCCGGACCCATGCTGTCCGCCGTAGGGGCCGATCTGGTACGGATCGTTGCCGAGGCCGAGCCCAGGATTCCCGAGCCGTGGCGGCCGTTTCGTGAATCCGACTCTCCCGCGCTGGAGTTGGCGGGGCAGTGGTATTGGGGGACGAACGGATTCGCTCTGCGGCTGACGGCGGACGGACTCGCCTCGCTGGAACCCCTGTCGGGTGCAGGCCGCCGCTCGCGGTTCAGGGCCAACGGTGACGGCACCTGGACTGGGCTGGAGGGTTACTTCCAGGGGGAGCTCTTGAAGGCCGTACGGAGGTCCGACGGATCCGTGGACCATCTTGACCTGGGCTCGTTCGTGTTCACTCGGCAGCCGTACGAGGAAGGGGCTTCCGTGCCAGGCGGAGTGGATCCTGAGGGTTGGCGGGGCATCGGCTAGAGGCCCTAGCTCGATCGGCTGATGAGCGCGCTGTTTCACGTGAAACAGCGCGCTCGGTGTGCCACGGGGGAGGTTCTGCAGATCTACAAAGCCAGCTTGAAGCCCACATGTGAGGCCGTGAAGCCGAGCCGTTCGTAGAAGCGGTGGGCGTCCGCGCGGGTGTTGTCGGACGTCAGTTGCACCAACTGGCAGTTTTGCTGCCGAGATTCCTCAATAGCCCACTCGATGAGCCGAGTTCCGAGGCCGCCGCCGCGCTCGTCGGCGTGGATGCGCACCCCCTCGATGATCGACCTGGTGGCGCCGCGCCGGGACAGTCCAGGAATGATCGTGAGTTGAAGCGTTCCGACCACCCGATCCCCCCGCGTGGCGACGACCAGATGCTGGTTCGGGTCGGAGGAGAGGCGTTCCAGTGCGTCGAGGTAGGGGGCCAAATCGTGCGGTGATTCGCGTTGGGCGCCCAGGGGGTCGTCGGCGAGCATGGCGACGATCGCGGAGACGTCGTCCTTCGTGGCTGGCCGAATTTCAAGATCTCCCATGGCAGCACCCTATGCGGGTTCCTCGGCGCGGGCACTGCTGGTGGTCGGAGGACTTCCAGAGTCCCTACGAGGGGAGCGAGTTCGGGACCCGGGCGTCTTCGGTCAGGGCTTCGGAAGGGCTTGCTGAGTAAGCCGGGGCAGCTTCCGGTTGCCTATATAGCGCGTATGCAATTATTGTGTACGCTTGAAGCAAGCTCCTGCAAGCATCTCGGAAGGTGTCACCCTCCATGCCGCTCGCGCTTCTGGCTCTCGCGATCGGGGCCTTCGGAATCGGAACGACCGAGTTCGTGATCATGGGACTGCTGCCCGAGGTTGCGGATGACTTCGGGGTCTCCATTCCCACAGCCGGTTTCCTGGTGACCGGCTACGCGCTGGGTGTCATGCTCGGCGCCCCGCTGATGACCGCCCTCGGCACGAGGATCTCCCGCAAGCGAATGCTGATGCTGCTGATGGGACTGTTCATCCTCGGCAACCTGCTCTCCGCCCTCGCCCCCACCTTCACCGTCATGCTGATCGGTCGCGTGGTCGCCTCACTCGCCCACGGAGCCTTCTTCGGCATCGGCTCGGTCGTCGCCGCCGACATGGTCGCCCCGGGCAGAAAGGCCGGAGCCATCGCAATGATGTTCACCGGCCTGACCGTCGCCAATGTCGTCGGCGTCCCGCTCGGCACCCTGATCGGCCAGACCGCAGGTTGGCGTCTCACCTTCACGGTCGTCGCCGCCCTCGGCGTCCTCGGCCTGGCAGGCATCGCCAGGCTGGTCCCCGCCATGCCTCGGCCCGAGGGCGTGCGCCTGCGTGACGAACTGGCCGCCTTCAAGAATGCCCAGGTGCTGCTCGCCATGGCGATGACCGTCCTCGGCTTCGGCGGTGTGTTCGCCGCCATCACCTACATCGCCCCGATGATGACCCACGTGGCCGGCTTCGCCGACGGCTCGGTGACCTGGCTGCTGGTCCTCTTCGGACTCGGCATGGTCGGCGGCAACCTCGTCGGCGGCAGGTACGCCGACCGCGCGCTGATGCCGATGCTGTACGTCTCCCTGGGTGCCCTGGCCGTCGTGCTCGCATTCTTCACGCTGACCGCGCACAACAAGGTCCTGGCCGGCGTCACCATCGCGCTCATCGGTGCCCTGGGATTCGCCGCCGTGCCGCCGCTGCAGAAGAGGGTCCTCGACCAGGCGCACGACGCCCCCACGCTCGCTTCGGCCGTCAACATTGGTGCCTTCAACCTCGGCAATGCCCTGTCCGCCTGGCTCGGCGGCTTGGTCATCTCGGCCGGCTTCGGCTACACCGCCCCCAACTGGGTGGGTGCCGCCCTGGCCGGGGCGGCTCTCCTCCTCGCATTGCTCTCAGCTGCCCTGGAGCGCCGCGACAGCGCTCACAGCACCGTGGTCGCAGGAGCCACGCCGGCCCGGCAACGGACCGCCGTCCACCGCTGAGGGGCCTGCGACCGCCTCGACACCACGACGGTGTGTCTCAGACCGCCGCCACGGTCAGCGGAGCGAACCGTCGGCTCCAGTCGCCCGGCAGCTCCGAAAGTCCGTACGTCATGACCGAGTTGAAGGCGACCGATGCCAGGCCGTGTTCCTTGGCCCACGCCCGCAGCTCTTCGTGCCGTACGTCGATGTCGGTACGCAGCGGGCGGTCGGTACCGGCGGCGAGCGACGCGAGGAGTGACTGTGCCGTCCGCGTGTCGCGGGCGACCAGCGGACCCACGACATGAGTGTGCATGTTGGGCCAGGCGGCCGCGTATCCGATGATCCGGCCGTCCTCCTCGGCGACACGCAACTGATCGGCGAAGGCGGGCAGTCGGGTAATCAGATGCGTGCGGTCCGTGCCGAGCACTTCCTCGTCGAGCCGGAGGATTGCGGCGAGGTCCTCGGCAGTGGCCGGGCGCGTGCTCACTGCGGGTGCAGGGCCGCCCGGAGTGAAGTGGCCCCGCAGCATCTCCGCCCGGCCGGAGATCTTGAACCCCAGTTCCTCGTAGAGCGGACGGCCGTAAGGCGTTGCGTGCAGAGTCAGTGGGGTGGTGCCCATCACGGAGAGGACATGATCCATGAGTCGGCGCCCGATGCCCTGACGGGAATGCCGTTCGGCGACCAGTACCATTCCGATCGCTCCCAGGTCGGGCTGGCCGTACGGGCCGTACTCCGTGACCACGCAGGCGGTGACAAGACCTCCGTCGGGGTCGTCGATGCCGTAGCCCTTGCCGGCCGCGAGGAGGAGGCCCCACTTGTGCTCCTCGCGCGGCCACCCCCGGTCCTCGGACAAGTCGGCGCAGGCGGTGAGATCGCGAAGCGTCAGACGGCGGATGGGGAGGGCTGCGAGAGAAGGAGTCGGCACGCAGGTCAGGCTGTCCGACGGGTGGCCTCGGCGTCCACCTGTTTCCCGGTGCACGTACGAGCTTTTGGCCATGTCGTAGCCAAGCGCACAGCATGTGATCAGATGCGGGGTGTTTCACGTGAAACATCGGAGAACGGCGACCGTCCGACGATCGACGCAAGCAGGTGGGACGTCTCGCCGCACGCATGGTCATTAATCTCAGGGGCATGGCGAGACTTCATCTCTTCGACCTCGACGGCACTTTGCTCCACGGAACCAGCGCACCCGTGGAGCTCTCCCGGCAACTCGGCCTGGAGGCCGAGACCGTGGCGCTCGACCAGGCGATCGGAGCAGGGCTGATATCTCCGCCCGAGTATGCGCAGCAGGTGCATGCGCTGTGGGCGGCCCTGACCGAGGCGCACGTCGTCGCGGCATTCGAAGGCGCTCCATGGCTGGCCCGGATCCGTGACGTCTGGTCGGAGATCAGGGACCGGGGCGACTACTGCGCGGTGGTATCTCTCTCGCCGTCCTTCTTTGTGGAGCGGCTGATCGGCTGGGGAGCTCATGCCGCATATGGGTCCCGCTTTCCGGCCGTCCCCTTCACTGAGCCCGTAGATCCGGCCGGAGTGCTCAGTGCCGCCGCCAAGGTGTTGATTGCGGACCGGCTGTGCGAGCAGTTCGGAGTGACACGGGCGGACTGTATTGCCTATGGCGATTCAGCCTCGGACAAGGACCTGTTCGGTGCCGTTCCGATCTCCGTGGCGGTCAATGCGGACCATCATCTGTCCGATATCTCGACCCACTCCTACACGGGCATGAATCTGTGGGAAGCCTATGAATTGGTGCGCCACGCCCGGTAATTGAGGCGATTCGCGGTTCGCCCCGCGAACACCTTGCGATCAATGCGTGGAGGCGGGGAGGGGCTTGTGTGCGGACCCGCGGCCGGTAGGGTCGACTCCGGTTCCTGTCCGCACAGGGGTGCCACCGCTTCGGCGCGGGCTCAGAGCAGGGCAATGCAGCCTAACGGGACGGAGAGATCGAAGACCCGTATTTGTGGTTATGCGGCCACGACATCCGTACGCGGTGGGACTCTGCCGTGAGTGCTGCGGCTAATGTCACACTCTCGCCTACTTGTCCGTACGGACTGCGAATGCGGGTTGAATGTGGCCGCGGTGGCCGTGACGCCGAGCGGGGAAAGCAAGCCGTCTGCGGGGGAAGCAGGCATCTTCCGACCGAGGAAGTGCGCAGACCGACCGAAAGATGTTCGAGGCGAGGCACACCATGGACGCTCCGACCACCACGTCGGCCGACAACGGCACTTCTGGGGGCGGGGGCGGCTGGTTCGCTCCACGCACACAGCCGATGGCAGGGGCCGCGACGGACGTGGAACCCGACCCGTCGCACCAGAAGGCGGGGCCGTCCGACGGGGAGCCTGACCGCGAGACGAAGACTCCTGGCGGAGAGCCGACGGCTTCGGCCGACGAGAAACCCGGCGGAGAGTGGGCGGCTCCAGTCGGCGGGACGGCCACCGAAGGGATACCGGTCGGCGAGCAGCTCCAGAAACTGCCGGATGACACGCCGGCCCCGGCGCAGATACCTCAGACGCCATCAGGTGCCCCCGCGCAGCATCTGACAGTGCCGGACACCCTCTCCGCCAGCCCTCGCGTCCCCGTCCAGCCCACCACGGCCGCAGGCCTCACCTCCCCGCAGTTCCCGGGGCTGCTCCCGAGAGACCAGCCCCCCTCCCCGGACGCCGTCCTCATCCGCCGGACCATGGCCGAGGTCGCCCCTGTGGCCGACAAGGTCACGTCGTACTTCTACGCGTTGCTCTTCGTACGCCATCCCGAACTGCGCCCGCTGTTCCCCGCAGCGATGGACGCCCAGCGGGACCGCCTCCTCAAAGCGCTGCTGACTGCCGCCGAGCACATCGACAACACTCCGGTGCTGGTCGACTACCTGCAGAACCTGGGCCGCGGCCACCGCAAGTACGGCACCCGGCCCGAGCACTACCCGGCGGTCGGTGAGTGCCTCATCGGCGCGCTGAACAAGTACGCCTCCGGCGTCTGGGACGCGGAGACGGAAGCGGCCTGGGTCCGGACGTACACGACGATCTCGCAGGTGATGATCGACGCGGCGGCCGCGGACGAACTTAGCGCGCCGGCCTGGTGGTTCGCGGAGGTCGTGTCGCACGACCTGAGGACCCCGGACGTCGCGGTCGTCACCGTGCGGCCCGACCAGCCCTACCCGTTCCTCGCGGGCCAGTACACGAGCCTGGAGACACCCTGGTGGCCGCGCATATGGCGGCACTACTCCTTCGCTTCGGCTCCCCGCTCCGACGGCCTGCTGTCATTCCATGTGAAAGCCGTACCCGCCGGCTGGGTCTCGGGCGCCCTGGTGAACCGCGCGAGGCCCGGCGACATCATCCGGCTCGGCCCGCCGGCCGGGTCGATGACGGTGGACCACACCACCGACAGCGGACTGCTGTGTCTGGGCGGAGGCACCGGCATAGCTCCGATCAAGGCGCTGGTCGAGGATGTCGCCGAGCGCGGTGAACGACGGTCGGTCGAGGTGTTCTACGGCGCCCGCACCGACAACGACCTGTACGACATCGACACCATGCTCAGGCTCCAGCAGTCCCACCCCTGGCTGTCGGTCCGCGCGGTCGTCGACCGGCGGGACCACCTCCACCTCCCGGACGCCGTCCGCGAGTACGGCCCTTGGCACGAGTACGACGCCTACCTCTCCGGCCCGCCCGGGATGATCCGCAGCGGGGTGGACACGCTCACGTCCATCGGGATCCCGTCGGAACGCATACGGCATGACTCCGTGGAGGAACTCGTCCTGACGCAGTGACCCGGCGAGGGATCAGCCCAGGTCCGGTGCGTGCATGGCCCGTACACCCTCGATGTTGCCGTCCAGATAGTGCCGCAGGGAGAGCGGGACGAGGTGGACGGAGGCGATCCCGACGCGGGTGAACGGCACCCGTACGATCTCGTACTCCCCGATGGGCTCGTCCACTTCAGGGCCGTGCCGGAGCGAGGGGTCCATTGACTCCAGGTGGCAGACGAAGAAGTGCTGCACCTTCACTCCGGTCGCGCTGCCACCGTCGCCGATGTGCTCGACGGTGTCCACGAAGCAGGGCACCACGTCGGTGACCTTGGCGCCGAGTTCCTCATACACCTCGCGGTGCAGGGCGTCGACGACGGTCGTGTCCGTCGGCTCGACTCCACCGCCGGGAGTCAGCCAGTAGGGATCCATGCCAGGCTTGGTGCGCTTGATCAGGATCAGGTCGTCACCGTCGAGCAGGACGGCACGGGCGGTGCGCTTGACCACGGGTCGGACGGTCATGGGGGGAATGTGGCCCGGATGGTTCCACGTGAAACATCGCGAATTGTCACCGGCCGGGCTCGCTGGGTGAACAGCGAGAAATCCCTGCTCAGCACCAGTCGGCAGCCGCCCGCAGCAACCACTCGTGCGCCCGCGCGATGTGCGGCATGGCCAGTGTCCCGGTGCGCACCACCAGGAAGTAGGTCCGCAGCGGCGGCACAGCAGGCTCGTTCAGAGCCATGACGTCACCGCGCTCCAGGGCGTCCGCGCACAGATAGCGGGGCAGGACCGCGAGCCCGGCGCCCGCCACCACACAGGCGAGGACCGCGCGCAGATCGGGCGCGATGACGGTGCCGGGAGCGGCCGGACGGCAGTCGAAGACGGAGGCCCAGTAGCGGGAGACGAAGGGCAGCGACTCGTGGACCTCGACCACGGGGACGTTCTCCAGCGTCGGCGCTCGCTTGGCCGCGGGGACGGTCTCGACGGGGTCCTGCAAAACGATCTGCTCGGCCCAGCCTGGAGCCGCGACCAGGACGTGCTCTTCGTCGCAGAGCGTGCTGGCCGTGAGCAGGGCGCCCCGTGGACGCGCCGTGCAGATGGCCAGATCGTGATGCCCGGCGGCCAGTCCCTCCAGGGTTTCCTCGGCGTTGCCGAAGGAGGCGCGCAGGGCGAAGCCCTGGCCGTCCTCGCCGGTCAGCTCGGTGAGCGCGGGCAGCGCACGCTCGGCGGTGAACTCGGGAGGCCCTGCGAGATGCAGCGTGCGCAGGGAGGACTCGTCGTCGAGGCCGGTCTCGGTGATCTCCACCAGGGCGTCGAGGTGTGGGGCGGCTTTGTGGGCGAGTTCGTCGCCGATGGTCGTCGGGGTCACCCCGCGGGCCTGTCGTAGGAACAGAGGACGGCCCAACTGCCGTTCCAGCGTGCGGATCTGCGAGGTGACGGCCGGCTGGGACAGGCCGAGCAGGGCGGCCGCGCGGGTGAAGGAACCGGCCCGGTGCACCGTCACAAAGGTGCGCAGCAAGGCCAGATCCATGGCGACGCCCCCCTTTCCTGCCCTTCTCCCGGCCCGGGGCAGGGGGCCAACTATAAATATGTCGATAGGCCTCTGTCGCTACTGTGATTGGACACTGACAGAGAGTCAACTAGCCTTGTTCGCGCGGTTCTTCGCGCGCGGAACCGGGGCGGTCCGAGCCACGAGGGGGGAGGCTCGGACCGTCCGTTGTACGTAGCCGGACCTGGTCGGCGTCCGTAAAACCGCTGCTGAAACGGTCAGTCGGCGGACTCGTCCAGCGCACGCAGCACATCCGCCACCAGGTCCTCGGGGTCCTCGGCGCCGACCGAGAAGCGGATGAAGCCCTCCGGCACGTCGTCCCCGCCCCAGCGCCGACGCCGTTCGGCCGTGGAACGCACCCCACCGAAGCTCGTCGCGTCGTCCACGAGCCGCAGCGCATCGAGGAAACGGTCGGCACGCGCGCGCGTGGGCAGCGTGAAGGAGACCACGCACCCATAGCGCCGCATCTGCTGCGACGCGATCTTGTGCGAGGGGTCGTCGGGTAGCCCCGGGTACCGCAGACCGGTGATCTCGGGACGCTCCCCCAGCGCCTGCGCGAGCACGAGCGCACTCGCGTTCTGCCGGTCGACCCGCATCTGGAGCGTGGCGATCGAGCGATGCGCGAGCCAGGCCTCCATCGGGCCCGCGATCGCCCCGCCGATCTTCCGCCAGCGGCGTACGGCCGTCATGGCCTCGCCCTCGCGGCCGGTGACGTACCCCAGGAGCACGTCTCCGTGCCCCGTGAGCTGCTTGGTGCCACTTGCCACGGAGAAGTCCGCGCCGAGCTCCAGCGGCCGCTGCCCGAGCGGCGTGGCGAGCGTGTTGTCGACGGCGACGAGCGTCCCACGCGCGTGTGCCGCCTCGACGAGCCGGCGGATGTCGCACACGTCGAGCCCGGGGTTGGACGGGCTCTCGATCCACAGCAGCTTCGCGCCGTCGAGGACGTCGAGCTGGGCGTCGCCGCCGGTCGGGGCGGTGCGCACCTCGATGCCGTACGCCTCCAGCTGGGCACGTACAAGGGGCAGCACCTGGTAGCCGTCGGCAGGCAGGACGACGGTGTCCCCCGCGCGCAGCTGGGAGAAGAGCACGGCGGAGATGGCGCCCATGCCTGAGGCGAAGACGAGCGTCTCCACGTCGTGCTGCCCGGGCGCCTCCAGCTCGGCGATGGCGCTCTCCAGCAGGCTCCAGGTGGGGTTCGTGTCGCGGCCGTAGGTGTACGGCCCCTCGACCTCGCCCGGCAGATGGAAGTGCGCGGCGAACGACGGACCGGGCAGGGTCGGTTCGTTCTTCACCGCCTCGGGCAGTCCGGCCCGCACCGCGCGTGTGCCCTCCCCGTTGTCCGCGGTCCTGTCACTCATGCCACCCGTCCTTCCGTCTGCTCGCGCACCTCGGCGAGCAGACCCTCGCTTGCCGCCTCCACCATCTCAAGGCACTCCTCGAAGCCGTCCCGCCCTCCGTAGTACGGGTCCGGGACATCGAGGTCGTCCCCCGCGGCAGGGTCGTACGAACGCAGCAGCCGTACCTTCCCGGCGTCCTCAGGGGTGGGCGCGAGGCGCCGCAGGGCCTTGAGGTGGCCGGCGTCGAGGGCGATGACGAGGTCGAGACGGGAGAACCAGGACGGCTGGAACTGTCGGGCCGTATGGGCGCCGTCGTAGCCGTGCTCCTCCAGGACGGACACGGTGCGCGGGTCCGCGCCGTCGCCCTCGTGCCAGCCGCCCGTGCCGGCGCTGTCGACCTCGACCAGGCCGTCCAGGCCGGCCTCGGCTATCCGGGCGCGGAAGACCGACTCCGCCATCGGCGAACGGCAGATGTTGCCGGTGCAGACGAAGCAGACACGGTAGCTCATGCCCCTCAGTCCTCGTCGGGCAGGACGACGTGCAGGGCCCAGGAGACGATCGAGATGATCAGGCCGCCCAGGACGGCGGTCCAGAAGCCCTCGACGTGGAAGCTCAGGTCGAGCTTGTCGGCGAGCCACGAGGTCAGCAGCAGCATCAGCGCGTTGACGATCAGCGTGAACAGGCCGAGCGTCAGGATGAACAGCGGGAAGGTCAGCAGCTTCACGACGGGCTTGACCAGGAAGTTCACCAGGCCGAACACCAGCGCGACGAGGATCAGCGTCCAGACCTTCTTGCCGGTGCTGTCACCGGTCAGGGTGATCTTGTCGAGCAGCCATACGGCGACCGCCAGAGCACCCGCGTTGGCGATCGTCTTGACTAGGAAATTCTTCATGTGTCTGATCGTGGCAGAAGAGATCGGTCACGGGTACGACGAGGGCGGACTAAGTCGATGAAGGCATTCCGGTTGGACGAACTGGAGGCGGAGCGCGCCGCCAACGACGGCGCCTACCTGCAGTTCCTGCGAGAGCGGAACATGTCGGTCGGCCTGTACGCGCTCGACGCGGGTGCGCAGGACCCGCAGCAGCCGCACAACCAGGACGAGGTCTATTTCGTGGTGAGCGGCCGCGCGGCGATCACCGTGGGCATGGAGACCACCCAGGTCGCGCGCGGCAGCGTGGTCTACGTGCCGGCCGGCGTCGCCCACAAGTTCCACCACATCAGCGAGGACCTCAGGGTCATGGTGGTCTTCTCTCCCCCGGAGAGCTGATCTGTGGTCTCGGGGATCCCTAGGGGTTCGGTCAGGGGAGGACAAGGGGTGCGAGGCCCCCGCGGGGGCACCTGTCGGCCCTAGCATCGAGAGCAGGACATTGGTGGATCCGGTACCAGAGGGACCGGACGGTGCCGGACTGCAGAGAGGTAAGGACGATGGGAGAGATCTTCGCGGGGATGCCGTGGTGGGTGAAGTGGATCGCGGTGCCGGTCATCGCCCTGGTCGTGTTCGGCGGACTGATAGCCACGGTCGTCGGCTTCGTCATCGGCCTGCTCTTCAAGCTGCTGGTCTTCGTCGCCCTGGTCGGTGGACTCGTCTACGTCGTACGGAAGTTCATGTCGAGTTCCTCGTCGCGCAGCGACTGGTGAGCGTCCGGAGCGAGCGGGGCGGCCGGTAACAGGAATCACCTGTTCCCTCGGGCGAGGGAAGTTTCCCGTATGGGCCGTATGCGTGCGGTGGCGGACCGTTAAAGTCCGGAATTCGACGCGGGGACGACCCCGCGGGCGGCGTACACCCCCTCCCGTGTTCCCCGCACGGGCTGCCCCCCTCGCGCTCCGGGAGTGACCCTTGGCCACGGTTGACACCGCACCCGTACAGGTTGACCCCTCACTCGTACAGTTCGATGCTCACTCGACGACGGCTCCCGCCCAGACGACGGCTTCGGCACGGCCCACGGCGCCTGCCCAGCCGGCGGCTTCCGTACGGCCGTCAGTACCCGTACGGACACCTGCTCCTGTACGGGCACCTGCCCCGGTACGGCCGACAGCGCCCGTGCAGAGGCATGCGGCGCCCCCCTCCGGGCAGCCCGAACAGACCCACTCGGCGACCCTCATCGGGTCCGTCCAGCGCGCTATGCGGCTCCTCGAATCCGTCGCGGAGCACGAGCAAGGTGCCCCTGCCAAACAACTCGCCCGTGAGACCGGGCTGGCGCTTCCCACGGCGTACCACCTGCTGCGCACCCTCGTGCACGAGGGCTATCTGCGTCGCGACAAGGGCCTGTTCTTCCTCGGTGAGGCGGCCGAGCGACTGAGCAGCAGTGGTGCCGAGCAGAAACGTCGCAGCACCGTCGCCGAGGCGCTCGCGCACTGGCGCGATCTGATCGGCGTACCGGTGTACTACGCGCAGTACAGGGGCGGCGAGATCGAGGTCCTCTGCGTCTCCGACACCCCGGGCATCCCGGCGGTCGAGGAGTGGGCCGACTTCCGCGAGACCGGGCACGCGCACGCCATCGGGCAGTGCCTGCTGGCCCAGCTCGACGAGGAGGCCCGGCGCGACCACCTCGACCGCTATCCCGTGCAGTCCATCACCCCGTACACCGTTCGCGACAGCCACAGCCTGCTCCGGCGTCTCGAACGGACCGCACGGATGGAGCCGGTGATCGAGCGTCAGGAGTACGCGCTGGGGACAGTGTGCGCCGCGATTCCGATCACGGTGGGTAACGCGGCGGCGACCATGGCCATTTCCCTTCCCGTCCATCAGGCGGAGCGGTTGCTGGCCGCAACCCAGCAACTGCAAGAGGAAATCGGGCGTCTGATGGGCTCGCTCGCGATCTCTATCAGTATCTGAAAACTAACTTCTTGTGATCTGCCGTGCACTTTCAGCAAGATGCCACCAGTGTCAGAGGGATCATTCCCGGCCAACTAAGGCAGATGACGGGGTAGGCGATGCGCGAGACCGTACAGGCAGAGGTCATGATGAGCTTTCTCGTGTCGGAGGAGCTCTCCTTCCGCATCCCGGTGGAGCTGCGCTACGAGACCTGCGATCCCTACGCCGTCCGGCTGACCTTCCATCTGCCGGGCGACGCCCCGGTGACCTGGGCCTTCGGGCGGGAGCTGCTGATCGACGGGGTGGGCCGGCCCTGTGGCGAGGGTGACGTACGGGTCTCGCCCTCCGGCCCCGACCTGCTGGGCGATGTGCTGATCAGGCTTCAGGTGGGCGGCGACCAGGCGCTGTTCCGCTCGTCCACGGCGCCGATCATCGCCTTCCTCGACCGCACCGACAAGCTGGTCCCGCTCGGGCAGGAGGCGGCGTTGGCCGACTTCGACACCCACCTCGACGAGGCGCTGGACCGGATCCTGGCGGAGGAGCAGAGCGCGGGCTGACGCGGTGGGGTAGCGAGGTGGCGGAACGCTTCGTCTTGGAGTGGGAGGGTGCAGGAACGCTTCTGCTGCGTGGCGGGTTACCGGGCGCGTGGACTGTGGAGCCGTAGGTGTGCCGGACCGAACGACCAGGTCCCGCGCAGATGGAGGCGCACGGATGCGGCGCGGGCCAGCGTGCCTGCAGGCCGTGCTTCCGTGCCGCGAGCCGGTTTCCTCTCGGAGCCGGGAGCCGACAGCCCTGGCCCGGCGACCTCTCTCAGCGCCTGCGCCGCCGACCCTTTCCGCCCCGGGCCGGAGCCGGTCGGTTGCCGGCTGTCCCCGCGCTCGCGCTCGTTGCCGGTACGGGCGCACCACCCGCCGCCGCCCCCGCTCCGGCCGTCTCCGTCCCCGGCCGGTCGGCAGAGACCACCAGCGCCGCGAGGACCGTGGTGACCGGAACCGAGGCGACCAGGCCGATCGAGCCGATCAGTGTGCGCACGATCTCCTCCGCCACCAACTCGCTGTTGGCGACCGTCCCCACGCTGGACTGGGCGATGGAGAAGAGCAGCAACAGCGGCAGCGCGGCGCCCGCGTAGGCGAGGACGAGCGTGTTGACCACGGACGCGATGTGGTCGCGGCCGATGCGGATACCCGCGCGGTACAGCCCGCGCCAGCCCATCGTCGGGTTGGCCTCGTGCAGCTCCCAGACCGCCGACGTCTGCGTGACCGTCACGTCGTCCAGGACACCGAGCGAGCCGATGATGACACCGGCGAGCAGCAGACCGCTCATGTCGATCGACGGGTACAGCCCGTGGATGAGCCCGGTGTTGTCGTCCGTGTTGCCGGTGAGCGCGGCCCAGCCGATGAACAGCGAGCCGAGGACGCCGATCAGCACCAGGGAGATCAGCGTGCCGAGTACCGCCACGGAGGTTCTGGCCGAGAGGCCGTGGCACATGTAGAGGGCGATCAGCATGATGGCGCTCGACCCGATCACCGCCACGAGCAGCGGGTTCGAGCCCTGCAGGATCGCCGGCAGGACGAAGAAGTTCAGCAGCAGGAAGCTGACGGCCAGTGCGACCAGTGCCATGACACCGCGCATCCGACCGACGACCACGACGGCGAGTGCGAAGATGCCGGCGAGCAGGCCCATCGGGAACCTGCGATTCACGTCGGTGACCGAGTACTGCAGGTCCTTGGGCGCCGAGGGCTCGTACGCGACCACGACCTTCTCGCCCTCGTGCAGCTGCCGCGACTGGTCCGGCTGCACGATCTCCGTGAAGGTACGGCCCTTGTCGTCGCCGGTGTCGACCCGGATCGTCGCCTTCTTGCAGGTGCCGTTCGCCTGCTGCTCGGCGGAGGAGCCCTCGGCAGTGGAGGTGTCCCCGGTCGGGGTCTCCCCGGAGGCGTTCACCGACTTGCAGCTGACGCTCACGACCTTGCTGACGGTGGCCTGCTGGGTCTGCCGGTCGAAGCCGACGCCGGTGCGTTCGTGCGCCGGAGCACCACCGGGCCAGAGCACGACGAGCCCCACCACGACGGCCGCGCCGAAGGGGATCAGGATCGCCGCGATGACCTTGCGAAGGTGCTTGGAGACGGGAGCCGCCGGGCCGTGGCTGTGGGAGTGACCGTGGCCACCACCACCTGATCCGTGGCCGCGGTCACGGCTGCCGCCACTGCCTGATCCGCGGTCGTGGCCGCCACCGCCGGAACCGTCGCCGGATTCATGGCCGTGGTCGTGACCGTCACCACCGCCCGATCCATGACCGTGCCCGTGCCCGTGCCCGTGCCCGTCGCCGGCGCCGTGCCCGTGCCCGTCGGAGCCTTGGCCGTGACCCCCGCCGACACCGGTCCCGTACTCGTGGCGGTGTCCGCCGTCGACCTCGTGCCCCCGGTCGCGCCCCTGCCCGTGCCCGAAGGCATCCCAGCCACCGGTATCAGACCCGCTGGTACGGCTGTCACCGCCGCCGGGCCTGCTTCTGGGCAGACCGCCTGGACCATGGCCCGAAGCAGTACCGGGGCCGTCGCCGGGGCCGCTTCCGTAGCCCGGGCGGCGCGGAGGCTCGGGAGGCGGGTACGGAGGCTGATGCGTCGTGTCCACCGACCGATCATCGCAAGAACGACAGGGGCCCTCTGTTCACCGCGCCCGAATTGCCGCTAGCGTGGTGGCACCTTTGTACACGCGGGAGCTCGGAGCACCGGGCTGAGAGGGCGCTGACCTCCGTCCCAGCGATGTTTCACGTGGAACGTCACGTCAAGCAAGTGACGTTCCCCACGAAACGTCGACAGACGGAAACCGCTGCGTCGACCGCCGAACCTGTTACCGGGTAATGCCGGCGTAGGGAGTAGGTCTCATGACCATCAAGGACGCGCGCACGCCTGCCTCCGAGCAGCACGTCGACCAGCTCGACGAGGAGGCCGGGAAGTCCATCGGCTGGCACAAGGCGTATGTCGAGGGCTCGCGCCCCGATCTGCGGGTGCCGGTCCGCCAGGTGCACCTCACCAACGGGAAGTCGGTCACGCTGTACGACACGTCGGGCCCGTACACCGATCCCCTCACCGAGACCGACGTCCGCCGGGGCCTCGTGCCGCTGAGGGAGAACTGGATCGTCGCCCGCGGGGACACCGAGGAGTACGCGGGACGTCCCGTGCGCCCCGAGGACGACGGGATCAAGCACACCGCACCGCGCGGTGGCCTGCGCAACCTCGACGCGGTGTTCCCGGGGCGGCCACGCCAACCGCGCCGCAGTCGTGACGGCAACGCGGTCACTCAGCTCGCGTACGCACGCCGTGGTGAGATCACACCGGAGATGGAGTACGTGGCCATCCGGGAGAACGTCGAGCCCGAGGTGGTCCGTGAGGAGATCGCCGCGGGCCGCGCGGTGCTGCCGGCGAACGTGAACCACCCGGAGATCGAGCCGATGATCATCGGCAAGCGGTTCCTGGTGAAGGTCAACGCCAACATCGGGAACTCGGCGGTCACCTCCTCCATCGAGGAGGAGGTCGAGAAGATGACCTGGGCGACCCGCTGGGGCGCCGACACGGTCATGGACCTGTCCACCGGCCGCAACATCCACACCACCCGTGAGTGGGTGCTGCGCAACTCCCCCGTCCCCATCGGCACGGTGCCGCTCTACCAGGCGCTGGAGAAGGTCGACGGCCGCGCCGAGGAGCTGACCTGGGAGATCTACAAGGACACGGTCCTCGAACAGGCCGAGCAGGGCGTGGACTACATGACGGTCCACGCGGGCGTGCGTCTGCCGTACGTCCCCCTGACGGCGAACCGCAAGACCGGCATCGTCTCGCGCGGCGGCTCGATCATGGCGGCCTGGTGCCTGGCGCACCACAAGGAGTCGTTCCTCTACGAGAACTTCGAGGAGCTCTGCGAGATCCTCGCCGCCTACGACGTCACGTACTCCCTCGGCGACGGTCTGCGGCCGGGGTCGATCGCGGACGCCAACGACGAGGCGCAGTTCGCGGAGTTGCGCACACTCGGGGAACTCAACACGATCGCCAAGCGTTTCAACGTACAGACCATGATCGAGGGCCCGGGACACGTCCCGATGCACAAGATCAAGGAGAACATCGACCTTCAGCAGGAGATCTGCGATGAAGCTCCGTTCTATACGCTCGGCCCGCTGACCACCGACGTCGCGCCGGCCTACGACCACATCACCTCCGGTATCGGCGCCGCGATGATCGCCTGGTGGGGCACGGCGATGCTCTGCTACGTCACGCCCAAGGAGCACCTGGGCCTGCCCAACCGGGACGACGTCAAGACCGGTGTCATCACCTACAAGATCGCCGCCCACGCGGCCGACCTCGCCAAGGGACACCCGGGCGCCCAGGAATGGGACGACGCTCTCTCCGACGCCCGCTTCGAGTTCCGCTGGGAGGACCAGTTCAACCTCGCCCTGGACCCGGACACGGCCCGCGAGTTCCACGACGAGACCCTCCCGGCCGAACCGGCCAAGACGGCCCACTTCTGCTCCATGTGTGGCCCGAAGTTCTGCTCGATGAAGATCAGCCAAAGCATCACAGAGCGGTTCGGCGGTACGGCTGCTGCGGGGGCGACGGCTGAGGAGGTCGCGGAGGGGATGTTGCAGAAGTCGAAGGAGTTCGCGGCTAGCGGCAATCGCGTGTACCTGCCGCTGGCGGACTGACGTCCGTCGATTGGCGCTGTCCCGGAGCGTGGGTGCCTTCGGGACAGCCACGGCGTGCGTTCGGGGATGAGATGAGGGGGGTGGCGGAGTCTTGATCGTTCTGAAGGCGACGTCCGAGGCGCAGTCGCTGGTGTGGGACGGCGATGATCTGGTCGACGTGGTGGGTGGTGGCCGCCGATGGGGTCCTGATGGCGTGGAGCAGCGTGCCACGGTGCGCCACGCGTTTCCCTTCGACCGAAGCGTCGTCTCCCTGTCCGGTCGCTACTCCGTTGTCTATGCCGAGCGTGGTACCAAGGCACTGCTGTTCGATGGTGATCGGCTCGTCCGTGAGCTGAACCGCAGCTACTACCAAGCTGATGCCTTCGACTATCCGGTGGCCCTCGGGGCGTTGCCGGACGGCCGTGAGGTTCTGGTCCACTGTCCGGAGGAGTACAACGTCCTCGAGATCGAGGATGCGGAGTCGGGAGAGCGGCTCACCAGTGGTGAACGTCATCCCAAGGACGTCTTCCACTCGCGGCTGGCGGTGAGCCCGGGCGGGACACACCTGCTGTCGGCCGGCTGGCTGTGGCATCCGTATGGGGTCGTCGAAGTCTTCGACCTGGCCAGTGCGTTGACCGACCCCGCTGTGCTCGATGGCCGTGGCGTGCTGCCCTTGGACCCGGGCATCGACGCGGAGGTCGTCTCGGCCTGCTGGCTCGATGGTGACCACCTGGCTGTGGCGACCGGGGAGGAGTTTCTCGACGACGAGGAGACGCCTGCCCTGGGCCCACGGCAGTTGGGCGTGTGGTCGCTCTCCGCAAGGCGGTGGATCCATCGCAGCAGAGTCGATTTCAACATCGGCACTCTGATAGCCCGGGGCGACACGGTCGTCTCGCTGTACGGGCATCCGCGGCTGATCGATGTCACGACGGGCGCCGTGGTGGCGGAATGGCCCACCGTGGAGGTATCCCGGAGAGAAGGCAGCTACGGGGTCACGCACATTCCGACGCCCGTTGCCGCCCTGCACCCGGATGGCACCCGCCTGGCCATAGCCCAGCCGGAGAGCATCGCGATCATCGCTCTTCCGGAAAGAAAGGAATCACAACTGCCCACTCAGGACTGAAGCTGCGCTCGATGATGAAGATCTGCCAGGACATCCGCCGTCGCCATGTGTATCTGCCGATCACCGACTGACGCAGGCGAATCGCCGACCGGCGCAGGCGACTTGTCGGCGGACGCAGGCGAACCGTACGCGGGTGGCCAGCGGCCGAGTCTTCGGCTTGCGCTCCCCATGGTGGGGGCGCAAGCCGAGGGGCTGTGCCGGGTGTCACTCCGGCTGGTGTTCCGGCCCCCCGAAGTCCGGGCTGGTGTAGTCCGGGCTGGTGAAACTCGGCCGGGCACCGGAGGCTCCGTCGTCCGGGCTGCTGAAGCCCGGGCGGTCGTAGCCGAGGCTGGGCATCCGGCTGGTCGGTGCGGGCGGTGCCGTGTGGTGCAGTGCGGCGGTGCCGGGGTCGGCCAGGGCCTCCTTGAGGAAGGGGAGGATGCCGCGTTCCAGCAGGGCTTCGCGCCAGGTGTCCCTGGCCCGTGCCACCTCCCCGCTGAGCCCGCCGTAGCCCGCGTCCGACGAGGGCCGGTTGCGCAGGGCGGTGAGCAGCAGGCCCACGGCGGCGACCAGGATCGCGGCCGCGGTCAGGGCGCCGAACACCCAACCGATGGTGATCATGGCGTGGGCGAACGCCGGCGGCGGGCTGAGCATCTGGAGGATGTAACCCACGAGCAGGAAGATCGCCGCTGCGATTCCGGCGAGGACAGGTGTGAGGACTGCGGCGACGGCGACGGCGCCCGCACCGGCGGTCTCAGCGACCTCTCCCATGGTGGTGGCGAGCCCCATCGCTCCCGTGCCCGACTCGGCGGGGCCGGGTTCGTGCACGGACGACAGGGTGGACGGCGCCGGACGGCGCTGTTCCTCGCGGACCTTCACGTAGTGCTGGTACTCGGTCGCCGCGGCCGCCGTGATGAGTGCGGTGGCGTTCAGCGCCATGGTGCGCAGCTGTTCGGGATTCAGCCGCTGTCCGACAGCGGCCAGTTCGGGACGGTGTGGTGCGGAGCGCAGCGCCTCATCGAGGATCCGCTCGTACTCCTGGCGGTCCTCGCTGTGCAGGTGCTGCGGAACGCTGTTCATGTGCATCCCCCGATGCTCCGTAGGGCTTGGGGCTCGCATGCCAACGAGCCGTCGGGCAGAAACGGAGGGGAGCCTGCTACGGATAAGCAGATGGTAGAGCGGCGACGGCACAGGGTGACAGGGGGTTTCCAGAAATTGCCCTCTGGCCTGCGCGGTCTCCGGTCAGTCCGTCATAGGGGAACGACTGCCCTGTGAACGTTCAGATATCCAGGGGCAGTTGCTGGACCAGCAGTTTTCCGGCCATGGTCACCCCACCGTCCATCGCGATGGCCAGTCCGTCGGCGTAGACATGCGGTCCCTCGACCACCGGACCTGATTCGTCCTCGCCGTCCTCGGAGCCCACTTCGCCGAGCAGATAGGGAATCGGGCTGTGCCCGTGAACGATGCGGGTGCCGCCGTACATGTCGAGCAGCGAGCGCACATGGTCGGCGCCGCCTTCGTCGCGGAAGGAGAAGCGCTTGGTGAACTTGCGGAACAGATCCCACACCTCGTCCGCGTCGTTGCGCGTGAGGGTCTCGCGGACGGTGTCGTTGACCGCCTCGATCGAGTCGCCGTAGTCGAGGTAGGCGGTGGTGTCGGAGTGCACGAGCAGATGCCCGTCGACCTCCTCGACGGCGTCAAGCCGTGACATCCACTGCAGGTGGTGGTCCTGGAGGCGGTCCATGTCGGTCTTCTGCCCGCCGTTGAGCAGCCAGGCCGCCTGGAAGGTGGCGGTGCCCGCGCCGGAGTTGACGGGGGTGTCGCCGAACCGCTTGGCGCCGATCAGCAGCAGTTCGTGGTTGCCCATGAGGGCCTTGCAGTAGCCGCCGGCCGCGGCGGCCTCCGCGGACAGGCGCATCACGAGGTCGATGACGCCGATGCCGTCGGGGCCGCGGTCGGTGAAGTCGCCGAGGAACCACAGCCGGGCGGTGCCCGCGCACCAGTTGCCCGCCGCGTCGACGAGGCCCTGCTCCTGGAGCGCGGCCGTCAGCTCGTCGAGATAGCCGTGGACGTCTCCGACGACGAACAGCGGACCGGGGCCGTCCTCCGGCTGCACCGAGGGGTCCGTGGCCGCCTGGAGTCCGTCACCGTGGTGGATGACGGGCAGGTCCTGCTCGGTGGGGGTGTACCCCTCCGGGTACGCCTCCTCATGCGCCGGCACGACGTCGCCGGGGTGCGTGCTGTGGCCGTAGGGACCGGTCTCGTTGACGTACGCGGGCACCCGGAAGTCGCGCAGCACCGCACCGCGCTCCACCTCGGGTCCCTGACCGGCCCCCTGAGTCATCAGACCCCTCCACCATCGCGCCGCATCTGCACCGCTTCGGACTGCCTGGTCGCAGCGGCCCGCGGTGTCGTGGGCCCATCATAGGAATGCGGATCGCGCCATGTGATGACCCAGGGGTGGTGAATCGAAGCAAGACTCCTGTTCACCGCGGCATTCGCCCCGATTGGGCCGGGCTTCGACCCCTGCCCGGCCGCCTTCCGCTACTCCTCCTCGGGCGACCGCGGCGGGCTGACCGTCGTGCGCGGGGCCCGCCGCTGGGACGAGGTGCGCACGATCAGCTCCGTCGGTATCACCTGCTCGACCGGTTGGTCCGATTCGACCCCCTCGATGGCATCGATGAGGAGCTGGATCACGGCCGTGCCGATGCGGCGCGGCTTCAGGGAGAGCGTGGTGACCGGCGGCTCGGTGCTGGCGTACACGGTGGACTCGCTGCAGCAGACGATCAGCAGGTCGTCGGGGACGCGCAGTCCGTAGCGGCGGGCGGCGGCGAGCAGGTCGGTGCCGTTGGGGTCGAACAGCCCGTAGACGGCGTCCGGTCGGTCGGGGCGGGCGAGCAGCCGGTCGGCGGCGACGGCGCCCGCGCACGGATCGTGCGCCGGGTAGGCCTCGTAGACCGGATCCTGGCCCACCCGCTCGCACCAGCGCAGATACGCGGTGGTGGACAGATGGGTGTAGGTGTCCGTCGTCGTCCCGGTCAGCAGGCCGATGCGGCGGGCGCCGGCGTCGGCCAGATGGTCGAGGATGCCGAGTACGGCGGCCTCGTGGTCGTTGTCGACCCAGGCGGTGACCGGGAGCGCGCCGGCCGGGCGGCCGTCGGAGACCACCGGTAAACCCTGCCGGACCAGCTCGCTGACGACCGGGTCCTGGTCGGACGGGTCGATGACCACGGTGCCGTCCAGGGCGACGTTCGACCACACGTCGTGGCGCGAGGTCGCGGGCAGGATGACGAGGGCGTAGCCGCGGGCGAGCGCGGCCGAGGTGGCGGCCCGCGCCATTTCGGCGAAGTACGCGAACTCGGTGAAGGTGAAAGGTTCATCCCCGTACGTCGTCACGGTCAGGCCGATGAGTCCCGACTTGCCGGTACGGAGGGTTCTGGCCGCGGCCGAGGGCCGGTAGCCCAGTCGGTCGGCGACCTCTCTGACGTGGCGGCGGGTGGCGTCCGGGAGCCTGCCCTTGCCGTTCAGGGCATCGGAGACGGTCGTGATGGAGACTCCGGCGGCGGCGGCCACGTCTCTGATGCCCGCCCGGCCCGGCCGACTTCCTCGACGTGAGGTTTCCGCGCGGCTCACCTGGTGCTTCCCTGCTGCTGTCATGGCGAGCCGATAGTAGGGCTCATGCGGTGGGGTAGGGCGGACGCATATGCACGCGTTGACAGGCACGTTTCTGCAAGGTCATCTAAGGTCAACTACCTGTGAAACAAAGTCAGTTAAACGATCCAATGGCACTACGTAACTTGTCGGCACGCATGGGCCTGCCAAGTCCCCGATGTTTCGAAGAGGTCTCAACTCACCTTCACGGGTGACGCGCGCCACGGCGCGAGCTACAGGCGCATAGATATATGTGACCGCGCCCCCCGATTCGCCTGACTTCGTACGGCGATGCCCGTGATGCCAGTGGGACTGATGAGGTTGGTTCTCACCTGTACGCAGCGGAGCCCAATCCTCATAAGGTGAGCAGTATTGAAAGCCGCTGCCAGAGTCGGTGGTCATGAGGAGGACTGCGGTGAGCGAGACGAGCCCCAAGCTGCGCGCCGAGCTGGAGGGTATTCCCACCTACAAGCCGGGCAAGCCGGCCGCGGCGGGCGGTCCGGTGGCCTACAAGCTGTCCTCCAACGAGAACCCGTATCCGCCGCTGCCGGGCGTCCTGGAGACGGTGTCGGCCGCGGTCTCCTCCTTCAACCGCTACCCGGACATGGCCTGCACGGGCCTGATGAACGAACTGTCCGAGCGCTTCGGCGTCCCGCTCTCCCACCTGGCCACCGGCACCGGCTCGGTCGGCGTCGCCCAGCAGCTGATCCAGGCGACCTCGGGGCCGGGCGACGAGGTGATCTACGCGTGGCGGTCCTTCGAGGCGTACCCGATCATCACGCAGATCAGCGGTGCCACCTCGGTGAAGGTGCCGCTGACCGAGGGCGATGTGCACGACCTGGACGCCATGGCCGACGCCATCACCGAGCGGACCCGGCTGATCTTCGTCTGCAACCCCAACAACCCGACCGGCACGGTCGTGAAGCGGGCCGAGTTGGAACGGTTCCTCGACCGGGTGCCGAGCGACGTCCTGGTGGTCCTCGACGAGGCCTACCGTGAGTTCATCCGCGACCCCGAGGTACCGGACGGCGTGGAGCTGTACCGCACCCGCCCGAACGTCTGTGTGCTGCGCACCTTCTCCAAGGCGTACGGCCTCGCGGGCCTCCGGGTCGGCTTCGCGATCGCCCACGAACCGGTGGCCGCGGCGCTGCGCAAGACGGCGGTGCCCTTCGGGGTGAGCCAGGTCGCGCAGGAGGCGGCGATCGCCTCGCTGCGGGCCGAGGACGAACTGTTTGGCCGGGTCGGCTCGCTGGTCTGCGAGCGCAACCGGGTGGTGGAGGGGCTGCGGGCCCAGGGCTGGACGGTGCCCGAGACCCAGGCCAACTTCGTGTGGCTGCGGCTGGGGGAGCGCACGGTCGACTTCGCGGCGGCGTGCGAGCAGCACAGCGTGGTCGTACGTCCGTTCCCGGGTGAGGGTGTGCGGGTCACGGTCGGCGAGAGCGAGGCGAACGACATCTTCCTGAAGGTGGCGGAGGCCTTCCGCAAGGAGCTCTAGCTCACACCGGCCGCGCGTTCGCGCAGGTCAGAACGTTTCGGCACAGGGGTCCCGGCGGTAATCGGGACCCCCCTTCGTTTATCGAAAGCAGGTGCGGCATACTAGCTTGTGAATGTGAACGCTTTCACAAGCGGACGCTTCGCAAGCATTTGTTCCACAAGCCTGTGAGGTAAGGAGCGGCGACGTGGACCTGGCTCTGGCGCCGGAGACCCTGGCGCGCTGGCAGTTCGGCATCACCACCGTCTACCACTTCCTGTTCGTCCCCCTGACGATCTCCCTGGCCGCCCTCACGGCCGGCCTCCAGACCGCCTGGGTGCGTACGGAGAACGAGAAGTACCTCAGGGCCACCAAGTTCTGGGGCAAGCTCTTCCTGATCAACATCGCGATGGGTGTGGTCACCGGCATCGTGCAGGAGTTCCAGTTCGGCATGAACTGGTCCGACTACTCGCGCTTCGTCGGCGATGTCTTCGGTGCCCCGCTCGCCTTCGAGGCCCTGATCGCCTTCTTCTTCGAGTCGACCTTCATCGGCCTGTGGATCTTCGGCTGGGACAAGCTGCCCAAGAAGATCCACCTGGCCTGCATCTGGATGGTCTCGATCGGCACGATCCTGTCGGCGTACTTCATCCTCGCGGCCAACTCCTGGATGCAGCACCCGGTCGGCTACCGGATCAACAAGGCGAAGGGCCGCGCCGAGCTCACCGACTTCTGGGCGGTGCTGACCCAGAACACCACGCTCGCCCAGGTTTTCCACACCATGTCGGCCACCTTCCTGACCGGTGGCGCCTTCATGGTCGGCATCGCGGCCTTCCACCTGTTCCGCAAGGAGCACATCCCCGTGATGAAGACCTCGCTGCGGCTCGGCCTGGTCACCGTGGTCATCGCCGGCATGTTCACCGCCATCAGCGGTGACACCCTCGGCAAGGTCATGTTCAAGCAGCAGCCGATGAAGATGGCGGCCGCCGAGGCCCTGTGGGACGGACAGGACTCCGCACCCTTCTCGATCTTCGCCTACGGCGACGTGGAGAAGGGCCACAACACCGTGGCCATCGAGATCCCCGGCCTGCTGTCCTTCCTCGCCAACGACGACTTCACCTCGTACGTCCCCGGCATCAACGACGTCAACAAGGCCGAGCAGCAGAAGTACGGGCCCGGCGACTACCGGCCCAACATCCCCGTCACCTTCTGGGCGTTCCGCTGGATGATCGGCTTCGGCATGGCGTCCTTCGCCATCGGACTTGCCGGACTCTGGCTGACCCGCAAGAAGTTCATGCTGCCGCAGCACCTGCGGGTCGGCGAGGACGAGGTGCCGAACCTGGTCCTCTTCAAGAACAAGGCGCTCAGCCCCAAGCTCGGCAGGCTCTACTGGCTGGTGGCGATCTGGACCCTGGGCTTCCCGCTGATCGCCAACTCCTGGGGCTGGATCTTCACCGAGATGGGCCGTCAGCCCTGGGTCGTCTACGGCGTCCTGCAGACCCGGCACGCGGTCTCCCCCGGTGTCTCCCAGGCCGAGATCCTCATCTCGATGATCACCTTCACGACCCTGTACGCCATCCTCGCCGTCGTCGAGGTCAAGCTGCTCGTGAAGTACATCAAGGCAGGCCCGCCCGAGCTCACGGAGGCCGACCTCAACCCGCCCACGAAGATCGGCGGCGACGCCCGTGACGCCGACAAGCCGATGGCCTTCTCGTACTAGGCCTCGCTGCTAGGCCAAGGGAGCTCAAGTCATGGAACTTCACGACGTCTGGTTCGTGCTCATCGCCGTCCTGTGGACCGGCTACTTCTTCCTGGAGGGCTTCGACTTCGGGGTCGGCGTCCTCACCAAACTGCTCGCCCGCAACCGGGTCGAGAAGCGTGTCCTGATCAACACCATCGGTCCCGTCTGGGACGGCAACGAGGTGTGGCTGCTGACCGCGGGCGGGGCGACCTTCGCCGCGTTCCCCGAGTGGTACGCCACCCTCTTCTCCGGGTTCTACCTGCCGCTCCTGGTCATCCTGGTCTGCCTGATCGTCCGGGGTGTCGCCTTCGAGTACCGCGCCAAGCGGCCCGAGGAGAACTGGCAGCGCAACTGGGAGACCGCGATCTTCTGGACCTCGCTCATCCCCGCGTTCCTGTGGGGCGTCGCCTTCGGCAACATCGTGCACGGCGTGAAGATCGACCGGGACTTCAACTACGTCGGCGGCCTCTGGGATCTGTTCAGCGCGTACGCCCTGCTCGGCGGAGTGGTGACGCTGACCCTGTTCACCTTCCACGGCACGGTGTTCACCGCGCTCAAGACGGTCGGGGAGATCCGGGAGCGGGCACGGAAGCTGGCGCTTCGGGTCGGTGTGGTGACGGCTGCGGCGGCGCTGGTCTTCCTGCTGTGGACCCAGGTTGACAAGGGCGACGGCAAGAGCCTCGTGGCGATGGTCGTGGCGGTTGCCGCGCTGCTCGCCGCCCTGGTGGCCAACCAGGCCGGCCGCGAGGGATGGTCGTTCGCCCTGTCCGGCGTCACCATCGTGGCCGCGGTCGCCATGCTCTTCCTGTCGCTGTTCCCGAACGTCATGCCGTCCACGCTGAACGAGGACTGGAGCCTGACGGTCACCAACGCCTCGTCCAGTCCGTACACCTTGAAGATCATGACCTGGTGTGCCGGTATCGCCACACCGATCGTCCTCCTCTACCAGAGCTGGACCTACTGGGTGTTCCGCAAGCGCATCGGCACCCACCACATCGCTGAAGCCGCGCACTGAGGTGTGTTTCACGTGAAACCAATCGATCCGCGTCTGCTCCGGTACGCCCGCGCCACCCGCCTGTTCATGGCGGCGGTCGTCGGCCTGGGTGTCGTCGGAGCGGCGCTGGTCATCGCTCAGGCGATGCTCATCGCCGAAGTGGTGGTCGGCGCCTTCCAGCACGGTCTGTCGGCGGGGAGTCTCCGCACTCCCCTGCTGCTGTTGGCCGCGGTCGCCTGCGGACGCGCTCTCGTCTCCTGGCTCACCGAACTTGCGGCGCACCGCGCGAGCGCCGCGGTGAAGTCGGAGCTGCGTGGGCGGTTGCTGGAGCGTGCCGTGGCCCTCGGACCCGGGTGGCTGAGCGGGCAGCGCACGGGGTCGCTGGTCGCCCTTGCCACCAGGGGAGTCGACGCCCTGGACGACTACTTCTCCCGCTATCTCCCGCAGTTGGGCCTCGCGGTGGTCGTGCCGGTGGCGGTGCTGGCTCGGATCGTGACCGAGGACTGGGTCTCGGCGGCCATCATCGTCGGGACCTTGCCTCTCATCCCCGTCTTCATGGTGCTGATCGGCTGGGCCACCCAGTCCCGGATGGACCGTCAGTGGCTGCTGCTGTCCCGTCTGTCGGGGCACTTCCTGGACGTCGTCGCGGGGCTGCCGACCCTGAAGGTGTTCGGCCGGGCCAAGGCGCAGGCCGAGTCGATCAAGCGCATCACCGGCGAGTACCGCCAGGCGACCATGCGGACGCTGCGGATCGCCTTCATCTCCTCCTTCGCCCTGGAGCTGCTGTCCACGCTCTCGGTGGCGCTGGTCGCCGTGACCATCGGGATGCGGCTCGTGCACGGCGAGATGCATCTCTACGACGGCCTGGTCATCCTCATCCTGGCCCCCGAGGCCTATCTGCCGCTCCGGCAGGTCGGCGCCCAGTACCACGCGGCGGCGGAGGGGCTGGCCGCTGCCGAGGAGATCTTCACGGTCCTGGAGACGCCGGTGCCGACGCCCGGTACCGCCGCGGTGCCCGCGGGCGCGCTGGCCTTCGAGCAGGTCACGGTCAGGTACCCCGGGCGGGCCGGGGACGCCGTCACAGATGTGTCCTTCGACGTCGCTCCCGGGGAGACGGTCGCGTTGGTCGGGCCCAGCGGCGCGGGCAAGTCGACGCTGCTGAAGGTTCTGCTGGGCTTTGTACGGCCGGCTGAGGGGCGGGTGCGGATCGGGGGAGCCGATCTCGCCGAGCTCGACCTGGACGAGTGGCGATCGCACATCGCATGGGTGCCGCAGCGGCCGCAGCTGTTCGCCGGGACGATCACGGAGAACGTACGGCTCGCCCGGCCCGACGCCGACGAGGCGGCCGTACGCCAGGCGTTGGGGGACGCGGGGGCGCTGGAGTTCGTGGACGCACTGCCCCAGGGGGCCGACACCGTGCTCGGTGAGGACGGGGCCGGACTGTCGGCCGGGCAGCGGCAACGGCTGGCGCTGGCGCGGGCGTTCCTCGCGGATCGGCCGGTGCTGCTCCTCGACGAGCCGACGGCGGCGCTCGACGGAGCGACCGAGGCGGAGGTCATGACGGCGGTACGGCGCCTGGCGGCCGGGCGGACTGTGCTCCTCGTGGTGCACCGTCCGGCGCTGCTGGTGGTCGCGGACCGGGTGGTGCGGCTGGCGGAACCAGTGGCTCAGGCACCGGTGAAGGGTACGGCCAGGACGTCCGAGCCCCAGGTGGTGACCGGTGCCGCCGCGCCGGTCGAGTCAGGGGCGGTCGAGGTGCCGTCGGACCGGCGCAGCCCTCTCGCCCGCGTCCGGGCCATGTCCGGCCCCCGGCGCGGCCGGCTCGCTCTCGCGCTGCTGCTCGGCAGCCTCGCGCTCGGCAGCGCCGTGGGGCTGATGGCCACCTCGGGGTGGCTGATCTCGCGGGCCTCGCAGCAGCCGCCTGTGCTGTATCTGATGGTGGCCGTCACCGCGACCAGGGCTTTCGGGATCGGGCGGGCCGTCTTCCGGTACGCGGAGCGGCTGGTGTCGCACGACGCCGTGCTGCGGATGCTCGCCGACACGCGGGTCGCCGTCTACCGCCGGCTGGAGCGGCTGGCACCCGCCGGTCTGCGGACGGCTCGCCGGGGTGATCTGCTCTCGCGGCTGGTCTCCGACGTGGACGCGCTGCAGGACTACTGGCTGCGCTGGCTGCTGCCCGCCGGTGCCGCGGTCGTGGTCTCGGCGGCCTCCGTGGGCTTCACGGCCTGGCTGCTGCCCGAGGCGGGTGCCGTTCTCGCCGTGGGCCTGCTGGCCGCCGGTGCCGGTGTCCCGCTCGTCAGCGGTGCAGTGGCCCGCCGGGCCGAACGCAGGCTCGCCCCCGCCCGGGGAGCGCTGGCGACCCGAGTGACCGATCTGCTCACCGGGACCGCTGAACTGACGGTCGCCGGGGCCCTGCCCGCCCGTACCGCGGAGGCGCGGCGGGCCGACGGCGTCCTCACCCGGATCGCCTCGCGCACGGCGACGGCCACCGCCCTCGGCGACGGACTCACCGCCCTGATCTGCGGTCTGACCGTGACGGCCACCGCCCTCGTCGGCGCCCAGGCGGTCGCCGCCGGGCGACTGGGCGGGGTCACCATGGCCGTCGTGGTCCTCACCCCGCTGGCCGCCTTCGAGGCGGTGCTCGGGCTGCCGCTCGCCGTGCAGTACCGCCAGCGGGTGCGCAGGAGCGCGGAGCGGGTGTACGAGGTGCTGGACGCTCCCGAGCCCGTACGGGAGCCGGAGCAGCCGCGACAGGCCCCGGCCTCGCCCTTCCCGGTGGTTCTCAAGGCACTGGCCGCGCGGCACGAGGGTCAGGAGCGGGACGCCCTCACCGGGCTCGACCTGACCCTGCACCAGGGCCGCCGGGTCGCCGTGGTCGGCGCGTCCGGCTCCGGCAAGACGACGCTCGCGCAGGTGCTGCTGCGCTTCCTGGACACGGACGGCGGCACCTACAGCCTGGGTGGCGTGGACGCCCACGGGCTGGCGAGCGACGACGTACGGCGGCTGGTGGGGCTGTGCGCGCAGGACGCGCACCTCTTCGACAGCTCGGTGCGCGAGAACCTGCTCCTCGCGAAGAAGGACGCGAGCGAGGACGAGCTGCGGGAGACGCTCAGCCGGGCCCGGCTGCTCGACTGGGCGGAAAGCCTGCCCGACGGACTCGACACCCTCGTCGGCGAGCACGGGGCATGGCTGTCCGGGGGGCAACGGCAGCGCCTCGCGCTGGCCCGGGCGCTGCTCGCCGACTTCCCGGTCCTCGTCCTGGACGAGCCCGCCGAGCACCTCGACCTGCCCACCGCGGACGCGCTCACCGCCGATCTCCTGGCCGCCACCGAGGGCCGTACGACACTCCTCATCACGCACCGGCTGGCGGGACTCGACTCGGTGGACGAGGTGGTCGTGCTCGACGAGGGGCGGGTCGTGCAGCGGGGTTCCTACGCGGAGTTGGTGGCCGTGCGGGGGCCGTTGCGGGGGATGGCCGAGCGGGAGGCGGAGTCGGAGCTGTTGGTGGCGGCGGGCTGAGACCGGGCGGCTCCGCGTCGGCCGAACTGGCCGGACGGCTGCGGCAGCTGCTCTCCCCAACGCCTTCCGGCACGCTCGGGCTCCCGGATCGATGTCGTCGTCGACGCGACCGCCACCCGGCCGTTCCGGTGTACGGCTGACCGTCGCGGACGACGGCAGCACGACGACCGTGGGGCAGGCACCGCACTGACCCGTCCGCAGCAACGCGTCCCCCGGCCGTACGACTTGAACAGGACCGCGCCCGGCAGGCCGGGACAGGATCGCTGACATGCGATCACTTCGCCGTCATCCGCTGCTCGTTCCGGTGCTGCTGTGCGCGTGCGCGGTGCTGGCGGCCCGGCCCGCGGATTCCGCGGACGACAATGTGGGCCTCCGCAAGGACGGTGATCCGGGGATCAGCGCGCAGGTGGCGCGGCTGTACCAGGACGCGGCCCTGGCGACGCAGCGGTACGAGGCGGGCCGCCAGGAGGCGGAGGTGCAGCGGGCGCAGGTGCTGCGCTTCGAGGCACTGCTCGACCGGGAGCGACGGGAGATCGCCGTCCTGCACGAGGAACTCGGCCGTATCGCCCGGGCCCAGTACCGCGACGGCGGCGGTCTTCCGCTCACCGCGCAGATCATGCTCGCCTCCGACACCAGTGAGTTGATGCGGGGTGAGCACGTCTTCTCCCGGAGGACGGCGGCCGTGAACAACGCGGTCGACAAGAGCCGTCGGGCCGAGGCACGGCTCGCGGCGGACGAGGCGAAGGCCGCTGCGGCCTGGCAGAAGCTGGAGAAGCGGAGCGCCGAACTCGCCGCGCTGAAACAGGACATCGAGCAGAAGCTCGAAGCGGCCCGTTGGCAGTTGCAGGGTCAGGCCGACGCCTCCGTCGCGGCCGGTGCGTGCCGGGGCGCCGTACGACTGGACCAGCCGCAGCAGGCGACGGCGGGTGCATGGGCCACACCGGTACAGGCGTACGAGCTGTCCGCGGGGTTCGGCAGTGGCGGGTCGCGGTGGGCGAACCGGCACACCGGGCAGGACTTCGCGGTGCCGATCGGCACACCGGTCCAGGCGGTGGGCGCGGGCCGTGTGGTGCGGGTCTCCTGCGGCGGCCCCTTCGGCATCGAGATCGTGATCGAGCACCCCGGCGACTACTACACGCAGTACGCCCATCTCGCAGCCGTCGGCGTCGACCAGGGGGAGAGCGTCGTACCCGGCCAGGTGATCGGGCAGTCGGGGACGAGCGGCAACTCGACCGGACCGCATCTGCACTTCGAGGTGCGGGTCACGCCGGAACTGGGTTCGGCGGTGGATCCCGTGCCATGGCTGGCGGCACGAGGAGTCCCCCTCGGCTAGCGCTCCGCCAGCATCCGCTCGATCACGACTGCCACTCCGTCGTCGTTGTTGGCGACGGTTCGGCCCGAGGCCGCCGCGATCACGTCCGGGTGGGCATTGCCCATCGCGTACGACTGTCCCGCCCAGGTCAGCATCTCGACGTCGTTGGGCATGTCCCCGAACGCGACGACCTCCTCGTGCGAGATACCGCGTTCGGCACAGCACAGGGCGAGCGTGCTCGCCTTGGAGACACCGGGGCCGCTGATCTCCAGCAGGGCGCTGGGGCTGGACCGGGTGACGTTGGCACGGTCGCCGATGGTCAGCCGGGAGAGCGTGAGGAAGGCGTCCGGGTCGATCGAGGGGTGGTAGGCGAGGATCTTCAGCACCGGCTCGTCGGCACCGGGGCCGTCCTCGGCGAGCAGCTGCTCGGCCGGGGCGAGGTTGTCCGGGATCTCCATGTGCAGCTTGGGATAGTCCGGCTCCTGGTGGAAGCCGTACGTCTGCTCCACCGCGTAGACCGTGCCGGGCGCCGCATCGCGCAGCAGTCGTACGGCGTCCAGGGCGTTGTCCCGGGCCAGTTCGCGCACCTTCACGAACCGGTGGGCGCCCGGGCCGCCGTGCAGGTCGACGACCGCGGCGCCGTTGCCGCAGATGGCGAGACCGTGGCCGTGGACGTGGTCGCTGACGACGTCCATCCAGCGGGCCGGGCGGCCGGTGACGAAGAAGACCTCGATGCCCGCCTCCTCGGCGGCGGCGAGGGCCGCGACCGTGCGCGGGGACACCGACTTGTCGTCGCGCAGCAGAGTGCCGTCGAGGTCGGTGGCGATCAGGCGCGGCGGTATGTCGGCGGCCGGGGTCTCGGGCTGTCGAGTCGCTGAGGTCACCCGCCCATTCTCCCGCATATGCGTGCACGACCGTGCGGGCGCCCGCACGGGTGAGACATAGATGACGCGTGGCCGCCCCCACCTGTCCCTGTACCGCTGTCTCAGCCCAGCTGTGCCGGTGCCTCCATGGCGATCTGCTCGAAGACCTTCTCGTCCGCGGCGAAGTCCGAGTCGGGGATCGGCCAGTGGATCACGATCTCCGTGAAGCCGAGCTCCCGGTGGCGGCCCGCGAAGTCGACGAAGGCGTCTAGGGATTCCAGCGGACGGCCGCGGTCCGGGGTGAAGCCGGTGAGCAGGATCTTGTCGAGCTCATTGACGTTCCGGCCAAGGGCCGCGCAGGCGTCGGTGAGCCTGTCGACCTGGCCGCCGAGGGCCTGGAGGGACTGCTGGGGCGTGCCGTTCTCGTACAGCTTCGGGTCGCCGGTGGTCACCCATGCCTGGCCGTGGCGTGCGGCGAGCTTCAGGCCGCGCGGCCCGGTGGCGGCCACCGCGAACGGGAGCCGGGGCCGCTGGAGGCAGCCGGGGATGTTGCGGGCCTCGTGCGCCGAGTAGAAGTCGCCCTCGTAGGACACCGAGTCCTCCGACAGCAGGCGGTCGAGCAGCGGAACGAACTCGGCGAGCCGGTCGGCGCGCTCACGGGGTGTCCAGGGCTCGTGGCCGAGCGCGGTGGCGTCGAAGCCGGTGCCCCCGGCACCGATACCGAGGGTGACCCGGCCGCCGGAGATGTCGTCGAGGGTGATGAGTTCCTTGGCGAGGGTCACCGGGTGCCGGAAGTTCGGCGAACCCACTCCGTGCTCATACCTTCGGTCACATGCGACGACCCAGGCCCCACGAGCCGACCATAACCCCAGGTGAGCCTGCGGCTCTCTACTGCCGGATACCCCCGGCGGACGACGACGACCAGACCGGCGTGGATCGGCAGGAACGTATCTGCAGGGACCGAGTGAGGAAGTTCTGTGCCCCAGGGTACGTTCCAGCCTGCCCGTACCGCATCCCCGCAGACGAGCTCCCGGTTCGACGCCGGCGAGGGCTCTGGTCTGCCCATGCCACCCCACCACGTGGAGGCGGAGCAGGCCGTCCTCGGCGCCTGCATGTACAGCGCGGCGGCTGTTGACGCCGTCCGCCCGATTCTGCAGGCCGCCGACTTCTACCGCCCGGCGCACGCCGACATCTGGCGCTCCGTGCTCTCTCTGCGCGACGAGGACTCGCCCACCGACCCCATCGCGCTCGGCGAGGAGCTCGGGCGGATCGGTGCGCTTGCCCGCGTCGGCGGCGCCGCCTACCTCCACACACTCGCCAGTGCGACGCCGGGGCCGGGCAACTGCGACTACTACGCCGAGATCGTGCGCGAGAAGGCGGAGCTGCGCCGCCTGCAGGCGGTAGCAGTGCAGACCCTTGCAGAAGAGCGGCGCCGAGGGCGCCGACCCCGACCGGATACGCGCGCAGTTGCAGAGCGCCCTCGACACCGATGCCGGCCGAGGGGTGTCCGGTAGCGGCAGGCTCGGCCGGTTCGCTGTCGACGGTTGGGGCTTCGTCACCGAATACGGCGCCCAAGTACCGCCGATCTGGGGCACACCCGAGCAGACCGGGTGGGCGAGCGGCGAGAGCATGATGCTGGTCGGCCCGCCGGGAGTCGGCAAGAGCACCATCGCGCACCAGCTCGTCATGGCCAGGCTCGGCTTCCGGAGGCTGGTGCTCGGCATGCCGGTCACCGAGGGAAGGCGCGTGCTGTACCTCGCGATGGACCGGCCGCCGCAGATCGCCCGCGCTCTGCGCCGCCTGGTACGGCCGGTCGACGAGGAGATCCTCCGGGATCGTCTGGTGGTCTGGGCGGGGCCGCTGCCGACCACGCTCGACCGTGAGCCGAACCTCCTCGCCGAACTTGCCGCCCACCACGACGCCGACACCGTGGTCATCGACAGCATCAAGGACATCGTCGGCAAGCTCACCGACGACGAGGCCGTCGGCGCGTACAACCGCGCCCGGCAGCAGCTTCTCCGCTCCGGAGCGGAGAAGCTGGAGCTGCACCACCAGTGCAAGGCCACGGCCGACGCCAAGCCGGGCGGACGCCCGACCCTGGACAGGGTGTACGGCACCACCTGGTTCACTGCCGGCGCGGGCAGCGTGATGATCCTCAGCGGGGGAGCGGGCAACACCGTGGTCGAACTCCACCACGCCAAGACGGTGACCGGGGAGCCGGACCCCAGCGCCAAGGACCAGGAGAAGGCGCGACGGGTGCTCAAGGGCCTGTACGAGGCCGAGCAGGCCACCAAGGATCAGGAGCCCGGCGGTAGCCGTCAGGTGCGGTATCGGGCCAGGGCGCGGCACATGGTCGCCGTCTCCTGATGAATCGGGACTCCACGGACGGGAGCCACGGCACCGGACCGGCGGCTCACGCGATCACTCACGGGCCGCCCTCCAGTGAACGCCCCACACATCCCTCACACGGCTCACGCTGCCGAAGAAAGTGCAGGTCAGAAGCTCACGTAGGCCCGCACACAGCTCACACCACCGGTCACTCACGCGCGGTCCCCTCCTTGTAGAGGGGACCGCCGCCCAGGGGCAGAGGGCTCTCGACACAGCCCCCGTCGGCACCGCCTGACCCTCGCAAGCGAATCGATCGCCGCAGCCTGCCGGCTCGCCCGTGCCCGCGAAGCAAGCGCGGGACAGGGGGCCGCGCGCGGCGAAGTGCCCGGAACCGACACCCCCCGGAGAACCGACCCATGCACGACCCGCACCACGAACTCCCCACCCGCCAGCGGGAGATGGCCACCGAACTGAACAGCGCAGCAAGTTGGAGGTTCGGGCGCTCCCCCGCAGGGGGAGCGCCCGAACCCGACCCCGCCTCGCGCTGCCGCTCATTCCGCGTTACCTCCAGCCAGGTGAGCCGAGACGCCAAGGACCGGCGCCTCGACGAAGAGCCTCGCCGGGGGCAGTCGGCGTACGCCGTCAGCACGCCGTTCGTCCGCCGTCCGGCGGCGCGCGAAGAGGCGGACGCGCGGCGTACCGCTGCGGCTCAGCCGTGGCGAGGCTGATCGGTCCAGTGCCAAGCGGAAACGAGAAGCGGCGATGGACGCGGTGGACGAAGAGCGCCTCTGCAGGCGGACGCCGGTACGGCGTCATTGGGTGAAACTGACCGACTGCACTGAGCCTTCGAGACTCGCGCGCACACACGTACAAGAGTTCCTCGATGGACGTGCCGCGCCGGAGCGGGTCGACGACGCCGTTCTGGTCACCTCGGAGCTCGTGGGCAACGCGCTCAGGCACACAGCCGGCGGACCGGACTGCATGTGCGTGGAGGTCTACCGGAACGTGGCGGTACTGCGGGTCCACGACGCGGGACGGGATGTCTCCAGGGTCCGGGCACGCTCTGCGGAAGAGTCGGTGGATCAGCTGACGGGTAATGGGCTCGGACTGCTGCTCGTCGGGGAGTTGGCCTCCGAGTGGTGGGTCCGGCCGACCGCGATCGGCAAGGAAGTGGTCGTGGTTCTCACCCTGGACGCTGGTGGGCTATCCGAGCGGGACGTTCTTCAGTACATCCCAGTAGTACGTCCGCCCCTCACGGCGGAGCTCCACCACCTGGACGGCGGGCACGAAGAGTTCGACAGCCGGTAGAGCGCGAAGCCCTGAGACCGTCTCCACAACGGGCGCGGCGGGGCGTCGGCGGTTGTTGTACGCGAGGCTCAGGTGCGGCCGGAAAGCGGACGTCGGCTTCTTCGGGGCCAGACCGACGCTGCTCCCCGCCTTGGCCAGCGCGTGGTGCAGCCGGAGCAGGGGTTCCCAGGGGCCGAGGGACAGCCGGACGGCGCCTCGGGATCCGGCCAGCGGCATGGCGCGTACGGAGAACGCGGAGGGCAGCAGCGCCTCGGCGTCCCACGCCAGGCTGTCCAGCTGGCCGGGGGTGACGACGCCGGGAGCTCCGACTCGGGCGAGGGTGATGTGCAATCCGTCCGTCGGCACCGGGTCGAGACCGAGGGGCGCCAGCTCCTCCTGGCAGTGCCCGGCGAGAGCGGCTAGCCGCTGATCATCCGGGAAGGTCAGCATCCAGTAGTACGCACGGCTGCCGTCCGACCAGCCGGGGCGTGCCCAGTGGTCGGTCATCTCGTCGAGTGCGCTGAACGCCGCCCAGTCGTGGGCCGCGGTGACCTCCGGATCGTGCGTGTCGGCGGGAGGCTCGGCGGGGAACGCGACGGGATCAGCGCTGAGCAGGGACACCCGACGTACTCCTTCGGCTTCACACCGCCCCGGAGCACGACGACATCGACAGCGCCTAGACGCGGATGACGCCATGGCCAGGGCCGCTGGCTGCGAGCTCCAGGTCCGGAACTCGTCGCCATAATCGCGGACCGCCGAGTGATCACGCCACGGCCCGGCCTGCTCATGCAGGTCACGGGAGCGTTGGTAGACGGAGCTGATCGGGGTGTCTCCGCACAACTGCAGGGCCTCACGGCCCAGCGCCATCGCGTGGTCGATGTCGGGCGTGCGCTGCTGCAGCCGCGCGGTGGCGACGTCGAGGCGTACGAGCGAACGGCTCCAGGAGGAGGCCGAGTGCTCCACCAGATCGTCGATGTGCTCGGCGTCGCGCAGTACCTGGGCCGTGTTGCGCAGCGCCACGTGTGACGTGACGGCGTTGGCCAGGGTCCGGGCCCGTCCGTACGGCTCGAAGGAGATGCAGGAGGTCAGCCCGACGGGTACCTCGTGGAGGTCGGAGAGGCGGAGTGCCCGTCCGATGGCCTGCTCGACGCCACGCCGGTCGCCGGTCTTGCCGAGGGCCCGGGCGCGGCCGTTGGCGAGCAGGCGGATGGACTGGGCATGGCGCGGGGCTCTCTCAACAGCTGCGGCGGCGCAGGCGTCCGCCTCGTCGTACCCGCCGGCGTAGTAGAGGCTGAAGGAGAGGGTGCCGCACGCCCAGAGGTCGGTGTCCAGGTCGCCGATCTCACGGCTGAGATCCCGGGCTCCGGTGCAGTACGCCTCCGAGAGCGCGAAGTCGCCCGTGTTCACCGCCATGTAGCCGAGCAGGCCGGAGGCGCGGGCGGCGAGGCGGAAGAGCTCCCGGCGCGTGCCTGGGGGCTGGCGGCCGTCGAGGAGGGTGTGGGCAAGCTGCCGCACCTGGCGGGCCTGGGGACGGAGGACGTACGGGCCGTCCTGTTCGTACCGGCTGGCGATGCCCTCCAGCGAGGAGTCGAGGAAGGCGAGCGTCGCGTCGTCGGCATTGCTGGCCGTGAGCTGCCGGGTCCGGGTGACGATATCCAGCGAGTTCTCGTCGTCCTCGCGTGGCGGAGGCGCACTCGTCGCCTGCTGGCCCGTGCTCGACTCCTCGTCGCGGTCGTGCGCGGAATCGTCGTCGTACGCCGTGGAGAACAGCTCGGACACGGGTCTGCCCAGCATGTGCTCCAGAACCCGGCAGGCGTCAGGACGGGGCAGAGTCAGCAACTCCCCGCCGTACCAGCGGTCGAACTGACGTGGAGATACCTGGAGGGACGCCAGTCGGGGGTCTCGGTCGAGCTCTGCCAGCCGAGCGGCGGCCCGCTCGTACTGGACGGCGGCAATCGGTGAGCGTCGGGGCTGAGCAGACAGCTGGGCTCACGACGGGCGTGGCGCGACCGAAGCACACCGTCGCTGGAACAACGTCACGACCGTGCCGCAACGACATGACACCAGCGGCCTGATCAAGAACTACAGCTGCCACGCCTGAGCATGGTGGAGGCGAGAGCACCCGAGACGATTCAAGGACGCCCCCTGCCTCAAATGACATCAGCATGATCCTTCGCGTCCCAGTACTTGCGATAGACCTCGCAATACCAACCGCCTCGATTTCATCGACCCCCAGAGCCTTCGCGGGCGCTCAGGCGCTGGCGACCCAGCACCTCGCCGGTGACGGCGCGGTCGCCTGGTCGGGCGGCTCCGAACCCGGTTTCGAGGTCAGCCCGTCGGCCATCGCCGCGATGAGCGATCGCGGCATCGACATCTCCCGCGAGTTCGCCAAGCCCTGGACCGACGAGATCGTGCGTGCCGCCGACGTCGTCGTCAGCATGGGCTGCGGCGACGCCTGCCCGGTCTTCCCGTCTTCCCCGGCAAGCAATATCTCGACTGGACTCTGGGCGACCCCGCGGGCCAGACCGTCGACAACGTCCACCCCATCCGCGACGACATCGAACGCCGCATCCGCGGACTCCTCGACGACCTCGGCGTCCCGGCACAGCACTGACCGCGCACAGGGCGTACGAAGGCCGGACCAGCTCTGCGACTTAAAGGGGCTGTGCGGGAAGCCAACGCTCCGCCTTACGCCGAGCGGCTGTGCATGCCGCATCTCAGTCCCCGTCGCCGCTCGGCGCCGACCGTGCGTGCCGGGCTGTGGAGTTCATGCCCAGGTGTCGCAGGTCGCTCGCCCGGTTGATCGCCGACTCGACGGCTGCGATCCGGTCGGCCAGGAGGCCGAGGGCGGAGACGGCCCGGGCAATTTGGTCGTCCTCGGGGCCGCCGAGCGACTGGGCTCGGACGTGGGCCGCCTTCAACTCGGTCCAGCGGGACGCCTGCTCGGCGGTGAGAGTGCCGCGCAGTTCGGCCAGCTTGAGGAGATTGACTTCGGCTCCGGTGGTGAGGGTCTGGGCTTCGGCGCGGTACTGGTTCTCGATCAGCGCGGCCAGTTCGACGTCGTTCATGACGGGCTGGACGCGCTGGGCGATCTTGTTCATGGTGCGGTAGGAGCCCTGGAGCCGGAAGGGCGGTTCCGTGCGGGTCGTGTCCGACTGGGCCGCCGAGGCGATGTAGGCCGCGTTCACGGCCAGGACCGTTTCCCGGGCGGTGAGCAGGTGACGCAGTACGGCCAGGATCTGCTCCAGCTCCACGGGGGTGTACGGATGCGTCAGGCGGTCCGCTCGCGCCGCCGGGTCGCGCTGCGCAAGGCGGATCAGCAGGTCGAGGTCGGCGCGGTCGCGGCCGGCGAGCGGGGCGAGGACGGGGTTGGCGGTGAGGGCGTTCTCGATGAAGCTGAGCGCGAAGACGTCGTGCTTGCCGGTCAGGACGTCGCCGAGGTTCCACACGTCGGCGCGGTTGGCGAGCATGTCGGGCACCTGGAAGCGGCTGCCGGACTCGGTGTAGGGGTTGCCGGCCATGCAGACGGCGAAGCGTTTGCCCCGCAGGTCGTAGGTGCGCGGTTCGCCGTCCCGCACGCCCTCGATGCGGCGGGTGGCGTCGCAGAGGGGGATGAACTTCTGCAGCAGTTCGGGCGAGGTGTGCTGGATGTCGTCGAGGTAGAGGAGGGTGTTGGTGCCCGCCGCCAGCGCGAAGTTGATCTTCTCGATCTCCTGGCGGGCGGTGGCGTTCGGGGCCTCGGCAGGGTCGAGCGAGGTGACGGTGTGGCCGAGTGCCGGGCCGTCGACCTTCACCAGGATCATGCCGAGCCGGTCGGCGACGTACTCCACAAGGGTGGTCTTGCCGTAGCCGGGCGGGGAGATGAGCAGGAGCAGACCGCCGGAGTCGGTGCGCTTGGACTCGCCCGTGGTGCCGAGCTGCTGGGCGAGGCTGTCGCCGATGAGCGGCAGGTACACCTCGTCGATGAGTCTGCTGCGTACGAACGCCGACATCACGCGCGGCCGGTACTCGCCCAGGCGGAGACGGGCACGTTCGGCGTCCACCAGGGCTGTGCGGCGCTGCTGGTAGGCGTGGTGACCAGGTACGTCTCGGGTGCGGAAACGCCGTGTGCGGGCGAGGAGTTCGTCGGCGCGGACCGTGAGGGCGCGGCCGGTGATGCGGGGGTGGGTGCCGAGCAGGCCCGTGACGGTCTGCGTGAGCGGCGCGTCGAACTCGTAACGGGGCAGGCCGGGGCAGAGTTCGGCGGTCACCGCCTCGGCCAGGTCGCCGGGAGTGAGGTCGGTGCCGGTGGCGGTGGTGTACGCCGTCAGCCATGCCTCGACCAGCTGCGCGCGGGCGGCCGGGTCGGTGACGGCGGTGAGATCGTCGTCGTAGGCCGAGGTGCCCACGGTTCGGCGGAACTTCTCCAGCAGGGTGCGGGCGCCTGCACTGATGACGAAACCGGGCGGGCCACTGGTCAGCTCTTCGAAGAGGTACGCGGCCGCCGCCTCTCCGCCCGCTACGTCCGCCAGCTCCCGTCGCAGGTCGGCGATCGCGGGTGCCAGGCCGAAGGTGTCCCGGGCCCGGGCGAGGGACACCGCGCGCCGCGTCCAGCTCTGCCGCTCCCCGTCCGTCGTGCCATGCGCCCAGAACATCTGGGCGGCCCCTCGCGCGGCCGGCTCGTGGCGCAGGACACCGGCGCCCTCGTGCAGGGACAGGAGCGCGGTGAGGATCGCTGTCGCATCGTGGTCGTGGACCCCGCGCTCGTAGCCCTCGTCGTACGCCGCCTCGGCGGCCTGCCGCACGAGGGCGGACAGGTCGGCCTCCGCCAGCGCCTCGGGACCGAGTTCGTCCAGCAGGCGGGCGGCGAGGTGTTCGGCCCGGTAGACCTCGGGTGACTCCGAGGGCAGGGGGCGGTCCCAGTACGGGCGGGTGGCGGTGAAGGCGGGGTCGGTGACCGGGGAGCGGTAGTCGGTGCCGGTCAGGGCGAAGGCCAGGGTGTCGCCGTGCGGGACGAGGGTGAGGTCGAGGGGTTGGGTGTTGACGGCGAAGCGGTGGGTGCCGAGGCGGATCGTGCGGCCGCCGTCGGTGTAGAGGTCGGTGCGGTCGCGCAGGGCTCGGAGCGCCTCCTCGCGGGCGGCCTTGAGGCGGCCGTCGAGTTCCTCGGCCCTCACTTGGTCGCTGAGGCCGCGCAGTTCGTCGGCGATGCGGCGGACCTTGGCGGGCATCGGGTCGGAGGTGAAGTACGTCGCGACGGCGTCCGTGTCCGCCTGGGCGGCGGCCCGGCGGGTGACGGTCCGCAGGACGCGGGCCGCCGAGTCGGCCAGGCGTTCGGCGCGCCGGGCGCGGGCATCGGCCAGGGTCTGCTTGCGGGCGGAGAACGCCTCGTGGATCTCGTCGCGCTTGTCGGCGAGGGCGGTGAGGAAGTCGTCGAACTCGGCGAACCGGGACTCCAGGTTCTCCACCTGTGCGAGCAGGCGGGCGAGCTGCTCGTCGCAAGCCTCCGGGCTGTCGGCGGCAGTGAGCGCGCCGGTGACGGACTGACCCAGCAGGGCGAGTTCGGCGGAGAACTCAGCCCGTCCCTCCCGGTCGAGGAGCTCGCGGCGACGGCCGTCGAGAGCGGCGCGGGCACGGTTGACGCCGCCGAGGACCTCGGCGATGCGCTCCAGGATCGCGGTGCGGACGGTGGCGTCGGCGATGTCGAGACCGGCGATGACCTCGGTCACCGTGCGCAGCCCGTCGGCGAGTTCGTCCGTGCGGGCCGCGACGGGCGCCGTCTCGGCCACGGTGGTGATCGCCTCGGCGTCGGCGACGAGCCGCTCGACCTGCGCGTGGTGGTCGGCGAAGGCGTCCTCGCGGGCGAGGCGCGCCACGGCACGCCGGCCGAAGGCGACGAGGTCGGACTCGGTGGCGGCGGCGAGTTCGTCGATGCGGGCGGTGTCCGCGTACCGCATGTCCTTGAGGGTGAGCAGATGGCCCTGCGCGCGGCGCAGCTCGGTCAATCCGCTCACCCAGCCTGCCGCACCCCGTGGGGCCTCGCCCCGCAGCCGTCGTACGACCTCGGCGACCCGCGCGGCAGCTTCGGCGAGCGCGTCTTCGGCCTGCTGGGTGAGGGCCTGGAAGGTCTCGAACTCGGTCAGGATTTGTTGGGCCGTGTCGCGGAGTTGAGCCATTGGGGTGTGGAGGTCGCCGAGTTCGGGGTCGCCCAGCCAGTGGTGGGTGTCCGCCGCCCGGGCGCAGGCGGCCAGGAGTGCCTCGTACACCTCGGTCGTGGGTGTCGTCTCGGCGACGGCTCCGGTGATGGAGAGGCAGTTGGAGAGGCCCCGCACGAGGTCGGAGTTGCCGATGCGTGCCAGGGGGCCGGTGCCGACCGGCTGGGCGGCGGCGTGGGTGTCCGAGACGTACGGGGAGCTCCACAGCTGCACGGGGTGGACACGCTGCGGTTCCCCGGCGTCGGCCCGGAGGACCGCGAGCGCACCGTCGTCGAAGAGCGCCCAGCCTTGGCACGGGAGGGGGTTGGCCATCTCCTTGCGGATCGTGTTGTACGGGAGAAGGAGACTGCGGCCCTCCACGCGTGCGTGGAACGCGTAGAGCACATCCTCGCCGTTCGGAGAGCGGATCTCCCGCTCGAACTCAAGGTCCGTCGTGTCGAGTTCGTACGTCTTGTGGCTGCCGGTGGCCAGACAGTAGCCGCCGGGGAAGACGATCCCCTGGTCCTCGGGCAGGCGGCGGCACGCCCGGCCGATGCCGTCGAAGCGGGCGACGGTTCTGGTGAGGGTGTTGAACACCAGGTGGCGGTCGGTGTTCTCCTTGTAGGGGCGGATGCGCAGGAGAATCAGGGCGCCCACCCGGGCGTGGGCGATGTCCGCGTCCGCGAGGGACTGAAGGGGCTCGTCGACGGGCTCGGTGTAAACGCCTTCTGCCGCCTCGGTGTCGTCGTCGGCCTTGACGGTCAGCACGCCGCCGACCGTGGAGACGAACACCTCTCCTTGGATGGAGACGAGCGGGTGCCGTCCGAGGACGTGGTCCTCGCGCGTGCTGTCGATCCAGTCGACGTTGTGGGACGGGGGCAGGACGTGGTCGCGATCGCCCCGCGCGTCGAGGAAGGTGGCGCGTCCGCCGTCGGGGAGGTCCCAGCGCAGCACCCGCGTGTCGTCCGCCTTCTCACCGGTCTGGAACACGGCGAGCAGCTTGCCCTCGGTGCGCCGGAGCCGGAGCAGGCGGGCGTGGCGGTAGTAGCGGTGCAGGGCGGCGAACTCCCGGACGAAGGCGTGGTCGTCGAGCAAGCCGGGGACGGCGTCGTCGGGCAGCCGTTCCAGGTTGCGGTCGTACAGGGCAAGGACGTCGCCGACGCTCGTGTCGGCCTCCCGGCTCGGGACTGCGTTGCAGCCGAACAGCAGCACATCGCCCACCGCGACGACGTCCCGAGGCACCGCCGCGTACTCGGTGCGCAGTCGCTTCGTGCCGGCGAGCTCGAAGCGCGTCGAGCCGAACTCCTCGATCCGGCGGGCGTTGAGCGCCTCGGCGCGCCGGGCCAGCTCGGCGGCCTGGGCGGTGAGGCGGTCGCGCAGCACCTCGTACGTGCCCCTGTCCACAAGCTCGTACGTGCCGGCGTCCGGGACGGTCGTCATGGAATGCCTCTCGGGAAGTCGAGGAACGTGGTCCGGAGCCGCCGTCCCCTGCGCGGCGGCTCCGGACCGAGGTGGCGGGGTCAGGCGTGGACGGCACTGCCGTTGAGGGCGGTGAGCGGCTTGTCCGCCAGGCCCAGCTCGCCGGCCTTGTCGAGCAGCTGCTGGAGCTGCCCCGAGTCTGACCCGCCGGTCTTCATCAGCTTCATCAGCAGCGCCGAGACCGTCAGGTTCTGTACGTCGGCCGTGGTGACCGAGCCGAGGGTGCGGCCCAGGTCGTCGGTGAAGCTGGAGGTGCCGTCCAGCCAGGGCCGGGCCAGGGCCTGCGCGGTCTCGGAGTGCTGGACGAACCCGTCGACGCCCTTGCCGAGCGCGATCGAGGACATCAGCCGGTCGAAGAAGACCGACTCCCCGCCGACGATGTGGATGTCGGCGCCCTCCAGACCGGTGGCGAGCACGGTGGCCTGCGCCTCGGCGACCTGCCGCTGTACGTCGAGGCCCGCGAGACGGATCTCCTTGTCCGCCTGTACGCGCAGCCGGTACTCCTCATGCCCGCGCGAGGCGTCGTCGAGGGCGGCCATGGCTGCGGCCTTCTGCGTCAGCCCCTCGGCCTCGGCCTTGAGCTTCTCGCCGATGGCCGCGGCGTCCGCGAGTGCCTGGGCCTGCGCGCCTTCGGCCTCTGCCCGGAGCCGGGCCCCGGTGGCTGCGGCTTCGGCACGGCCGGCCTTCTCGATCACGTCGGCTTCCTTGTCGCGGACCTGAACGGCGGCGAGCCCTTCGGCAGCGGCCTCTGCCTGGACGCCCTCGGCGAGGCGGAGCTTTGCCTGGGCGTCGAGGTCGGCCGTCTTCAGCCGGGCCTGCGCCAGCGTCAGTTCCTCGGCAGCGCGGTGGGTGGCGGCCTGCTCGGCGGCCTCGGCGGCCTTGATGTCCTTGACCAGCTTCTCCTGCGCCTCGGCTTCGGCGGCGATGATCACGGTCTGTCGCTGCCGCTCCGCCTCCTCCACGGCCCGCAGCTTCTTGATGGACTCCTCCTGCTCGGCGACCGTCCGGTCAACGGCGACACGCTCACGAATGACCTCGGCGATGTCCCGCTTCTCCGCCTCGACCTCCTTCTCGGCAGCGATGCGGGTCAGCTGCGTCTCGCGTTCCCGGCCGATGACTTCGAGGAGCCGGTCCTTCTCGATGCGCTCGTTCTCGATGGCGATGACCCGCTCGCGGTTCTTCGCGGCGACGGCGACCTCGCGGGCCTGGTTCTCACGCTGTACCCCAAGCTTCTCCTCGGTGGCCAGGAAGGCTCCCTGGGCCCGCAGCCGCTCCTCTTCCATCACCCGCGCCGTCTCGGCCTCTTCCCGGGCCCGCACTGTCGCGATCTCCCGCTTCTGCTTGGTCTCGGCGTCGGCCTGCCGGCGCTCCAGCTCCAGGATCGCCTCGCGGGCGTCGACGTTCTGCCGCGTGATTTCCTTCTCCTCGGTGCGCTGTGCCTCGTTGGTGCGCACGTGCTCCACGGCCGTCAACTCGGTGATCTTGCGGATGCCCTGGGCATCGAGGACGTTGGCCGGGTCGAGCTGGGCGACCGGTGTCTGCTCCAGGTAGTCGATCGCCGCGTCCTCCAGGTGGTAGCCGTTGAGGTCCACGCCGATGACCTCGATGATCCTGTACCGCAGCTCCTCGCGCTTGGTGTACAGGTCGGTGAAGTCCAGCTGCTTGCCGACGGTCTTCAGCGCCTCGGAGAACTTCGCGTGGAACAGCTCCTGCAGCGTGTCCCGATCGCTCGCCCGCGCGGTGCCGACGGCTTGGGCGACCTTGATGACGTCGTCGACCGTCTTGTTGACCTTCACGAAGAACGTGATCCGGATGTCGGCGCGGATGTTGTCCTGGCAGATCAGACCGTCCTTGCCGGTCCGGGTGATCTCGATCGCCTTCACCGAGATGTCCATCACCTCGGCCTTGTGCAGCACGGGCAGCACGACCTGCCCGGTGAAGGTCACGTCGACCTTCCGCAACTTGGAGACGATCAGCGCCTTGCCCTGCTCCACCTTGCGGAACAGCAGGGAGACGAGCAGTACGGCGAGCAGGGCGACGGCGACGAGCACGCCGGTGCCCAGGAGGATGACATTCATGGCATACGTCCTTGAGGCGTGAAGGAAAATGAAGCGTCAGGGGGCCGGCGTCGAGGGCGGCCGGGGGTACTGCTCAGGCGGCGTGGTCCACGTGATCGCGTGCCCGGCCACGATCGGGCAGGTCGGGTTCGTCGGGACAGAGCCGGTGCAGGGGACGCACGAACAGGCAGGTCAGCCGCCATGCGACGGGCAGGGCGGCGACGGGCAAGACCATGCGCAGCAGCCCGGTGGCGGCGCACGGCGGCGTGCACACGGCCAGCAGGAGGACGCTTCCGACGCTGAGGAACCAGGCCACGGCCGTCAGCATGGTGACGGCTACAGCTACGGGTACGCCGCCCATGCCCCAGGCGCGGAGGTCGGCGTCCGCGTCGAAGGTGCTGGCCGAGGTGAGACCCGTAGCGACGAGGAGCCAGAAGCACAGCAGCACGACGAGGGCGGTGGTCAACAGGATCGTGGGCGGGCCGGTGACGACCGACAGCAACATCCGCATGCCGTATCCCCTCCGTCCACACTGCCCGTCAGCCGCGCTCGGTGCAGCACCGCTCGCTCGGGGTTCCGGTGCCGGACACCTGCCGGTGTCCGGCACCGCATTCCCCGTAGTGCTCCCCGCAACCCATGCTGCACCGCCGACGCCCGCCCGCGCATTGCCGGTTCCCGGCAGCATTGTCTAGGGTCTGCCTGCCGGTCAGCCGTCAAGAAGCCGTCAGCGGCGCGTTAAGAACTCGGGGGAATCACGGTGGAGTTGGGGATTCCGGAGCAGTATCTGGAGGGCTACGCCCAGATACTGGGCGAGGTAGCGGCCACAGGTCGGCGCCTCACCCGGGAAGAGCTTGCCCTCCGGCGGACACTCGGAGAGCAGGCGGCTGACGCCGGTCACGGGCTGCGGGCCCTGGTCAGCGCCCATCTGACCGCCACACGCGCAGCCTGGCCAGCCGGCCCCGCGTCAGCCGACAGCATCCTGGCCGCCGTACAGCAGGCGACAGACGCCTTCGCCGAGGGCTTCGAACGGGCCCAGCGCCTGGCCGTACGACAGGAAGAGGCCGCACGCCGCGAGTTCATCGACGACCTCCTCTACGGCCGCAGCGACCTCGGGCGCCTCGCCGAACGAGCCGAACGGTTCGGCCTGCGCCTCTCACACGCCCACGCCGTCGCCGTCGCCGAGGGCCCCACGGCCTACGAGGAGGGCGATCCCGTACCCCGCCAGGTGGAACGCGCCCTCATCTCCCGCTTCGGAGACCGCAGCATCCTGCTCACCACCAAGGACGGGCGGCTGCTGTGCATCGCCCCCGGCCCCCAGGACGAGGTCCTCGCCCACTTCGCGAAGCAGGCCCATGCCGCGACCGACGGCGGCCGGGTCGCCATCGGCCGCCCCAAGCCCGGCCCGGGCGGGGTCGTCCACTCCTACGAGGAGGCACTCAACGCCCTGGAGCTCGCCGAGCGCCTCGAACTGGAGGACCCGGTGCTGCGGGCGGCCGACCTGCTCGTCTACCCCGTCCTCACCCGTGACCGGCAGGCCATGGCCGAACTCGTCATCAACACCCTCGGCCCGCTCACCACGGCCCGCGGCGGCGCCCAGCCCCTCCTGGACACCCTCACCGCCTACTTCGGCTCCGGCTGTGTGGCCGCCGAGGCAGCCCGCCGCCTCACCCTCAGCGTGCGGGCCCTGACCTACCGACTGGAACGCATCCACAAGCTCACCGGCGCCAACCCGGCTGATCCGGCCCACCGCTACATGCTGCAGACCGCGGTGATCGGCGCACGCCTGCTGGACTGGCCCGCCCAGGAACTCTGACGCGCCCTCCGGGCGAGAACGAGGTCAGGTGCGGGCCAGTTCGGCGGCGCCGAAGGACACGTCGAAGCGGTCGCACCAGATGCTCACGCTGGTGAACCGGGACGGGTCGACGTCGGCAGGCACGGTGTAGTTCTGACTGCCCTTGTTGCCCTTGAGCTTGCCGAGGCTCACGTACGCGCCGTCGTCGAAGACGTGCCAGCCGGCCCGTCCCTCCTTCACCGGCGCGTCGGTCAGCCACACGCGCAGATCCGGGCCATTGCTGGTGTCGAGGTCCTCCAGCCGTACGACATGGGATCCGTCGGCGAGCCGTACGAGCTTCACTCTGCCTGAGGTGGCGTGCTCGTGGCTGATCAGTTCGCCGCCTGCCACCGTCCGGGGCCGGGGTGCCGGTGCCGGTGACGCGGACGGCGCTCCAGCCGGAGGGGCCGCAGGGGCTACGGCACCGGGCAGGGCCTCCTGCACGGTTTCGTCCTGCCACAGCTTCCACGGCTGAAACCAGTACAAACCGAAGCCGACACCGGCGAGCGCTGCCACCAGCACTCCGATGACCCACGGCCTGCCCCGCGTCTTCCGTACACGCCCCATGCCCGCCTCGATCCCTGAGTGCTTAGCCTCCATTTCAACGGGGCAGGTGGCAGGTGGGTACCCCAACGCGGATGACGGAAGTCTTACGTCGCCATGGCGCTCGCGAGTCTGGCCACTCCGCCGGTGGCGTCCTCTTCGGCCTGGTCGTCGCCGCGCTGGTCGGCCTCGTGCTGCTCGGCGGCATCTGACCGCCGACGAACAGCCGCCTACGACCGGCCGCCGAGCTCCGTCCTGTCGCGTCGCCGGTCCAGGTCGCCGATGGCCGGGGTCGCCATGCCGCCGTGCAGCACCACCGAGATCACCACGGTGAGGGCCACGACGGCCCACAACTCCCGCTCCAGGCCGCCGAAGGAGTCCTGCCCCAGCGCGTAGGACAGGTAGAACAGCGAACCGATGCCCTGGATCCCGAACAGGGCGACCACGGCACGTTCCTGCTTCCCGACGGCGGTGCCTGCCTGTGCCGGCCACCCTGTGAGCGGCCGTACGACCAGCAGCACCAGGGCACCTACGACCGCGCCCGCCCACGTCAGGTCGGACAGGGCGCCGTCCACCAGGTATCCGCCGAGCAGGAAGAGCAGCACGGCCGCGCCCAGCTCCCAGGCCCAGGCAGACGTAGACCACGTCCGAAAGCGTCACTGCGACCTCCTGCTCGACGCGATCTTCTCCCGTGTGTACCCCGTTCCCCCGATGCCTCGCCCGAGTGCGTCACCGGGCTCGCTGCCTGCCCGGTTGCGACGGAAGAGGTGGGGGATGGGCGCCGACGGATCCGCTCCGGTTAGGGTGTAAAGGACGCGTCAATGAGACGCGGGGTGTGCCGGGAAGTCTGGTCGGCGTCCGTAGGGCCGTGCGCCCTTTCGCCGACGTCCGGAGGCTCACCGCCTTGACCGCCACCCCGCCCCGCAACTCGTTCCTCGGGCTTCTCTCCTGGCCCGAACGACAGGCAGTGGCCCGGGCCCTGCGCACCGAGACGGTGGGCGGCCTCGTCCTGCTGGCCGCCGCGGTGGTCGCGCTGGTGTGGGCGAACACCCCGCTCAGCAGCGCTTACACCACCATCCGCGACTTCCACTTCGGGATACCCGCACTGAGCCTGGACCTCTCGGTCGGCCACTGGACGTCCGACGGACTGCTGACCGTCTTCTTCCTGGTCGCCGGGATCGAACTGAAGCGTGAGCTGGTCGTCGGCTCGCTGCGCACCCCTGCGACGGCCGCGTTGCCGGTCATCGCCGCCGTGTGCGGCATGGCCGCGCCCGCCGCCTTCTACGCCGCCACGATCGCGGGTGGTGGCGGCAGCATGGACGGCTGGGCAGTGCCGATGGCCACCGACATCGCCTTCGCCCTGGCGGTCCTGGCGGTCATCTCCACCCATCTGCCGACCGCCCTTCGGGCCTTCCTGCTGACCCTCGCGGTCGTCGACGACCGCGGCGCGATCCTGATCATCGCCCTCTTCTTCACCTCGCACTTGAACTACTGGGCCTTGGCGGGGGCGTTCGCCGGGCTGGGCGTCTTCTACCTCCTGCAGCGGCGACGGGTGCGGGGCTGGTGGTGGTACGTACCGCTCGGAGTGGTGATCTGGGCGCTGCTCTACAACGGCGGCATCCACGCCACCGTCGCCGGAGTCGCCATGGGCCTGATCCTGCGTACCGTCCGCGACCAGGATGAGAACGAATCACCCGCAGAACGCACCGGACATCTGCTGCACCCGCTGTCCGCCGGCCTGTGCGTGCCCCTGTTCGCGCTCTTCGCCGCCGGGGTCAGCGTCTCCGGCGACGCACTGGGCAAGGCGTTCACCACCCCCGAACCCCTCGGTGTGATCCTTGGCCTGGTCGCGGGCAAGATCCTCGGCATCTTCGCCGGCACCTACCTCGCCGCCCGCTTCACCCGGGCTCGGGTCAACCCGGACCTCGCCTGGGCCGACGTCTTCGCCCTGGCGACCCTGGCCGGAATCGGCTTCACGGTCGCCCTGCTCATCGGCGAGCTGGCCTTCCCCGGCACGGCCGTCGGCGAACACGTCAAGGCCGCCGTCCTGATCGCCTCGCTCACCGCCGCCCTGCTGGCCGCCGTGCTCCTGCGCCGCAGGAACGGCGTATACCGGCGCCTGTACGAGGAGGAGAACCTCGACGAGGACGCCGACGGCATCCCCGACGTCTACCAGCGCACGGGATCCAACGACACATGACCTGACCGCGCCGCGAGCGTCACCCGAGGGTGGGCTCAGCCGTCGCCGGACGTCTGACCACGGCGCGGTGTCTGGGGAGACTTAGCGGCCTCCGCCTCGGCCTTGGCGTCGCTTACCGCGGCGGCGGCCTGCTTCCCGGCCTCGTCGGCCGCTGCGGCGGCATCGAGCGAGGCCGTCCAGCCTGCGGCGAGCTCCGGGGTCCCGCCTTCGTCCGACGGGTGGTCAGCACTGGCTTCGGCTGCTTCCTGCGGTTGCGTCGGCTCACCGAAGGCACGCGTGACGGTCCGAATCGCCTCGGTCAGCTCCCCCGGGATCACCCAGAACGTGTTGTTGTCGCTGCTCGCCAAGTGCGGGAGCGTCTCCAGGTACTTGTAGGCCAGGATCTTCGCGTCGGCGTTGTTGCGGTGGACGGCCTGGAAGACGAGTTCCACCGCCTTGGCCTCGCCATCCGCCCGCAGGATCATGGCCTGTTGCGTGCCCTGCGCCTCCAGGATGTCCTTCTGCTTCGTGCCTTCCGCGGTGAGGATCTTGGCTTGCCGATCCCCTTCGGCGTGCAGGATTGCCGCCCGCTTGTCACGCTCGGCCCGCATCTGCTTCTCCATCGCCTCCTTGATGGTGTGCGGTGGATCGATGGCCTTGATCTCGACACGGTTGACCCGGATCCCCCACTTGCCGGTGGCGTCGTCGAGGACGGCCCGCAGCCGGGAGTTGATCTCCTCACGCGAGGTGAGCGTCTCCTCCAGGTCCATGCTGCCGATGACGTTGCGCAGCGTGGTCACGGTCAGCTGATCGATCGCCTGGAGGTAGTCGGCGACCTCGTACGCCGCCGCCCGCGGGTCCGTGATCTGGTAGTAGAGCACGGTGTCGATGTTCACCACGAGGTTGTCCTCGGTGATCACCGGCCTGGGGTCGGACGAATAGACCTGCTCGCGCACGTCGAGTTTGGTGTTGATGCGGTCCGCCACCGGCACGACCAGGTTCAGCCCGGGCTGCAGCGTCCGCCGGTACCGGCCGAAACGCTCGATGTTGTAGCGGCGCGCCTGCGGGACGATCCGCACGCTGGAGGCCACGACAAAGACGACAACGATGGCCGCCACAAGGACGAGGATGAGAACCGGATCCACAGTGCCTCCGTTGCTGTGCGTTCAGCCGTTCACGGAAGGAGCTCGCGGGGGTAGACGATGGCCGTGGCGCCTTCGATCTCCATGACGTCCACCAGCGCTCCCACCGGGATCACGAGGGTTTCGTCGAAGGCCCGGGCGGACCACTCCTCGCCGGACAGTTTGATCAGGCCCCGGGTCGCGGTGACCTCCTGCATGACCTCGGCCCGCTTGCCGATCAGCGCGTCGCTGCCGTCACGGGTGAGGGGTTGCTGTGTCATCTGCCGCAGCGCGAGAGGACGGACGACGAGAAGCCCCGCGGCCGCCGCGACTCCGAGCGCCACGAACTGACCGAGCACCCCGATGCCCACACCGGCGACGACGGCGGCGACCAACGCGGCACCCGCCAGGAGCCCGAAGACCAGGGTCAGAGTGAAGAACTCCGCGACGCCCAGCGCTGCGGCGGCGAGAAGCCACGCGAACCACGCCATCGAATCGCCCTCCTATTGGGGCTTTCTCCACCAAGCTACCGCCCGAAACTCTGGACAGGTAACCGCACAGTGCTAGCGGGTCCAGGCCCTATGGGATCGTTCAAGCGCCAGGATCGAAACTGGGTGTCTCTGTGAGGGATCGATGACTGCGTGGGCAGAGTTCGGATGGGGCCTGGTCTTTGGTACCGCCATGTTGGTCGTTACGTTCAACTATCGCGATATCGCGTGGCGGATCCACGGCTTCATGTCGAACACGGTGGGGGCCAATCGGCTCCTGACGCCGACGGTGGTCAGGTTCGTTTGTGGTGTCCTGGCCACCGCTTCGCTGGTCAGCGTCGCGTTTGGTCTGGCCATGTCTGAGTAACTGGCGAGTGACCGCCGATCGCTCATGTCCCTGGTCCGGGCTCCATAGAGAGCGGGGTGCCGTCCTTGCTCCAGGAAATGACGCCGGGCCGGCCGTTGACGGTGGCCGCATGGCCTCGTGCCGCGCTGCCCGCCACTCGCGCGCAGGTGGCGACTTCGGTGGCTCCGAGCGTGACGAACGTGCCGGTCGGAGTGTGGACGGTGAACTTCACTTCTGAGGTTGCGCTTGGTGACCTTCGCGAGGTGGTCCAGGTCGGCGGCGGCGAAGTCGGCCAGGGAAAGCTGCGGACCACAGCCGCAGGCGACCAGTGGCCCCGGCAGCCGCCGTGAGAAACGTGGTGCGGTTCTCTTGTGGTACTTGGCCCGGAATCGTAAAACGTGGGCGGCAGCAAGAAAAGGTCTCGCGTTGCGGCTGGCTGAGGCCGTGACACCGGCGAGCCTGACGCGACCTGTGACCTCAGCCCTGCCGGGTGACGCCGGTGGCACCACACCACCGCGGTCACCGTCTTGCCCGCCGCATGGACGTCGACCAGCACTTCCACTGACAGCTCCCGCACCAGACGCCAGCCGAACCCACCCGGCCTGGAGACATTCAGCGGCATCAAGCGCGCCGGTGCCGGCGTCGTGCTCAACGGTCACCGCCCCAGGCCCGGCCTCCAGCCGAAACCGGTCACCCCGCCGGCATGCACCTGGCGGCTCAACGAGCCCCAGTACGAGGCTCTTACCCCGGACGGGTCAAACGCGAGGTCTGCCGCAAGGCCGGACCCGCGCAGTACTGGGCGTGGCGCCGCTCGCTCACTGTCGCGCCCCGCAGACCGCCTCGGCCTCGGCGACCGTGTCGAAGACCCGCAGGATCTGGTCGGCTCTGGTCATCTCCAACACCCGGTGCAGCGTGCCCGGGACGCAGACCAAGACCAGCGCCACCCCCGCCGTCCTCGCCTCTCGATGTGCTCCCAGCAGGACGTTCAGCCCCGCCGAATCGCAGAACGTCACATCCGCCAGGTCCAGCACGACGGCCCGTTCCCCCGGAGCAATCACCTTCTTCAGCCGCTCACGCAGCTCCGGCTGCCAGACATAGTCCATGGCCCCGCGCACCTTCACCACGAGGCAGGGGCCTGAGATGGTCGTCACGACCGAGGGGAGATCACCCACAACACCCACCCAACCGTCTCGACCAGGATCGGAAAGGAACGCTGTCGAGCCTATCCGGCACGGCCCGTCCGATCTCGCCAGACCGCCACGATGCCTTCACCACGGAGCCCTGCTTCTCCGCCGACAGTCAATGAACCGGTTTTCCGGTGTTCCCGTTACGGCAGCGTCGAAGGGGCAGGCAGATCGTGACCGAGCAGGCCGCAGGGTGGGGCTTTCTCACCAACCATGCGCGCGTGCTGTTGGCTATCGCCCGCGACTCCGCCACGCGCATCCGTGACCTAGCCGTCGCCTGCCACGTCACCGAACGCACCGCCCAGAGCATCGTCACCGACCTCGAACAGGCCGGCTACCTCAGCCGCGAGCGAGACGGGCGGCGCACGCGATACACCCTCCGCCTGGATGGAAGGCTGCGTCATCCGGCGGAGGCCCACCTGCCCATCACCGCCCTGCTGGAGCTGTTCGTCGGCCACGACCACGTGGAGCTAACTGCTCCGGTGAGCGAGGGCCAGGACAGCACACGCGGTGATCCCCGCCAATGAAGCCGGGCGGGCAGCCCACCCACTGTGATGCCGTCCCTAAGGGCCGGGAACCGCATCTTGTCCGGGACGTCTGTCCTGTTCTGGAGTCGGTATGGAGGACGAGTGGCACGGCTCGTGACGATCGGGGACTTGAGGGTCCAGCAGATCGAGCGGAAGGACGGGCGGCGGTCGTGGACGATCGTATGGCTCGAGGGGACAGTGCACACGGAGGCGGTCCGGTTCCGCTCCAACCTCCGCTTCCAGGACCGGCGCATCGCCGACTTCGAAGCCCGCCTTGCCGACCCGCTCTGCTGAGCGAAACGGTCTACCCCCGTAGCAACCGTCGGCGGAGGGCTTCCTGCTCTGGGCTCCGCGTAGGAGCGGGCTGCTGCGGTTGGGGCATGTTCGGGGCGTGGTCGATGCGGTTGCTGCTGCGGATGATGTCTGCGTCGGACTGCGGAGCCGGCCATGTCACCAAGAGGTAGTCCTCCACCGGCTCGGCGCTGACCTTGTCCGGAAGGATGTTGCGGCCTCGCGCGTGAACGCGCAGCCGGTACCAGCCAGGGCCCGCCGGACTCAGGGAGACGAGTCCGCCGACCGGGCCCCGTTCGAGGGACTCGACCCGGAGGAGACCCGTCGGGACGTTCACGCTCACTTCCACGATCTCTTCCCAGAAGGCGTCCGTCGACGCAGCCGGCGGACCGGTCAGAGCGGTTGCCGTGGCCTGGATCGCGCCGGTGTGGATTCCCGTGACGATGAGAGCCCCCTGTGACATGGAGGCGGCAAGTCCGTTGCTCCAGTCCGCCGTCTGGACAGGGATTTCTCCAGCGTCGAGGACACCGAAAGTACCTTCCGGGACGTACACGTTGTGGGCGGTGGCCATGTCTCTCCCGGCTGGTACGTCATCGCTCTGGGTAGTTTGCATGGGGGCGGGCAGTGCCGTATTGCGTGAGTGTGGGTGGCTCGGTCGCCCTCGGCACCCGCATGGTGCGTCAGGAAACAGTGACTCTGAAGGGGTCTCCGTCGAGGACGCGCTCAGCGCGGAAGAACTGGGTGTTCAGGCCGCCCTGGGCATTGTCCCGACGGCTCGCAGAAACCGTAGGCCAGCAGACTCCCTCCGGCATCGGTGTCGATATCTCATGGCGTGCCGGAAACCGTTTCGAACGTCATGAGGTGGAAAGCCCGACGTCGGGTGTCGCCCGGGCTCACTGAGCGTCGCCGTAGGCTCTGCATCATGAGCATGCGCCTGAGCACCGTGATCCTGCCGTACCGACGCTGGAATGAGGGCGGTCGTGCCCCGTGGCAGCGTGCAGAGGAACTCGGGTTTCATGCCGCGTACACCTACGACCACCTCTCCTGGCGGTCGTTCCGGGACGGACCGTGGTTCGGCGCCGTGCCGACACTGACCGCCGCCGCGGGTGTCACGGAGCGGATGCGCTTGGGCACCCTCGTCACGTCACCTAATTTCAGGCACCCAGTGACGCTCGCCAAGGAGCTGATCTCCCTGGACGACATCTCCGGTGGCCGGATCACGCTGGGCATCGGTGCGGGCGGCACCGGCTTCGACGCCACCGCGCTCGGCCAGGAGCCGTGGATTGCGCGCGAGCGGGCCGGCCGGTTCGCCGAGTTCGTTCAGCTGCTCGACCGGCTGCTGACCCAAGACTCGGTCTCGTACGACGGCGACTTCTACTCGGCGCACGAGGCGCGCAACATCCCCGGCTGTGTGCAGCGGCCTCGACTACCCTTCGCGGTGGCCGCGACCGGCCCGCGTGGGCTGCGCCTCGCGGCGCGCTACGGGCAGGCGTGGGTGACCACCGGCGACCCGAAGCTGTACGAGAACGGCACTTCCGAACAGTCGATTCGAGCCATTCGTGGCCAGGCCGAGAAGCTGGCCGACGCCTGCGCCGAGATCGGCCGGGACGTGGCCGGGATGGACAAGATCCTGCTCACCGGGTTCACCCCGGACCGCGGCCGGCCGCTGGAGTCGCTCGGTGCCTTCGTGGACTTCGCGGGTCGGCACCGGGAACTGGGCTTCACCGAGATCGTCGTCCACTGGCCCATCCCCGACTCGGACTTCGCCGTCGACGAGAAGGTCTTCGAGCAGATCGCTATGGAGGCCCCGGCGCAGCTCGGCTGAGTAGTCATTGACGCCCACCCGCGGGATCGTTGGGAGATTCGCCCTTCAGGGCAGCCGTGTTTTCGCAGGTCACGCTGCGATAGGCGAAAAAGCCTTGACTGAGGTCACCAGCGTGCCCAGGCGCAGCCGGTCGGTCACGCCCGCGGCGCCGGTCAGCGTCGGCACGGCACCGAACCAGGGGCCGTCGCGGAAGGTGCGCCAGGACAGGTGGTCGTAGGTGTAACCGGTGTGGAAGCCGAGCTGCTCCGCGCGTTGCCATGCCTCGCGGCCTCCCTCGTTCCAGCGGCGGTAGGGGAGGATCTCGGTGCTCAGACGCAGACTCATGTGTCCGAGCGTATGCGCCGGGCCATGTTTCACGTGAAACAGTGACTCAGGGTCATTGTCTGCGGCCGTTGAGCCAGGAGCTGAGCCCTATCGGGTCCTGCCGAGGCTCAGTGGGATTCGGGGAACCTCAGGTAGGGCGTCGGTACGGCCTGGGTCAGCCACACTCCGTTTGCGCTGACGTGGAAAACGTGGCCGTCGCGGTGCATGGCCTGTGCGTCCACGGAGAGCACGACGGGTCGGCCGCGGCGGGCGCCGACTCGGGTCGCGGTCTCGCGGTCGGGCGACAGGTGGACGTCGTGCCGGTTCATGGGTCTGAGGCCCTCGGCGCGGATCGCGTCCAGGTTGCGGGCCACGGTGCCGTGGTAGAGGTACGGCGGTGGGGTGGCCGGAGTGAGTCCCAGGTCCACCTCGATGCTGTGGCCCTGGCTGGCGCGGATACGGGTGCCCTCGATCGCGAAGCGCTGCTTGTCATTGGCGGCGACGACGTGGTCCAGCTCTTCACGGGTGATGCGGAAGTGGTGTGCGGCGGTCGCGGCGAGCAGTTCGTCGATCTCGACCCAGCCGGCTTCGTCGAGCGTGAGCCCGATCCGTTCGGGCTGGTGTCGCAGATGCTTCGAGAGGTACTTCGACACCTTCACGGTGCGTCTCTCGTCCTTCTCGTGCGACTTGTTCTCGTTCATCCCGTCAGGGTGCCGGGAGAGACGTGAATCACGCGAATGATTTTGGGGCGGATGTTTGGTCCACAACCAACTGTAGTTATCCACAGGCTACTTGGCGTTTCTGTGGACAACTCCCCGTCACGTCAGCCACCTTCGTCAAGATCGACTGGGGGCCGCCCACTTGTCGCGAGCACATCCAACGCCCTTGCCCGCACCTCCCGTTCAGCCGACAGCACGACGAACTCCGCCGCCCGCTCCGCCCCAACCAGCCCCTCCACGGCCCGCATCGTCTCTTCGGGAGCGGCCACGGAACGTGACGTGGCAGGGCTGTGCGGCGGCTCGTCCGGACCGAGGTGCTGCCGGAGGTGTCGTACCGCCAACAGCCGCATCACGCGGGCGAGTTCCGCGTCCACCGTCTGTTGCGCGAGTGGCCGCAGCGGGCGTACGAGTGAGGCCGCTTCGGCTGCGTCCGCGTCGGTCGGCCGGTGCGATCCGTCCAGGTAGCGGGCGAAGACGTGCTCGGTGGTGAACTCCAGGAAACGGGCGGCGATGTGCTCGACCTGGCCTCTCAACTCCCTTAGGTGGGCCGAGTTCGCCGAGAGCGGGACCCCGGCGGAGTACAACTCGCCTGCTACGGCGAGCTCTTGAGGGCTTTGCACGAGGAAGGAGTCGTCGCCCGGAACGCGTTCCAGTACGCCGAGTTCCACCGCTTCCGCGACCGCGGCCTCGTCGTGGGCGCCACGAGGACGGCATGGGCAGTCCTGATCGTTGGCCACCGCGCGGTGTTCGACCCCTCGCCGTCGGCGCGGTCGAGGTTGTCGGCGGTGCGAGGCCCACGGCGGTGGCGGGGCCCTTGACCGTGGTGATACCCAGGCCCACGGCGGTGGCGAGGACCTCGCCGGTGGCGCCGGCCAGGTCCACGGTGGTGGCGAAACCCTCGGCCGCCGAAGCCCTCGGTGCCGGCCGGCCGTAGGGGTCTCACCGCAGCGCGACCCCGCCGCCCTGTCGGGCGTCGCCGGGAGGGGACCCAGCGGCGAACTTGCCGACGTCACCGTAGCTCACAGCGGCGGGTCCAGGCGGGCGAGGGCTCGTAGTGCGCGGGGTGTGAGGCGGGATATGAGGTGGGTCCCGCGTGCCTCCGGGGTGACCGGGACTACGGCCTGGTTGCGGACGACCGCACGCAGGATCGCGTCGGCGACCTTCTCCGGCGGGTAGTTGCGCAGGCCGTAGAGGCGGGCCGTGCGCTTCTGGCGGCGTTTCTCCTCGGCGGGGTCGGTGCCCGCGAAACGCGCGGTGGAGGTGATGTTGGTGTTGACGAAGCCGGGGCAGATCGCCGAGACACCGATGCCCTGGCCCGCCAGTTCCGCGCGCAGGCTCTGACTGAGCATGAGGACGGCCGCCTTGGAGGTGCCGTAGGCGGACAGTGCCTTGGAGGGCTGGTAGGCGGCGGCCGAGGCGGTGTTGACGATGTGGCCGCCCTGCCCGCGTTCGGACATCTGTCTGCCGAAGAGGCGGCAGCCGTGGATGACGCCCCACAGGTTGACGTCGAGGACCTTCTTCCACTCCTCGGTGGTGGTGTCGAAGAAGGAGCCGCCGAGGCCGATTCCGGCGTTGTTGACCAGGACGTCCACCACGCCGTAGTCGGCGGCGACTTTGTCGGCGAGTTTCTCCATGGCCTGTTCGTCGGAGACGTCCACGGTCTCCGCCCAGGCCGCGGGGGCGCCGAGCCGCCGGGACAGGTCGGCGGTGCGGGCGGCGGTCTCCGCGTCCCGGTCGACGGCCACCACGCGTGCGCCGGCCTCGGCGAACGCGAGGGCCGTGGCCCGTCCGATGCCGCTCCCCGCACCGGTGACCAGGACGAGCTGTCCGCCGAAGCGCTCGGCGTACTTGCCGGTCGCCTTCACTGTCGGCCGGCCTCCCTCCACGGAGGTCACGAACTCGGTGATCCAGGAGGACAGCTGGTCCGGGCGGGAGCGCGGGATCCAGTGTCTGGCGGGGAGGGTGCGCCGGGTCAGTTGCGGGACCCAGTGGTCGAGGTCGTCGTAGAGCTTCTGGGAGAGGAAGGCGTCACCCAGGGGCGTGATGAGCTGTACGGGCGCGTGTGCGTACGCGTCGGTGCGCGGGCGGCGCAGCCGGGCCCGGATGTTGTCCCGGTACAACCAGGCACCGTGGGCCGCGTCGGTGGGGAGCGAGGAGGTCGGGTAGCCGTCGGCGGGAACCTTCTCGGCGCGCTCCAGGATGCGGGGCCAGACCTTGCCGAGCGGCCCGCGCCAGGCCAGTTCGGGCAGGGCGGGGGTGTGCAGCGCGTACACGTACCAGGACTTGGCGCCCTGGCCGAGGAGCTGGCCGACCCGGCGGGGGGTGGGTCGCTTCAGGTGCCCCGCGATCCAGTGGCCGAAGTGGTCGAGGGACGGTCCGGACATGGAGGTGAAGGAGGCGATGCGGCCTTCGGTGCGCCGGACGGTGACGAACTCCCAGGACTGCACCGAGCCCCAGTCATGTCCGACCAGGTGCACGGGTCGGTCCGGGCTGACGGCGTCGGCGACGGCCAGGAAGTCGTCCGTCAGCTTCTCCAGGGTGAATCCGCCGCGCAGCGGTTTCGGTGCCGTGGAGCTGCCGTGGCCGCGGACGTCGTAGAGGACGACGTGGAAGCGGTCGGCGAGGCGGGCGGCCACCTGCGACCAGACCTCCTTGCTGTCCGGGTAGCCGTGCACCAGGATCACGGTCGGCTGCCCGGAGTCCCCCAGTTCGGCCACGCACAGTTCGACGCCGCCGGTGCGTACCCGGCGCTCGCGTGCACCTTCGAGCAAGGTCACTTCTCCTCCGCCCAGCGCCGCACGTGCGGCAGATCGTCGTCGAGCCAGAAGGCGCTCTGTTCGGGGTCCGCGGAGTCGGGGACGACCAGGATCTCCCCGAACTTCGCGCCCGCACCCCGGAATCCGAGATGGGGTTCGACCGCCCACAGCCCCGGCCGCGGCGGGTGGTCGGAGAAGCGGTACGGCGACCACAGGGGCGACCAGCCCTCGCGTGCGGTGACCAGCGGCCCTGCTCGCCATGGTTGATCTTGTGGGCGATCACGCCGAAGGGGTGAGGCCGACCATCAGCCGGTCCTGGACGGGGTTGATCCCGAGGGACCCGGAGCGTTCGGTCCCGCCTGGTTCCAGACGCGCCGCGACCGCCTCCGCGCACTCGTACGCGAGCCGCCGGCCCTGTCTGAATCCCCGCAGACGCGCGGAGAGTTCGCTGGTCAGTGCTGTCGTCATGCTGCTCCGCCCCCTCGGCTGCGGTACGCGTCCGTAACGTGACACCGGCGAATGTGACAGTCATTGGAGGCTGCGTCAACAGGGCCGGTTCGGGCTGTGGAAAACCCTCCCGATGTGGAAAACGGAGGCCACGTTGTGAGACCTCAGGGTGACCCCTAGGTGCCCGTACACCTGGAGTCTGATACCGATGCAGCTCTGCGGGGTGACGACCTGAGTGGTCCGCGTCACTACCGTCTATGGCGTGACTGTGATCGCGACCGAAAGCCTGAGCAAGCGGTTCCCCCGGGTGACCGCGCTTGACCGGCTCTCCTTGGACGTCGGACCCGGTGTGACCGGACTCGTCGGAGCCAACGGAGCCGGCAAGTCCACCATGATCAAGATCCTGCTGGGTCTGTCCCCCGCTTCCGAGGGCCGTGCCGAAGTGCTCGGGCTCGACGTCGCGACCAAGGGCGCCGCCATCCGCGAGCGGGTCGGCTACATGCCGGAGCACGACTGCCTGCCGCCGGACGTCTCGGCGACCGAGTTCGTCGTGCACATGGCCCGCATGTCCGGACTGCCGCCCACCGCCGCGCGCGAGCGCACCGCGGACACCCTGCGCCATGTCGGCCTGTACGAGGAGCGCTACCGCCCCATCGGCGGCTACTCCACCGGCATGAAGCAGCGCGTGAAGCTCGCGCAGGCCCTGGTGCACGACCCGCAGCTGGTCTTCCTCGACGAGCCGACCAACGGCCTCGACCCGGTCGGCCGCGACGACATGCTGGGCCTGATCCGCCGGATCTACACCGACTTCGGCATCTCGGTCCTGGTCACCTCGCATCTGCTGGGCGAGCTGGAGCGGACCTGCGACCACGTCGTCGTCATCGACGGCGGCAAGCTCCTGCGGTCCAGCTCCACCACCGACTTCACCCAGACCACGACGACCCTCGCGGTCGAGGTCACCGACACCGACGAGCACCCGGACGGCACCCGCGCGGTCCGCGAGGCGCTCCACGCGCGCGGGGTGGAGGTCCTCGACTCGTCGAGCGTCCTGCCGGGCGCCGGCCACATCCTGCTGCTGACCGCACAGGGCGAGGAGACCTACGACGTCGTCCGGGACGTCGTCGCCGATCTCGGCCTCGGCCTGGTGCGCATGGAGCAGCGCAGGCACCACATCTCGGAAGTCTTCACCAGCGAGGACACGGACGAGGTCACGCACGGCGAAGCGCAGCGGAAGGAGGCGGTGGGCCATGGCAATTGAGCACTCCGCGGCACCACCGTCGGGTGACCAGACCCGCATCCACAACATCGGCTACCGCACCTACGACGGCCCCCGCCTGGGCCGCTCGTACGCGACCCGCTCGCTCTACTCGCAGTCCCTGCGCGGCGCCTACGGCCTCGGCCGCTCGGTGAAGTCCAAGGTGCTGCCGATGCTGCTGTTCGTCGTCATGTGCGTGCCCGCGGCCATCATGGTGGCCGTCGCGGTCGCCACCAAGGCCAACGACCTGCCGGTCGACTACACGCGCTACGCGATCATCATGCAGGCCGTCATCAGCCTGTACGTCGCTTCCCAGGCACCCCAGTCCGTCTCGCGCGACCTGCGCTTCAAGACCGTCCCGCTGTACTTCTCGCGGCCCATCGAGACCGCGGACTACGTGAGGGCGAAGTACGCTGCGCTGGCCTCGGCGATGTTCGTCCTCACCGCCGCCCCGCTGATCGTGCTCTATGTCGGCGCGCTGCTGGCCAAGCTGGACTTCGCGGACCAGACCAAGGGATTCGCTCAGGGGCTCGTCTCCGTGGCTCTGCTCTCGCTGCTCTTCGCCGGCATCGGCCTGGTCATCGCCTCGGTCACCCCGCGCCGCGGCTTCGGCATCGCGGCCGTGATCGCCGTCATGACCATCTCCTACGGTGCCGTCTCCACCCTCCAGGCGATCGCGGACGCCCAGGGCAGCAGCAGCGCCATCCCGTGGATCGGCCTGTTCTCGCCGGTCACGCTCATCGACGGACTCCAGTCGGCGTTCCTCGGCGCGAGCTCGGCGTTCCCCGGAGCGGTGGGACCGAGCAACGGCGAAGGGGTCGTCTACGTCCTCGCCGTCCTCGGCCTGATCGCAGCCTGCTACGGCCTCCTGCTGCGCCGCTACAAGAAGGTGGGACTGTGACCACGCTCCAGATCGACCATGTTTCCCGCTGGTTCGGCAACGTGGTCGCCGTCAACGACATCACCATGACGATCGGCCCCGGCGTCACCGGCCTGCTCGGCCCCAACGGCGCCGGGAAGTCCACCCTCATCAACATGATGGGCGGCTTCCTCGCCCCCTCCACCGGCGCCGTCACCCTCGACGGACAGCAGGTGTGGCGCAACGAGGAGATCTACCAGCACATCGGCATCGTCCCCGAGCGCGAGGCGATGTACGACTTCCTCACCGGCCGCGAATTCGTCGTCGCCAACGCCGAGTTGCACGGCCTGGGCGCCAAGGCCGCCCAGAAGGCGCTCGCCACGGTCGAGATGGAGTACGCGCAGGACCGCAAGATCTCCACGTACTCCAAGGGCATGCGCCAGCGCGTGAAGATGGCGTCCGCCCTGGTCCACGACCCCTCGCTGCTGCTGCTCGACGAGCCCTTCAACGGCATGGACCCGCGCCAGCGCATGCAGCTCATGGACCTGCTGCGCCGCATGGGCGACGAGGGTCGCACGGTCCTGTTCTCGTCCCACATCCTCGAAGAGGTCGAGCAGCTCGCCTGGCACATCGAGGTCGTCGTCGCAGGACGGCACGCGGCCAGCGGTGACTTCCGCAAGATCCGCCGCCTGATGACCGACCGACCGCACCGCTACCTGGTGCGTTCCAGCGACGACCGGGCCCTCGCGGCCGCGCTGATCGCCGACCCGTCGACGTCCGGCATCGAAGTCGACCTGGCGGAGGGCGCGTTGCACATCCAGGCCGTCGACTTCGGCCGCTTCACCGCGCTGTTGCCAAGGGTCGCGCGCGACCACGGCATCCGGCTGCTCACGGTCTCGCCGTCCGACGAGTCCCTCGAGTCCGTCTTCTCGTATCTCGTCGCGGCGTAGGAGGCCGAAGATGTACGACCCCACAGTCGCCCGACTCACCTACCGGGCCCTGCTCGGCCGCCGCCGGGCCCTCATCCTGGGCGCCCTGCCCCTGCTGCTGATCGTGATCTCCGTGATCGTGCGCGGTCTGGTCGGCGCCGACGACCAGACGGCCTCCGACCTGCTGGGCGGGCTCGCGCTCGCCACGATGGTGCCGATCATCGGTGTCATCGCGGGCACCGGTGCGATCGGACCGGAGATCGACGACGGCTCGGTGGTGTACCTGCTGTCCAAGCCGATCAAGCGGCCGACGATCATCTTCACCAAGCTGATCGTGGCGGTCGCCGTGACGATGGTGTTCTCGGCGCTGCCCACGTTCGTCGCGGGCCTCATCCTCAACGGCAACGGCCAGCAGATCGCCGTCGCCTACACGGTGGCCGCGCTGGTCTCCTCGATCGCCTACGCGGCGCTCTTCCTGCTGCTCGGCACGGTGTCCCGGCACGCGGTGGTCTTCGGCCTCGTCTACGCGCTGGTCTGGGAGGCCCTGTTCGGCTCCCTGGTCGCCGGGGCGAAGACCCTGAGCGTCCAGCAGTGGTCGCTGGCCGTCGCCCACAAGGTCGCGGGCGGGGACCTGGTCACCTCGGACGTAGGACTGCCGACGGCCACCGTGCTGCTGGTCGTCGTGACCGTCCTCGCCACCTGGTACGCGGGACAGAAGCTGCGCTCGCTGACGCTGGCGGGCGAGGAGTAGGGGCGCCCGCCCCTGACGCCGGGCTTATTGACAGGGACTTCACCGATGTCCGGTCACACTGGACAAATGGGGATGTCGGGCTGTGAGTTGAAGGGAACGGGCATGGCAGACGACTGGGACGACCTCGTGCTGGACGAGGACTTCATACGCTCCGCCGAGACCTCCGAGCCGTCTGCCCGGGCCCGTATGCTCGCCGCGCGCTGGCGCCAGGAGTCGCCGGAGCCACAGCCCTGGCGCTCTGACGAGCCGCCCGCGGGGTGGTTCTTCAGTAAGCGCCGCAAGCGTTGGGGACGCCGATAGTTCGAACACCCGGCCGTTTAATTCAGTGGCGCCCAACTCGGTGTACCGGCACGATGGTTGTGTTCACACGATCTGGGAGAGGAGCCGGACGATGTCCATGCACGACAGTACGTCCAGCTCCCGTCGGGGCGGCCCGCGGAGGACTCCGGTGTAGTTACGCCACCGTCGAGTTCACCCGAGGGACCTGCCCGGGGCGGCCGCTTCGAGCACGCGATGTCGCTCTCGCGTGAGGCCGCCCACCCGGAGGATTGGCCGAGTGGTAAGGCACTGGCTTGCTAAGCCAAGGTCGGGTTGAAAAGCCCGCGCACGTTCGATCCGTGCATCCTCCGCGAGACGTTGTCACTGGGACTTGGCCGGGCTCCCCCTGGCAGGGAGTGCCTGCAGCAGGCCGTCAGCCCAACAGCCGTTCCACGACCACCGCGATCCCGTCCTCCTCGTTGGAGGACGTCACCTCGTCGGCCACCGCCTTGAGCTCCTCGTGGGCGTCCGCCATCGCCACGCCGTACGACGCCCAGGCGAACATGGGGATGTCGTTGGGCATGTCACCGAAGGCGATCGTGTCCGCGGCCTTCACGCCCAGGCGGCGGGCCGCCAGGGACAGGCCGGTCGCCTTGGACAGGCCCAGCGGGAGCAGTTCGACGATGCCCGGACCGGCCAGCGCGACCGTGACGAAGCCGCCCGCGGCCCGCAGCGCGGCCTGAGCCAACTCGTCGTCCGACAGCTCCGGATGCTGTATGTAGATCTTGCTCAGCGGGGCCGCCCACAGGTCGGACGCGTCCGTGAACGGAATCGACGGCAGTGCGCCCGTCACCGTGTACCCCGGACCGACCAGCACGTCTCCGTCGAGGCCGCTGCGGCTCGCCGCCAGGAACAGCGGGCCGATCTCCGCCTCGATCTTCGCGAGGGCCACCGCCGCCAGCTGCCGGTCCAGCGTCACCGATGTCAGCAGACGGTGCTCGCCGGCGTCGTAGACCTGCGAGCCCTGTCCGCAGACCGCGAGGCCCTGGTAGCCGAGGTCGTCGAGGATGTGCCGCGTCCAGCGGACACCGCGTCCGGTGACGACGATGTGGGCGGCGCCCTCGGCGGTGGCCGCGGCGAGGGCGTCCCGGGTGCGCCGCGAGACCGACTCGTCGGAGCGCAGGAGCGTTCCGTCGAGGTCGGTCGCGATCAGCCGATAGGGGAAACTCACTTGGCGACCGGCTCCAGCAGCTCCCGGCCGCCCAGGTACGGACGCAGCACCTCGGGCACCCGCACCGAGCCGTCGGCCAGCTGGTGGTTCTCCAGGATCGCCACGATGGTGCGCGGGACGGCGCACAGCGTGCCGTTGAGCGTCGCCAGCGGCTGGACCTTCTTGCCGTCACGCATGCGGACGGACAGGCGGCGGGCCTGGAAGCCGTCGCAGTTGGAGGCCGAGGTCAGCTCGCGGTACTTGCCCTGGGTCGGGATCCACGCCTCGCAGTCGAACTTGCGGGAGGCGGAGGCACCCAGGTCGCCGGAGGCCACGTCGATGACCTGGAAGGGCAGTTCGAGGCCGGTCAGCCACTGCTTCTCCCAGTCCAGGAGCCGCTTGTGCTCGTTCTCCGCGTCCTCGGGGGCCACGTACGAGAACATCTCGACCTTGTCGAACTGGTGCACGCGGAAGATGCCGCGGGTGTCCTTGCCGTAGGTGCCGGCCTCGCGGCGGAAGCACGGCGAGAAGCCGGCGTAGCGCAGCGGGAGCTTGTCGGCGTCGAGGATCTCGTCCATGTGGTACGCGGCGAGCGGGACCTCGGAGGTGCCGACCAGGTAGTAGTCGTCCTTCTCCAGGTGGTACACGTTCTCCGCGGCCTGGCCGAGGAAGCCGGTGCCCTCCATCGCGCGCGGGCGGACCAGGGCCGGGGTCAGCATCGGCGTGAAGCCGGCCTCCGTGGCCTGCGCGATCGCCGCGTTGACGAGCGCCAGCTCCAGGAGCGCGCCCACACCTGTCAGGTAGTAGAAGCGCGAGCCGGACACCTTGGCGCCGCGCTCGACGTCGATGGCGCCCAGCGCCTCGCCGAGCTCCAGGTGGTCTTTGGGCTCGAAACCCTCGGCGCCGAAGTCACGGATGGTGCCGTGCGTCTCCAGGACGACGAAGTCCTCCTCGCCGCCGACCGGGACGTCGGGGTGGACGAGGTTGCCGAGCTGGAGCAGGAGGCGCTTGGTCTCCTCGTCGGCCTCGTTCTGCTCGGCGTCGGCCGCCTTGACGTCGGCGGCGAGCTGACCCGTCTTCTTCAGCAGCTCGGCCTTCTCGTCTCCGGAGGCCTTGGGGATGAGCTTGCCGAGCGCCTTCTGCTCGGAACGCAGCTCGTCGAAGCGGACGCCGGACGACCTGCGCCGCTCGTCGGCAGACAGGAGGGCGTCGACGAGGGCGACGTCCTCTCCACGGGCGCGCTGCGACGCGCGCACTCGGTCGGGGTCCTCACGGAGCAGGCGAAGGTCAATCACGCGGCCAAGGCTACCGGTGCGGGGACAGGGCCCACGACTCACTATTTCCTGCCGTACCGAATCGCTACTTACGTTCCGTTATGAGCGAATTGCGGAGCGTGTCAATGAAAGGTGCCTCCGGTCCCCGGTATGAAGCATGAGCGAGGAGTCGGGTTGACTCGACTCCCTTGCGGGAGCCTGGACTTGGCGTCCGGTTGTCCACAGGGATCCACACCCGTCGAAGAGTTATCCACAGGGTGTGCGAAGGGTCTGTGGATTTCGGAATTGATCACTCCGAAACCCGGGGATCACGACGATGTTTCCCGACGCAAACCACTTCTTACCCATACTTTCGAGTGGAAAGCGGTCACCCCAAAGGATTGACTAAAGGAAAACAGTGGACGAAGGGTGACGTGCGGTCGTGTGGACGCAGAAGCGCCCTGAGGGCCGATTTGTCGACAGGGTCGCCCTTCGTTGTCGACTTGTCCCCAGGTCGAGAAGCGAACGTGTGGAAAACTCCTGTGGATAACTAAAATCAGCAGGTAGGACCGGCCTCGGGCAGCGTCAGAAACGCCCGTCCTGGCAGCGCGCCACCCAGTCCGAGGCCGCCACGAACGCCTCGTCCGAGGTGCCGGTGAGCGGCCCCCGCAGATCCTCGGGTCCCTTGTCCGCACGTGGGTACGAACCGAGGAAACGCACCTCGCGGCAGATCCTCTTCAGCCCGATCAGGGCGTCCGCCACCCGCCGGTCGGTGATGTGCCCCTCGGCGTCGATGCAGAAGCAGTAGTTGCCGATGCCCGCGCCCGTGGGCCGGGACTGCAGCACCATGAGGTTGATGCCGCGGGTGGCGAACTCGCCCAGCAGGTCGCGCAGCCCGCCGGGGTGGTCGTCGCGCTGCCACAGCACCACGGAGGTCTTGTCGGCACCGGTCGGAGCGGCGGGCCGGGCCGGGCGGCCGACCAGCACGAACCTGGTCTGCGCGTTCTCGGCGTCGTGGATTCCGGTCTCCAGCGCATCGAGCCCGTACCGGGCGGCCGCGAACTCGCCGGCGAAGGCCGCGTCGTACTGGCCCTCCTGGACCAGCCGGGCCGCGTCCGCGTTCGAGGCGGCCGACTCCCAGTGGACGTCCGGGAGGTTGTTCTTCAGCCAGTTGCGCACCTGCGGCTGGGCGGCCGGGTGGGCGGAGACGGTCTTGATGTCCGCGAGTTCGGTGCCCGGTCTGACCAGCAGCGCGAAGGTGATCGACAGCAGTACCTCGCGGTAGATCATCAGCGGGGCGCCCGCGACCAGCTCGTCGAGGGTGGTGGTGATGCCGCCCTCGACGGAGTTCTCGATCGGCACGAAAGCGGCCTCGGCCTCACCCGCGCGCACCGCGTCCAGCGCGGACTGCACCGACACGTACGGGATCAGCTCCCTGGTCGCCGTCTCGGGAAGCGTCCGCAGCGCGACTTCGGTGAAGGTCCCCTCGGGGCCGAGATACGCATAGCTCGCTGGCATGACCTCACCCTAATGGCCCTTGTGGAACGCGGCGCGCATGTCTCACGAGGGCCCCTCCGCTGAGTGAAACGGCGTGACCGGCGGCCACGGCGGACGTTCGCGCGACCCCGACCCCGACGTGGGCCCCGGCCCTGACCCCGACCCGACATCGACCTGAGCCCTGACCCCGACCCTGACTCGTGCCGCCCCGCCTCACCCCTCCAGCAACCTCTGCCCCACGTACTCCCCCTCCGCCGCCCCGCCCGGCACCGCGAACAGTCCGCTCGACTCGTGCCGGATGTACTGGGAGAGCGCGTCGCCGCGGTCGAGCTTGCGCTGCACCGGGACGAAGCCGCGCAGTGGGTCCGCCTGCCAGCACACGAACAGGAGTCCGGCGTCCGGTACCCCGTCCGCGTCGATGCCGTCGTGGAAGGAGAACGGGCGGCGGAGCATGGCCGCGCCCCCGTTCTGGTCGGGGCGGGTGATGCGCGCGTGCGCGTTGATGGGGACCAGCAGATCCCCCTTGGCGTCCGTCTTCTCCAGGTCCATCGCGGTCGTCTCGGTGCCCCCGGACAGCGCGGCCCCGTTCGCCTTGCGGCGCCCGATGACGGCCTCCTGGGCCCCCAGGGTGAGCTTCTCCCAGTCGTCCAACAGCATCCGAATCCGTCGTACGACGGCGTAGGAGCCGTTCGCCATCCACGACGGGTCCTTGGAAGCGGACGCCGGTACGAAGATCCGCTGGTCGAAGTCGGACTCGCTGGGCTTGGGATTGCGGGTGCCGTCCAGCTGGCCCATGAGGTTGCGGGCTGTCATCGGGTGGGCCGTGGCGCCCGGGGTCCGGTTGAAGCCGTTCATCTGCCAGCGGACCCTCGCGGCGCTGCCCGCGTCCTTCTGGATCGCGCGCAGGGCGTGGAAGGCGACCAGCGCGTCGTTGGCGCCGATCTGCACCCACAGATCGCCGTTGCTGCGTGCCTTGTCGAGGTGGTCGGAGGAGAAGTCTGGCAGCGGGTCGAGGGCGACAGGACGCTGCTTCTCCAGCCCGGTCCGGGAGAAGAAGCTGTGTCCGAAGCCGAAGGTCACCGTCAGCGAGGACGGCCCCGCGTCCCGGGCGACATCCGTGTCGGTGGACCCCGCCGCCTCCCCCGCCATCAGTCTCCGAGCCGTTTCCGACCAGCGGCGCAGCAGAGCGGCGGCCTCCCTGCGGCCCGCGCCCGCCGCCAGGTCGAAGGCGACGAGGTGACCGCGGGCCTGGAGGCCCTCGGTGATGCCGGGCTGATGTTTCCCGTGAAACATCACCTCGTCGCTGCCCACGGAGGTCAGCGGAGTCGCCTGGGCGGGCGCGGCGGCGTAGCCCACGGCCCCGCCGGCCGCACCGAGGACGAGCCCAGTGGCGCCGGCGGTGCCCAGCAGCGCGCGCCGCGAGATGCCTCCGGCGGTGGAGCGGGGCGCCTCGTGATCGCCGGTTCGGGAGGGGTTTTCCGGGGAGGCTGCGGAGCCGGAGCCGGAGGTGCCGGTTCCGGGGGCGGCGGCCGTGGAGGAACCGGCTGCGGAGGGACGGGTGGTGGAAGGGTCGCCGGTGGTGGGGTCGCTCGTGGAAGGGGCAGCCGCGGAGGAACCGGTCGCGGAGGCGCCAGCCTTCGGCGCCTGCCCCTTGGCGGCCGCGTCCGGCTTCGGTGCCTGCCCCTTGCGGGTGGCATCCGTCTTGGACGCTCGCCCCGTGGCGGCGGCGTCCGCCTTCGGCACCTGCCCCTCGGCAGCGGCGTCCGGCTTCGGTGCCTGCCCCTTGCGGGTGGCATCCGTCTTGGACGCTCGCCCCGTGGCGGCGGCGTCCGCCTTCGGCACCTGCCCCTCGGCT